>JABFXA010000129.1 GCA_013361955.1 Nocardioidaceae bacterium
GACCGGCGAGGACTTCCGCGGCGCCGGGCGGCTCATGAGCGTGGCGATGGAGCGGAACGTCCCGGGCACCAACGAGATGTTCGTGAGCTACCTCGACGGCCAGCACCAGCAGTCCAGCCCGCCCACGTTCAGCCGGGTGGTCGCGGACGACCCGGTGGTCCAGGAGGTCGTCGCCGGGCTGACGCCGGAGTCGGCCACGACCGTCGAGCAGGAGATCGAGACCGAGATCGGCCGGGTGTGGTTCGTCGTCGTGCCGGTGACCGTGGCGGACCGGCAGGAGGTGGGCGCGTACGTCATGGCGTCCGCGCTGGACCGGTCGCTCGCCGCCGAGACCGCCGTGATGCGCACCTACGCGATCGTCTGCTCCGTGGCGCTGGTGCTGCTGGGGCTGTTCGCCTGGCTCGTGGTCAGCCGCCTGCTGCGGCCCCTGCGCCAGCTCAGCGCCACCGCGACGCGGGTGACCGAGACGGACCTGTCGCAGCGCGTCCCCGTCGCGACCGACGACGACCTGGGCGAGCTGGCGGGCGCGTTCAACACCATGCTCGACCGGCTGTCGACGGCCATCGAGACCCAGCGCCGGTTCCTGGACGACGCCGGCCACGAGCTGCGCACGCCGCTGACCGTGCTGCGCGGCCACCTGGAGGTGCTCGACCCCGACGACCCGGCCGACGTCCGCGAGACGCGGGACCTGCTGCTGGACGAGACCTCCCGGATGGGGCAGATCGTGGAGGAGCTCGTGCTGCTCGCCAAGGCGGAGCGGTCCGACTTCGTGACCCTGGCCCCAGTGGACCTGGGCCGGTTCACGGACGACGTGCACGACAAGGCGCGGGCGCTGGGCGCCCGCCGCTGGGTGGTGGACGCGCGGGCCGACGTCGAGGTGGCCGGCGACGCGCACCGGCTCACCCAGGCGGTGCTCCAGCTCGCGGACAACGCCGTGAAGTTCACCGGCGCCGACGACGAGGTGGGCATCGGCACGCAGGTGTACGACGGCCCGTCCGGCCGCACCGTGCGGCTCTGGGTGCGCGACACCGGGCCGGGCGTACCGCCGGAGGAGGCGGAGCGCATCTTCGACCGGTTCGCGCGGGGGAGCGACACGGGCGGCGCCTCGGGCTCGGGCCTGGGGCTGGCGATCGTGCGGGCCATCGCGCAGGGGCACGGCGGCGACGTCGTGGTGGAACGGTCTGATGGCGGTGGGGCGCGCTTCGTGATGACGTGGCCCCTCGGCGGGCCCGGGCAGCGGGCGGTCCCGCCCGAGACCAGGCACGAGACGGCGGAGGAGGCGGCGTGAACCAGATCCTGATCGCGGAGGACGAGGAGCGCATCGCGCAGTTCGTGCGCAAGGGCCTCAAGGCGCACGGCTTCCAGCCCACGGTCGTCGCGGACGGCGCCTCGGCTCTCGGCCACGCCATGTCTGGCGGCTACGACCTCATGGTGCTGGACATCGGGCTGCCCGTGCTGGACGGGTTCACCGTGCTGCAGCGCCTGCGCGACGTCGGCTCCACGCTCCCCGTGGTGATCCTCACCGCGCGCGACTCGCTGTCGGACCGGGTCGCTGGCCTGGAGGGCGGGGCGGACGACTACATGTCCAAGCCGTTCGGCTTCGACGAGCTGCTCGCGCGGATCCGGCTGCGGCTGCGGAAGGCGGCGGGGGAGGCCGCGCCGTCCGACCGGCTGGAGCACGGGGGCGTGGGGCTCGACCTGCGTACCCGCACCGCCACCGTGGCCGGGCGGGAGGTGGAGCTGTCCGCGCGCGAGTTCGCGCTCGCGGAGGTGTTCCTGCAGCACCCGGGCCAGGTCATGTCCCGGGAGCAGCTCCTGTCGCGCGTGTGGGGGTACGACTTCGACCCCGGGTCCAACGTGGTGGACGTGTACGTGCGGTACCTGCGCAAGAAGCTCGGCGCCGACCGCATCGAGACCGTGCGCGGCGCCGGCTACCGGTTCCGCGGCTGACCCGGGGCCGGTCAGGACATGAGAACCGTCTCATCCTCGTCTCCTCGTCGCCTCATCCGGGCGGGGCAGACTCGTGGTCAGCAGGCACCCGACCGAGGTGCCAGGAGAAACCGGGAGGCACTCAGATGAACCCCTCGTCCATGAAGAAGCGCTGGGTCGTCGTCGGGGCGGCCGCCGTGCTCGGCGTCGCCGGGGCGAGCACCGCCGCCGC
>JABFXA010000328.1 GCA_013361955.1 Nocardioidaceae bacterium
CCGAGAGCACCACGACTCCGACCGGCCACCCGCCACCGACCTGGCCCGGGCCTGGGTCGCGGTGGAGCGCCGGGACCCCGAGGGCGCACGACGGCTCCTGGACCGTGCCGCCACGCACCCGAGCGCCGACCCCCTGCTCGGCTGGGCGTCGACCCTGCTGCGCAGCCGACTCGGTGCCGCCCCCGGCCCGGACGCCGACGGACCGCCGTACGGGCAGGCGCTGTCGGCGAAGGAGCTCGAGGTGCTGAACCACCTCGCCGCGCTGCTGTCCACCGAGGAGATCGCGGCCGCGATGTTCATCTCCGTCAACACCGTCAAGACCCACGTGCGCAGCATCCTGCGCAAGCTGGCGGTCTCGCGGCGCAACCAGGCCGTCCGGCGCGCCCAGCAGCTCGGTCTCGTCTGAGGAGGCAGCACCATGGAGGTGCCCACGCTCGTCGCCCTCGCGGTCGACCCGGTGCCGTGGGCCCGCGCGCAGATGGCGTTCACGCTCGCCTGCCACATCATCCTGGTGCCGCTCGGCGTCTCCTGGACGTTCCTGACCCTGGTCGCCAACTACCGCGCGCTGCGGCACGACGACCCCGACGCGCTGCTGCTGGCGCAGCGCTGGTCGAAGTACATGGCCGTGACGTTCGCGGTCGGCGCGGTCACCGGCACCGTGCTCAGCTTCGAGTTCGGACTGCTGTGGCCGCGGTTCATGGGCCGATGGGGCGAGGCGTTCGGGGTGCCGTTCGCGTTCGAGGGGATCTTCTTCTTCACCGAGGCGATCTTCATCGCGATCTACATCTTCGGCTGGCGCCGGCTCCGGCCCTGGACGCACTTCTGGACCGGTGTGCCGATCGTGCTGGCCGGGCTGCTCGGCAGCGTGTCGGTGGTCGCTGCGAACGCGTGGATGAACGCGCCGAGCGGGTTCACCCTGGACGCCCAGGGCAACGTGGTCGAGGTCGACCCGGTCCAGGTGATCTTCAACGACGCGATGCCCCTGCAGGCCGCGCACATGGTCGTCGCGGCGTACGTCGTGGGCGGGTTCCTGATCGCGTCGGTGTACGCGACCGGCATGCTGCGCGGCCGCCGCGACCGCTACCACCGCCTCGGTTTCACCATCGCGTTCACGGTCGCCGCGGTGATGACGCCCGTGCAGATGGGCGTCGGGGACGCGCTGGCCCGCTGGGTGTACGACGAGCAGCCCACCAAGTTCGCCGCGATCGAGCTGGTCCCGAAGACCAGCTCCGCCGTGCCCGAGACCCTGCTCGGCCACCTCGACTCCGACGGGCAGGTGCAGGGCGGACTCCCGATCCCCGGGCTCGCGTCCTGGCTCTCGGACCCGAGCACCGGGCGCTCGACGGTCGTGCAGGGTCTCGACGCGGTGCCGGCGGACACCCGGCCGACCACCTCCCAGGTCAACACCGTGCACCTCGCCTGGGACGTGATGGTCGGGCTCGGCACGGCGCTGTTCCTGCTCGCCCTCTGGTACGCCGCCGGCTGGGCGTTCCGCCGCCGGATGCCGCAGGGCCGGACGTTCCTGGCGTTGGCGGCCGCCGCGGGGCCGCTCGCCGTCGTCACGCTCGAGGCCGGCTGGATCGTCACCGAGGTGGGCCGGCAGCCGTGGATCGTCTACCAGCGGATGCGCGTGGAGGACGCGGCCACCACCAACTCGGGCGTCGTCATCACGTTCATCGTGGTCTGCCTGCTCTACCTGCTCGGCGCCGTCGCGCTGGTGCTGGTGCTGCGGGCGATGAGCCGGCGGTTCCGGCGCGGCGGCGGGTTCACCGACGACGACGCGCCGTACGGGCCGAGCGCGCCGGCGGAGCAGCGCGAGGAGGCGTCGGTGCCGTGACCACCGTCGTCGCGACCGTGCTGCTCCTCGTGCTCACCGCGTACGTCGTGTTCGGCGGCGCCGACTTCGGGGCCGGCCTGTGGGACCTGACCGCCGGCGACGCCGACAAGGGAGCCCGGCCGCGCGCGGTCGTCGAGCACGGCATCGGCCCGGTCTGGGAGGCCAACCACGTCTGGCTGATCTTCGTGTTCGTGATCGCCTGGACGGCGTTCCCGGAGGCCTACGCGTCGATCACGCTGACCCTGTTCGTGCCGCTGACGCTCGCCGCGCTCGGGATCGTGCTGCGCGGTGCCGGGTTCGCGTTCCGCAAGGTCGTCGTGCAGACCCGCTACCGGCGGTGGTTCGGGGCGGCGTTCGCGGCGTCGTCGGTGCTCGTCCCGTACTGCCTCGGCGCCGTCGCCGGCGGCATCGCCTCGGGCCGGGTGCCGGCGGGCGGCCGGGCCGGCGACCCGGTGGACAGCTGGATCAACCCGACGTCCGTCGTCGTCGGCGTGCTGGGGGTGGCGCTCGTCGCCTGGCTCGCCGCGGTCTACCTTGTCTGGGTGGCCCGTCGGGTCGGCGACGCGGAGATGGTGCAGTACTTCCGCCGTCGCGCGCTCGTCAGCGGCCTGCTCGTCGCGGCGCTGCTGGTCGTCGCGGCGGTCGTGCTGTCCTCCGACGCGACATACGTGTTCGACGGGCTGACGTCGCGCGCGGCCCCGCTGGCCGTCGTCGGGGTCCTCGGCCTCGGCGGCGCGCTGACGCTCCTCACCCTCGACGCGCTCCGCGGCGTGCGACTGCTCGGCGTGGTGACCGTCGCGGCCCTGGTGCTGGCCGGAGGCGTGGCGATGTGGCCCTACCTGCTGCCCACCAGCCTCGAGGTGTCGGCGGCCGCCGCCCCCGACGGCACGCTCACCACGGTCCTGGTCGCGGCGGCGGTCGCCGTCGTGATCGTGGTGCCCGGCTTCGTGCTGCTCTACGTGCTCGACCAGCGCGACCTCCTGGAGGAGGAGGGCGTGGCCGACGTCGCCGACCCGGTCTGACCTCGCGCATTCATCACTACGGGGTGATGCCGGTCGGCACCCGGCCGAGGAACGTGGGCGACGTCCCCGCCGACCGCCACCAAGGAGCCAGCGTCATGGGTCTGTCCGGTTCGCCGTTCCCGCCGATCGCCGAGTACGCGTTCCTCTCCAACTGCCACACCGGCGCGCTGGTCGCGCCGGACGGGTCGGTGGACTGGCTGTGCACGCCCGCCTTCGACTCCCCCAGCGTGTTCGGCAACCTGCTGGACCGCGGCGCCGGGTCGTTCCGGTTCGGCCCGTACGGCATCACCCAGCCGACCGCCCGGGTCTACATCCCGGGCACCAACGTGCTGACCACCACCTGGCACACCCCCGGCGGCTGGGTGCTGGTGCACGACGCACTCACGATGGGCCCCCGGAAGGGCACCGACACCGTCACCCCGCACACCCGGCCGCCGGCCGACGACGACGCCGACCACCTGCTGGTCCGCACCGTCGAGTGCCTGGACGGTGCGGTCGAGGTCGAGCTGGTCTGCGAGCCGGCGTTCGACTACGGCCGCGAGCCGGCCGAGTGGGTGGTGCGCGACGACTACGGGCACGTCGCCGACGCCACCGGCGCGGGCCAGACCATCCGGCTCGGCACGGGCCTCGCCGTGGGGATCGAGGGCAGCGCCGCCCGGGCCCGGCACGTGCTGGAGAAGGGCGAGAAGGCCTGGTGCGCGCTGTCCTGGAGCGAGGGGCTGCTGCTGCCGTCGGACCTCGACGACGCGGTCCGGCGGGTCGAGGCCACCGTGCAGTTCTGGCGTCGCTGGCTGGCCCGGGCGCGGATCCCCGACCACGCGCTGCGGCACCCGCTGGAGCGGTCCGCGCTGACCATCAAGGGGCTCACCTACATGCCCACCGGCGCGACGGTCGCGGCCCTGACCACCTCGCTTCCCGAGACACCGGGCGGCGCGCGCAACTGGGACTACCGCTACACGTGGATGCGCGACACCACGTTCACGCTGCAGGCGCTGCACTACCTGAACCTGGACTGGGAGGCCGACGAGTTCATCCAGTTCGTGGCCGACGTGGAGGCGAACGAGGACGGCAGCCTGCAGATCATGTACGGCATCGACGGCCGCCGCGACCTCACCGAGACCACCCGCGACGAGCTGTCCGGCTACGAGGGCGCGAGCCCGGTGCGGATCGGCAACGGTGCCTTCGACCAGCGGCAGAACGACGTGTTCGGCGCGGTGCTCGACTCGATCCTGCTGCACACGAGCCGGAGCAAGCACCTGTCCCGCCGGCTGTGGCCGATCGTGGAGACGCAGGCCGAGTGCGCCCTCAGGGTGTGGCAGGACCCCGACCAGGGCATCTGGGAGGCGCGCGGCAAGCCGCAGCACTACGTGTCCTCGAAGCTGATGTGCTGGGTGGCCCTGGACCGCGCGGCGAAGCTCGCCGGGATCCGCGACGACCAGGCTCTGCAGGCGAAGTGGCACGAGGCCGCGCAGGACATCAAGTCCGACATCCTCGCCAAGGGCGTCAGCGACGTCGGCGTGCTCCGCCAGCACTACGACACCGACGCGCTCGACGCGTCCACGCTGCTGGCCGGGATGTTCGGGTTCCTGCCCGGGACCGACGAGCGGATGCGCAACACCGTCCGGGCCATCGACGAGGACCTCACCGAGCACGGCTTCGTGCTGCGCTACCGCACCGACCAGACCGACGACGGGATGGCCGGCAAGGAGGGCACCTTCCTGATCTGCTCGTTCTGGCTGGTGTCGGCACTGGCCATCGTCGGCGACATGGAGAAGGCCACCAGCCTGATGGAACGGCTGCTCCGGATCGCCTCGCCGCTGGGCCTGTACGCCGAGGAGTTCGAGGTCGAGCGCTCCCGGCACCTCGGCAACTTCCCGCAGGCGTTCTCGCACCTGGCCCTGATCGAGGCGGCCGGGCGCATCGTGCTCCACGACGTACGCACGGAGCTGTCGCTGTGAGCGACGACGACCCGGTCCTCGTGGTGGGCGGCGGGCTCGCCGGCGTCGGCTGCGCGCTCAAGCTCGGCGACGAGGGGCACCCGGTCGTGCTGCTGGACCGCAACGACTACCACCAGTTCCAGCCGCTGCTCTACCAGGTGGCCACCGCGCAGCTGCCGGCCGAGGACATCGCGCGGCCGCACCGCGGCATCTTCCGGGACTACCCGCTCGTGCAGACGGTCACCGCGCCGGTCGCGAAGGTCAGCCTCTCCGACCGCTCGGTCCAGCTCGAGGACGGCACCGTGCTCACCGGCTCGCACGTGGTGCTGGCCGTCGGCGCGCAGCCGAACTTCTTCGGCGTCCCCGGCGCCCAGGAGCACGCGTTCCCGCTCTACTCCGTGGCCGACGCGGAACGGCTGCGGCTGCACGTGCGCGACCTGGTGGACAAGGCGGCCGCAGGCGAGGGCACCGCCGACGCGACGCTCGACGTGGTCGTGGTCGGCGGCGGACCCACCGGGGTGGAGATCTCCGGTGCGCTCGCCGAGCTGATGGAGGCGCTGCACAAGCACGGCCGGGTCCCCCGGCCCGGCCGGGTCAGCCTGGTCGACCGGGCGGACACGGTGCTGGCCGCCTTCGCCCCGAAGTCGCGGAAGTACGCGCTCAAGAGGCTCACCCGCGCCGGGGTCGACCTGCGCCTCGGCGTGGGGGTGAGCGCCGTGCTTCCCGACCGGGTCGAGCTCACCGACGGCACCGTGCTGCCCACCCGCACGGTCATCTGGGGCGGGGGCGAGTCCGCCGCCGAGATCGCCGGGACCGCCGGCCCCACCCCGGGACGCGGCGGGCGGCTCGACGTACAACCGGACCTGCGGCTGCCCGGGTTCCCCGGCGCGTACGCCGTCGGAGACGTCGCCAACATCACGGCCGGGAGCGACCCGCTCCCGCAGCTCGGGTCGGTCGCGCAGCAGTCCGGGACCTGCGCCGCGGAGAACATCATCCGCGAGAAGGCGGGTCAGCCCACCGAGCCGTTCCGCTACAAGGACAAGGGCATCATGGCGATGATCGGCCGCAACGCGGCCGTCGCCGAGGTCGGCAAGCGCCGGCACCAGGTCGACGGCCCGGTCGCGTTCGCCGCGTGGCTGGGCGTGCACGCGATGCTGCTCAGCGGCGCGCACAGCAAGACCGACGCCTTCCTCAGCTGGGGATGGGACTACTTCGACCGCGACCACGCGGCCACCGTCGAGGCATCGACGGACCCGAGCCGCATCGCGTGGGGCGACGACCAGGCCGACCGCCCGCACATCGACGTCGGCCCGACGACGACGGGGAGCGACGCATGAGCGAGCAGTACGACGTGGTCATCATCGGGTCGGGCGCCGGCGGTGGCACCCTCGCGCACCGGCTGGCGCCGTCCGGCAAGCGGGTGCTGGTGCTCGAGCGCGGCGACTTCCTCCCGCGCGAGCCCGAGAACTGGGACGCGACCGCCGTGTTCGTCGACAACCGCTACGTCTCGAAGGACACCTGGTACGACAAGGACGGCAAGGCCTTCCAGCCGCAGGTGCACTACGTCGTGGGCGGCGCCACCAAGTTCTACGGCGCCGCGCTCTACCGGCTGCGCGAGCGCGACTTCGGCGAGCTCAAGCACCACGACGGGGTGTCCCCCGCCTGGCCGGTCGACTACGACGAGCTGGAGCCGTACTACACCCAGGCGGAACGGCTCTACCAGGTGCACGGCGCCCGCGGCGAGGATCCGACCGAGCCGCCGGCCTCCGCGCCGTACCCGTTCCCGCCGGTGTCGCACGAGCCCCGGATCCAGCGGCTGTTCGACGACCTGACCTCGGCCGGCCTGCACCCCTTCCACGCCCCGTCGGGGATCATGCTCGACGAGGCGGAGCCGGCGATGAGCCAGTGCATCCGGTGCGCGACCTGCGACGGGTTCCCGTGCCTGGTGCACGCGAAGTCCGACGCCGACGTGATCGCCGTACGCCCGGCGATCCGGCACGACAACGTCACGCTGGTGCGCGGCGCGCACGTGCGCCGGCTGGAGACGGACGTCTCGGGCCGGGTCGTCGACACCGTCGTGGCCGACGTCGACGGCCGAACCGAGCGGTTCCAGGGCAGCATCGTGGTGCTGTCCGCCGGCGCGGTGAACTCGGCGAAGCTGCTGCTCGCCAGCGCGAGCGACCGGCACCCGCGCGGCCTGGCGAACGGCTCGGACCAGGTGGGTCGCAACTACATGTTCCACAACAGCCGCGCGTTCTTGGCGATCTCCGTCGACAAGAACGACACCCGGTTCCAGAAGACGCTGGGCCTCAACGACTACTACTTCGGCGACGACGACTTCGGCTTCCCGATGGGCAACCTGCAGATGGTGGGCAAGTCGTCGGCGCCCATGTACCGCGGCGAGCGACCGCTCGAGGCGCGGCTGGCGCCGATGTTCGCGCTCGACGACGTGGCCGAGCACGCGGTCGACTTCTGGCTGTCCGTCGAGGACCTGCCGACGCCGGAGAACCGGGTGACGCTGAACAAGGACGGCGACGTGGTGCTGAGCTACACCACCAACAACCAGGAGCCGATGGAGCAGCTCTACCGCCGGGTCAAGAAGCACCTCGGCGCGCTCGGCATGCACCCGCACCACCTGATCCCCCGCGACGTCTACATGAAGAACGACATCCCGCTGGCCGGCTGCGCGCACCAGGCCGGCACGGTGCGTTTCGGGGCCGACCCGAACGACTCGGTCCTCGACCCGACCTGCAAGGCGCACGAGCTCGACAACCTGTACGTCGTCGACACCAGCTTCTTCCCGAGCATCGGCGCGGTGAACCCGGCGCTGACCGCGATGGCCAACGCGCTGCGGGTCGGCGACCGGCTGCTGGAGCGCCTCGGATGAGCTCCTGCCCGGTCAGCCGCCGAGCCCGAGCTCGGTCATCCGTGCCACCGCCTCGCCGCGCGAGGACACCCCGAGCTTGCGGTAGACCGACATCGCCTGGGTCTTCACGGTGTGCCGCGAGACGTGCAGGTGCGCACCGATCTCCGGGAACGACAGGTGGGTGGGGAGCAGCGGCAGGAGGCGCAGCTCCGCGGTCGTGAGCGACGACACCCCGGTCGCCCGGCTGGCGGTGATGTGGCTCATCCGCTCGTGCAGCGCGGTCGTCTCCGCGACCAGCGACCCGAGCTCCGGTCGCTGCTGCAGGATCTGCCGGACCTGCTGCAGGGCCGCGCGGGCGCCGGACGGGTCGACGAGTGCGACGTACACCTTCGCGATCTCGAGCAGCGCCTGCACCGAGACCACCGGCAGCGCGTAGGTGAGCAGCGGGCGGAGCGCCGCGGCCCGGCGTACGTAGGTCCGGGCGTCCGGCATGTCGCCGCGGTGCACCGCAGCGCGGGCCGCGCACGCGAAGACCAGCGCGCTGGTCCAGTAGCCGTCGAGCTGGGCGGACTCGACGATGCGGACCGCCTCGTCGACCATCCGGTGCGCGGTGCGCCACTCGTCGCCGGCCGAGGCGACCAGGAACCGCTCGGCGAGCACCATCGCGGTCAGCGGCGCGGCGCCGGCGGCCACCGCGACGTCCGAGGCGTGCGCGAACACGGCGTCGGCGGTGTCCCGGTCGCCGGCGAGCAGGTGCGACAGGCCCTCGCTGTGCAGCATGGTCGCGCGGTACGGGCTGGTCGGACCGAGGCCCTCCAGGGCCTCGAGCGCGTCCCGCCGCATGGTGGCCGGCCCGTGCCGGCACAGGTTCGCCCGGAGGTACGCGACGGTGGCCGCGACCGACGACCCGTCCGGCAGCGTGCCGACGGCGGGCAGCCGCTCCGCGACACCGGTCCAGCGCTCCGCCTCCGCCGGCCGGCCGAGCAGCGCGAAGATCAGCGCGGCGTGCGCCGCCACCCCGGCGTACGTCGGGCGCGAGGTCGGCCGGGTGCCGAGCCATTCGACCCACCGGCGCACGGTCTCGATGCGGCCGCTGGCCCACACCGGCTGCATGTGCGGAAGCAGCAGGTCCGTGAACCGGTCGTCGTCACCGGCCAGCCGGGCGTGCTCGATCGCGAGCTCGACGAAGCCGTTCGCCTCGAACCAGCGGGCCGCCCGCGCGTGCAGCAGCGGGACCTGCCCCGGGTCGTCGCGCCGCAGCTCGGCGCGGAGCAGGTCGCGCAGCAGGTGGTGGCAGCGGTACCACTCCCCGGAGCGGTCCAGCGGGACCACGAGGAGGTTCTGGCGGGCGAGCCTCTCGAGGGTGCGTGCCGAGTCGGCGCCGCCGAGGAGCGCGTCGCAGACCGGGCCGGAGAGCCGGTCCAGGACCGAGGTCCGCACCAGGAACCGCACCTGCTGCGGCGTCAGCCGGTCGAGCACCTCGGCGGTGAGGTAGTCCTCCATGAGCCGGTCGTCCCCGGTGAACGCGAAGTCCGGCACCTGCGCGCCGTCGCGCAGCGCCAGCGCGGCGACGTACAGCCCCACCGGCCAGCCCTCGGTGCCGCGCAGCAGGTCGTCGGTCGTCTCGGCGCTGGGCCGGACGTCGAACAGGGCGAGCAGCGCCCCTACCTCCACCGACGTCATCGCCAGGTCGCGGGTGCCCAGCTCGAGCAGCCGGCCCTGGACCCTCAGCCGGGCGGTGGGGATCGGCACGGGCGTGCGCGAGGCGAGCACCAGCCGCCAGCCGTCGGGGAGCCGCAGCGCCAGCTCGGCGATCGCGCGCCAGCACTCCGGGCTGGTGATCGACTCGACGTGGTCGAGCAGCACCGTCACCGGTTCCTCGACCGCGCCGAGCACCGACACCAGGCTCGGCACCACCTCGGCCCCGCCGCCGCGCATCGCCAGGATCCCGAGCGCCCGCAGCCGGACGGCGGTGACCTCTCCGAGCCCCAGCACCACCGACGTCCAGAGCTCCACCGGGTCGTCGTCGCGGCTCTCGCACGGCACCGACACGGTGCGCGAGCCCGGCACCTCCGCGCACTGCTGCAGCAGGGTCGTCTTGCCGTAGCCCGGCGGCGCGACGACCGTCACCACGGACTCCCCCGACCCGACGACCCGCTCGACGAGTGCGGTGCGCAGCACCATCCGTGGACGGGCGACGGGGGCGCGTGGCCGTGGGATCCGGCCGACCGGAGCGGCCGCGACGGGACGCCCCGAGTGCACCTCCGGAGCAGCCTCCCGCACGTCCTGAGGCTATACAGGGTCCGGCGGCCTGTCTCGGTCCTCGGCCCGACCGGGCCGGATGATCCCGGTTCGTCCGTGGCGGGAGCAGGAAGCACCCCCGGCCGCCTGGGCTCAGGCGTCGCGGACGCAGCGGAAGCCGATGTGGTTCGTGGTGGAGCGCACGCCTTGGCCCTGGCGGGCGGCGGGCCCGGAACCGGCCACCCGGCACCCGAGGCATCCCGCGTGGCGCACCGGTGTGCATCGTCCTCACCTCCGCAACAGTGGGTCGACGGGCCCTTGTCCTCGGTGGCCAGGCCGAGGTCCCGCATCTCCCGCACCGACCTGCCCTGGAGCTTGCGGCCCAGCAGCGGCCTGGCCGTCGGAGTGCTGGTCCACGCCGGCCGGTTCCTCGGCCAGCGGCTCCTCCCAGAGGTCGAGGGCGGGAGCGAGGCGTGGGGTTCCAGCCTCCAGCTCCTGCTCGACGTCACGGTCCTCGCAGCCGTGGCGATCGCCGGGCTTCCCCTGCAACGGACCGTGTGGCACCGGGCCGGCCGGCGGGCCCTGGCCGGGTCCGGCCCGGCTCAGTCACCCAGCCACGGGCTGCGCCAGCCACCGAAGCCCGCCGCCACCGAGTCGGCGTGTGCGGGTCCCCACGACCCGGGCGCGTAGGTGCGGACCGGCGGGGCGTCGTCGAGCAGCGGCTGCATCACCCGCCAGGTCTCCTCCACGGCGTCCTGGCGGGAGAACCGGGTGCTGTCGCCGCGCATCGCCGCGAGCAGCAGCACCTCGTACGGCGTCGGGCCCTCGCCGCCCTCCGCCGCGAACTCCATGTCCAGCTGGATCGGCGCCGGGTGGGCCATGTCGGCGCGGTGCGCGTCGACGACCACCCGGACCCCGGTCGACGGGTCGAGCCGGATCACCACCTCGTTGCTCTCCGGGCGCCGGCGACGGGGGAAGAAGCCCAGCTGCGGAGGCCGCTTGAACACCACCCGCAGCTCGGTCTGCGTCGCCTCGAGCCGCTTGCCGGTGCGGATCAGGAACGGCACCCCGGACCAGCGCCAGTTCTCGATCTCCAGCCGCAGCGCCGAGAAGGTCTCGGTGGTGGACCCCTTCTTCACCCCGTCGATGGACAGGTACCCGTCGTACTGGCCGCGGACGTAGTGCGCCGGGTCGGCCTCCTTCACCGCCCGGAACAGCGCGACCTGCGCCTCCTTGAGCGTGGTCGGGTCCCCGCGCGCCGGCGGCTCCATCGCCGCGGCCGCGACCACCTGCATCAGGTGGTTCACCACCACGTCGCGCAGCGCGCCGACCGGGTCGTAGAAGTGGCCGCGGTCCTCGACGCCGAAGTCCTCGGCCATGGTGATCTGCACGCAGCTGACGTGGTCGCGGTTCCACACCGGCTCGAAGATCTGGTTCGCGAAGCGCAGGTGCAGGATCTCGTCGAGCCCCATCTTCCCGAGGTAGTGGTCGATCCGGTACAGCTGCGACTCGTCGACGTACTGGTGCAGCTCGTCGGCGAGCGCCCGCGCGGAGGCGCCGTCGTGGCCGAACGGCTTCTCCACGACGATGCGGGCGCCGGTGGTGAGCCCCGCCTGCGACAGATGGCCGATCACGGTCCCGAACAGGAACGGCGGGATCTCCAGGTAGAAGACCGGTCGCTCCGCGCCGACGATCGCCTTCCCGACGTGCTCGTACGTCGCGACGTCGGTGAAGTCGCCGCTGACGTAGGAGAGCCGGTCCGCGAAGCGCGCGAACACCTTCTCGTCGAGCTCCTCGCCGGTGCCCACGATCGACTCCCGGGCGCGCTGCACCAGCTGGTCCACGGTCCAGTCGTCGACCGCCACCCCGACGATCGGGCAGTCGAGCAGGCCGCGCCGCTCGAGCCGGTACAGGGACCGGAACGTCATCACCTTCGCCAGGTCGCCGGTGATCCCGAACACCACGAACACGTCGGTCGCGGTGCTGGCCTCGGACGCGACGGCACTCGCCATGGCTGCCTCCCGTTCACAGATGGGTGTGCCGTCCACGATCCCGACCGGACCCGGGGCGCGCGTCGTCCGGAGCGGGTGATTCCCGCCCGATCTCACCCGCAGCGGATGACGACCGCGCCGCGCGGCGCTCGCCAGAGTGGCCCCAGGCATCCACGATCGCAAGGAGCGGGAATGGCCACGTTGACCGTGTGGAAGTTCGAGACCCCCGGCGGCGCCGACGAGGCGGTGAAGACCCTCGAGAAGCTCGCCCGGGAGGAGCTCGTCGTCATCCACGACGCGGCCACCGTCTCGTGGCAGCAGGACGCCAAGAAGCCGAAGACCCGGCAGCTGAACCACGTGGCCGGAGCCGGCGCGCTGAGCGGCAGCTTCTGGGGCCTGCTGTTCGGGCTGATCTTCTTCGTGCCGCTCCTCGGCCTGGCGGTGGGCGCCACCGCCGGCGCGCTCGCCGGGTCGCTCGCCGACGTCGGCATCGACGACCGGTTCATCAACCGCGCGCGCAGCGAGATCACCCCCGGGACCTCGGCCCTGTTCGTGATGACCTCCGACGCCGTCGTGGACAAGATCAAGGGCGCGTTCTCCGCCCACGAGCCGTCCGAGCTGCTGTTCACGAACCTCAGCGACGAGCAGGAGAACAGCCTGCGCGAGGTGTTCGCGGACTGACCCCGGACCACCCGGAACGGACGATGCGCCCCACCGGGCGCGCTGAGCAGGCTGGGCCGCATGTCGACGTCGTCCACCGCCGTACGGACCCCGCGAGCGCCCCGGACCAGCGACGACCCGGCCGACCGGGCCGCCGCTGCCAAGGCGCTGCGCACCGCCGTCCCCCTACGCAGCCATGCCGACCTCGACCTCGCCGCGGAGCGGGACCCGGTCGGGCTGCTCCTCGGCCAGGCCGAGTCGCGGGTGCCGGAGCTGGTGCCGCTCCGGCACGGCCGGATGCTCGCCTCACCGTTCGCCTTCTACCGCGGCGCCGCGCTGCCGATGGCCGCGGACCTGTCCCGCACCCCGACGTCCGGGCTGCGGGCCCAGCTCTGCGGTGACGCGCACCTGGCCAACTTCGGCGCGTTCGCGTCGCCGGAGCGGCGGCTGGTCTTCGACCTCAACGACTTCGACGAGACGCTGCCCGGCCCGTTCGAGTGGGACGTCAAGCGGCTGGTCGCGAGCCTCGAGGTGGCCGCCCGCGAGCGCGGCTTCCAGCGGAAGGCGCGACAGAAGATCGTGCTCGCGGGCGCGAAGCGGTACCGCGAGACGATGCGGGAGTTCGCGGCGATGCCCAACCTCGAGGTCTGGTACGCCGGGATCGACGTCGAGGAGGCCCTGCGCACCTACCGCAAGAACCTGAAGAAGGGCAGGTACGAGTCCACCGCGGCACTGCTCGCGAAGGCGCGCAAGCGGGACAGCACCCAGGCGCTCGGCAAGCTGACCACGATGGTCGACGGGCAACGCCGCATCGTCAGCGACCCGCCGCTGGTGGTGCCCGCCGAGGACCTGTTCACCGAGATCGAGTCCGACTCCCTGTACCGCGAGCTCGGCCACCTCGTCGGCCGCTACGGCGACAGCCTGCCCGCGAACCGGCGGCACCTGCTGCACCAGTTCCGGCTGGTGCAGGTGGCCCGCAAGGTGGTCGGGGTGGGCAGCGTCGGCACCCGCGCCTGGATCCTGCTGCTCGAGGCGGACGGCGGCCGGGAGTGGCTGTTCCTGCAGGCGAAGGAGGCCCAGGCGTCCGTGCTCGCCGACTACGCCGGCGCCAGCCGCTACGACAACCAGGGCCACCGGGTCGTGGCCGGCCAGCTGATGATGCAGGCGGCCAGCGACATCTTCCTCGGCTTCCAGCGCACCACCGGGCTCGACGGCATCGACCGGGACTACTACGTGCGCCAGCTGCGCGACTGGAAGCTCTCCGCGCCCATCGAGGAGATGATCCCCTCGGGGATGGGCACGTACGCCGAGCTGTGCGCGTGGACGCTGGCCCGGGCGCACGCCCGCACCGGCGACCGCATCGCGATCGCGGCGTACCTGGGCGGGTCGGACAAGTTCGACAAGGCGCTGGTCGAGTTCGCGGACGCCTACGCCGACACCAACGAACGCGACCACGCGGCGCTCGCCCAGGCCGTCGCCGACGGCCGGGTGCAGGCCGCGCCGGTCTCGTGAGCCGGGGGGACTGACGATGGGGTGCCTGGTCGTCCTGCTCGCCGGCTTCGCGCCACGCGTCGCGCTGGTGCTGGTCTGGATCTTCTCCGACCTCGTGGACCGGGCCTTCGACGGCGTCCTGCTGCCGCTGCTCGGGCTGGTGCTGCTCCCGTACACGACGTTGTTCTACGTGCTCGCCTACGCCCCGGTGATCGGCGTGAGCGGCTGGGGCTGGGTGTTCGTCACCTTCGGCTTCCTGCTCGACCTCGCGCACTGGGCCGGCGGCGGCGCCACCTCGCGACGCCGCTACGCGACCGCGTAGCCGTCGTGGCCCGGCGGCACGCCCCACGCCGACGCCGAGGCGTCTTGTTTCGACGGGTGTGCTTGTCGAAACAAGACGCCTCGGCGTACCTGGACGGTCAAGACGGGACGCCTCGGCGTACCCCGGTCAGTGGATGCCGAAGGTGGCCAGGAAGGCGAGGTCGTCGGCCTGGTCCATCCGGTAGCCGCCGGTGGTGCCGGAGCAGGTGCTGCTGATCCCGAACGAGTTCACCGCGACGACGGTGGTGGTGCCGGCCCGGAAGATCGGCCCGCCGGAGTCGCCGAAGCAGGTGCCACCGGTGTGTGGGGTGCCGTTGTTGTTCGAGAACTTCGCGGCGGTGCCCTTGCCGGTGCCGAAGACGCCGTTGAGGTTCACCAGCATCTGGTCGGCCGTGCGCCGGGTGTCACCGCCGAGCGCGGTGTGCGGTCCGGACTGCTCAAGCCCGTAACCGACCGGCGTGTAGTGCACGGTGTTCTTCTGCTTCACCAGCGTGTTCAGCAGCCCCTCGGCCGGCAGCGTGCCGAACGTCGGGCTCGACACCGGGGCCGCGAGCCGCAGCACGCCCGCGTCGTGGGTGAAGAACGCGTTGGGGTCGAACTCCGGGTGCGGGAACGCCGTCGCCCGGTGCCACTGCGGCGAGCTGTTCAGCGCCGCCGACCAGGCGGCGTACCGGGCGGCGTTCGTGGTGAAGGTCGAGCTCGGCGGCAGGATGCTGAAGTCCGGCGCCTCGTCGAAGTTGATCCAGACGTCGTTGCCGCCGGATCCGCCGGGCGGGGGTGCCGCCCCGTTGCTGCCGACGCCGTGGGTGCAGTGTCCGGCGGTGAGCACGACGGTCGGGCTCATCAGCGTTCCGCTGCAGGTGACCCAGCCCCCGGCGTCGGGGAAGCGCGGGTCGGTCTCGTCGGGCAGGAAGAACAGCAGCTCGCCGACCTGCGGGTGTGCCCCTTTGTCGGGATTGCCGTTGGTGATGGCCTGGGCCGAGAAGGCCGGGCCGAGGGCGGCGATCAGGGCGCACAACGCGCCGATGATCCCGATTCTTCTGATCATGGACTGTCTCCCCATGAGGACGTGCTCCGGACCGCGGTTCGACCCGGGCAGGGCTGACGCTAGGCGGCTTTGCCCGCGTCGGCTAGGTCCCTTCATCAGGTACTTCGTCGGGACACGGCACGACACGTCGGGCCGGTCTGGACGACGTATCAGGTACGTCGGAGCACGGCTCCTCAGCGCATGGGGGACGGACCGGGGACCGACGTACTCGTGATCGCCGACGGCGGGGACCTCCGCCGCGCTCACGACACCGCGTCCTGGCTGGGCCGGCCGCGCGTCGAGCGGGTGGTCGTCACGCTCCCGGGGCTCACCGAGGCGGAGCGGCAGCGCGCGGGACAGCGGCTCCGCGCGCTCCACAACGACTGCGGCTGCCGCACCGGGGAGCTCTCGCTCGTGCTGACCGCGGCGGCCGTGTGGCTGGCGCCGCTGGCGTCGCCGGTCCCGCGGCCGGGCTGGCCGGTCGTCCTCCTGCTGCTCGTCCTCGCCGCCGTCGGCGGCAAGTTGCTGGGGCTCGCACGGAGCCGTCACCTGCTGCGAGAGGAGCTGCGGCGGCTGCGTGCGACAACGGAGAGGGAGAGAGGTGGCCACGATGGCCGCAACCGAGTGCCGTGACATCACGGAGTGGGTCGAGGAGCAGGTCTCCAAGCCCGTCGAGGAGTGGGAGGAACGCCAGGAGCAACGCTGCAAGGAGGAGGACTGCAACTGGTGGACGCTGTGCCTGAACAAGCTGTTCTGCTGGTTCGTCACCGTGCTGGTCAAGGTGGTCCGCTGGGTGGTGGTGACCGTCGGGAAGTGGGTGACCCGGACGGTGTGCACGGTGGTCAGCGTCCTGGTCGACCTGGTGGTCGCGGTCGTGACCGGGCTGGTCGACATCGTGGTGGGGATCGCGACCTGGGACTGGGGCCGGGTCTGGGACGGGTTCGTGGAGATCGTCGGCGGCGTGGTCAAGGGGGTCCTCGGCCTGGTGCGCGTGGTGCTGCTCGTCGACACGATCGACTTCATCCGCGAGGAGATCCAGAAGCAGCAGCTGCGCGACCACGTGCGCGGGCTGCTCGAGAAGCGGTTCGCCCGCGACCCGGAGTCGCTCTCCGCCGCGCGCGAGGCGATCGGCGTCGACCACGGTGCGTTCGGGCTGCGGCTGACCGGGCGGCTCACCCGCACCTTCGTCAGCTCCGACCGGACCACGGCGGAGGACGGGGTGCCGGACCTGATCCGCTGGCACGAGGACCCGGACCTGGACATCGACATCCGGAAGCTCGCCGGCTACGACCACGACTCGTTCTGGCGGCGCGGCCGGCCCGAGGTCAGCGGCGCGGACGAGGGCCAGGTGGACCGCTACATCGCCGACCGGGGCGGCCGGTCGTTCCGGATCTTCCCGATGAGCGAGAGCGTGCTGCGGCACAAGGCGTCGGTCTGCGAGGAGCGGGCCCGCGAGCTCGGGCTGATCTACGAGTTCGAGTACGACGAGCGCGAGGTCACCGACCCGGCGTACGTGCGGCTCGCCGAGTCCGAGCAGGACGAGTACGACGTCGACGTGCTGCACCGGATCGACGAGAACGTGGACTCCTCGGGCGCCCGCAACCTGGACCTGCCGGTGCCGCACGGCGGCACGGTGTTCGGGTACGCCGGCACCCTGGTCGGCCTGAGCGCCCACCTCGACGACGCGGTCGGCGTCGACGGGTCGCCGTTCCCGGGCAGCAACACCTCGGGGGTCTCGTGCCTGGACCGGGTGCCCGACCTGGTGTTCGAGTACGTCCTGGCGCACGAGCTCGGCCACTACTTCGGGCTGGTGCACGTCGACGGCGCGCACCGGATCATGTTCACGATGAACAAGTCGCAGGGGAAGTCGGTCTTCACCTGGTGGACGGTCCCGTCGCTGCTGCTGGTCGAGCAGCAGCCGAAGTTCGTCCTCGAGGAGGCCAAGCGGGCCTGGGACTACATCGTCGCGGGGTGGCCCACCAAGGCGCTGACCACTCGCGCGCACGGCTGACCCGGTGCGGGAGGAGGCCCGTCAGCGCACGGATGTGATGACCACGGGCTGCTTCGGCGGCCCGTCGGGAGACCCGTCCGACGTGCCCTGGCGGGCGATCCCCTGCACCAGCTTCAAACCGGCGGGCGACACCGAGCCGAACACCGTGTACGCCGGCGGCAGCGGCGAGTCGCGGTAGACGATGAAGAACTGCGACCCGTTGGTGTTCGGGCCGGCGTTCGCCATCGCCAGCGTGCCGGCCGGGTAGGACTCCTGCCCGTCGAGCTCGTCGTCGAACTGGTAGCCCGGCCCGCCGGTGCCCTGGCCGGTGGGGTCGCCGCACTGCAGCACGAAGATGCCCTGCGTCGTCAGCCGGTGGCAGCGGGTCTTGTCGAAGTACCCCTGGGCGGCCAGCGAGGTGAACGAGTTGACCGTGCAGGGAGTGGCGCCGACCCGCAGCGTCAGCGGCAGGTCGCCGCGGTTGGTGCGCATCGTCAGCCTCGCCTTCCCGGCCGGCTTCGCCGGCGGCGGCTTCACCGGCTTCGCGGCCTGCCCCGCAGGCGGGTAGCTGCAGGTGCCGGACGCCGCCGCGGTGCCGTTCGCCTTCGGCGACGAGCCCGTCGCGGACGAGCCGGCGGAGTCGTCGGACCCGCCCCCGCAGCCGGCCAGGAGCAGCAGCGAGGCGAGCAGCGGGACGGACCAGCGGAGGGCGCGCATGCCCCGATCGTAGGAGCCGGTCAGGCGATCCCGCTCGGGTTCTCGTAGTAGCACCAGTCGTCGTCGCAGCCCTCGAGCTGGTACACCGACGCCTCCCCGTCCACCACGAACACCGCCTGGTCGTCGCAGCCGGCACAGGTGTCCGGACCGACCTCGATCGGCTCGAACGTCAGCCCCTCGTCGTCGGCGGCCGGTCGCCGCCGCCCCTTCGGCCGCCGGAACCGCAGGCCGCGCGGCCCGTCGCGCCACACCAGCAGCTCCTCGCCGTCCCAGCTGCGGCGGGTGACCGCGAGGCGGACCCGCCGGCCGGTGACGCGCACCTCGGTCCGGTGCGCCAGCGGCCCGCGCGCGACCACGCTGGCCCCGCAGTCGCCGCAGACCGTGCCCTCGTAGTCGAGCTGGGCCCGGCAGAACGGGCACCCGATGTTGCCGGCCGCGATCGTCATCGTCCCGAGCCCCGCTGCTGTGGTGTGCCCACCACGGCAACGTACGGCGAGCCTGGAATGCCGACAATGCCCCGCCTGGACCAGCCGTCGCCGCGCGTCCGCGATCCGGCGGGCGGTCTCGGTGCGGGCCAGGTCGAGCTGGATGCTGTGCACGAGGTCCTCCTCGCTTGGTGGTGGCACCAGCCTGAGCGCGGGCGGCGCCCGGTCGCGCCGGTGGAACCATCGGGCTCAGGCGCGGACGGCGGCATCGACACGGGCCGCCAGGTCGGCGGCGTCGCGCTGCACGAAGCCGAGCAGGGACGAGCCACGGGTGCGCTGCCAGGGCAGGCCGAGGAACCACAGGCCCGGCACCGGCGACCGCCCGCTGCGGTGCCGGACGGCGCCGTCCGCGTCGGTCACGTCCGCCTCGATCCACGTGTAGTCGGGCCGGAAGCCGGTGGCCCACAGCACGCTGTCCACCTCGACGCTGCTGCCGTCGGCGAACGTCGCGGCGCGGCCGTCCGCGTCGGCCAGCCGCGGGCGTACGTCGACCCGGCGGGCCAGCCTCCTGCGGTCGGCGCCGATGACCAGGTCGCCGCGGGCGCGGACGCGACGCGCGAGGCGGGAGTCGGCGGGCTTGTCCAGGACGCCGGTCCGGGTCAGCCACCAGAACAGGTCCCGCCCGACGACCCGCTGCGGGAGCGCGAGCGCCCGGCTGCCGCTGGCGAGCGTGACCCGGTGGCTGCCCGCGAGCTCGTCCGCTGTCTGGAGACCGGAGTTGCCGGCGCCGACGACGAGGACCCGCTCCCCCGGCACCGACCCGGGGTTGCGGTAGCCGCTGGTGTGCAGCTGCGTCACGGACGGGTCGAACCGCTCGCCGAGCGCCGGGACGTGCGGCCGCTGGAAGGCACCGGTGGCGACCACGACGTTCCGGGCACGCAGGGTTCCACCGGTGGTGTGCGCGGTGAACCCGTCGGCGGCGGGCACCAGCCGGGTGACGCGGGTGCCGGTACGGATCGGGAAGCGGTGCGTCGCGGCGTACGACGCCAGGTAGTCCGCGACGTCGTCCTTGCCCGGGTAGGTGTCGGCCGGCGCCGGGAACGCGCTGCCGGGCAGGCCGTCGTACTGCGCGGGGGTGAACAGCCGCAGCGAGTCCCACCGGGACCGCCACGAGCCGCCCACCTCGCCGGCGTCGACGAGCAGGTACGCGAGCCCGCGCCCGGCGAGGTGCCAGGCCAGGGACAGCCCGGCCTGACCCGCGCCGACGACGAGCACGTCGAGGTCGCTCCGGGCGGTCGTGTCGGTCGTCTTCAGGTGCTGGGTCGTGGTCATGCCGGGACGCTACGAACGGGCGCGGCGGGGTCGCGCCGGCGAAACCACCGGGACGCGCATCCCGGCGGTTTCCCCGGTGCCACCGCGGCCGGCCGCGACCAGGCTTCGGGTCGGGTCCGCAGCCGCGGACCCACGCCGCCGAAGCAAGGAGCAGCACGATGTCCTTCACCGAGACCGCCCCGTGCGTCACCGTCTACGAGGTCGACGGGATGACCTGCGGCCACTGCAGCCGGGCCGTCACCGCCGAGGTCTCCGCCCTCTCCGGCGTACGCCGGGTCGAGGTCGACCTCATCGACGGACGGGTCACCGTCACCAGCGACGCGGCCCTGGCCCGCGACGCCATCCGCGACGCGATCGAGGAGGCCGGCTACCGGCTGCGCTGATCCCCCGCCGCGGGTCGCGCACCCCGGCGGTTCCACCGGCGCGACCCGCGGCACCCGCGCAGCAGCATCGACCCAGCAGCCCACCCGACCGGCTCCCGCCGAGGAGGACCCGATGAGCCACACCGACACCGCCCCCGCGGCCACCGACACCGCGGCCAGCTGCGTGCTGGACATCGACGGGATGACCTGCGCCGCGTGCGTGAACCGCGTCGAGAAGGCGCT
Source organism: Nocardioidaceae bacterium (assembly GCA_013361955.1). GTDB lineage: Bacteria > Actinomycetota > Actinomycetes > Propionibacteriales > Nocardioidaceae > Nocardioides_B. The sequence goes on from JABFXA010000328.1 coordinate 20,463, forward strand.
GCTCAAGGTCGACGGCGTCCAGCACGCCGTGGTGAACCTGGCCGCGGAGACCGCCAACGTCTCGTTCGACGCCGCACGCGTCGACCTCCCGGCGCTGACCGACGCGGTCACAGGGGCCGGCTACGCCGGCACCCCGCGGACCACCCCGGGCCCGGCCGCGGCCCCCGACGCGGACGACGAGGACGCCGTGCGCGAGGCCCGCAAGGACGCCGAGCTGCTCGGTCTCAAGCGCCGCTGGCAGGTGGCGCTGACCACCGGGCTCGGGCTGATGGCCGTGATGTACGTGCCGATCTACCTCGACACCATGGACTGGCTGATGCCGCTGATCCTGGTCGTCGCCACGATCGTGCAGCTGTGGGCCGGCGCCTCGATCTACCGTGCCGCCTGGGCCGCCGCGAAGCACCGCTCCACCAACATGAACACCCTGGTCGCGCTCGGCACCGGTGTCGCCTACGGCTACAGCGCCTTCGTCACCCTCTGGCCCGGGCTTGCCGAGCGCTGGCGGCTGCCGCTGCACGTGTACTTCGAGACCAGCCTGGTCGTCATCGCGCTGGTGCTGATGGGCCGCTGGCTCGAGCAGCGCGCCCGCCGCCGGACCGCGTCGGCGATCAAGGCGCTCGTCGGCCTGGCCCCGAAGACCGCCCGCGTCGTCCGCGACGGCGCCGAGGTCGACGTACCGCTCGACGACGTGGCCACCGGCGACCTGGTGCGGGTCCGGCCCGGCGAGAAGCTCCCCGTCGACGGTGTCGTCGTGAACGGCTCCAGCAGCGTCGACGAGTCGATGCTCACCGGCGAGAGCCTGCCGGTCGCCAAGGGCGTCGACGACCAGGTCATCGGCGCCACGCTGAACCGCACCGGCACCCTGCTGGTCCGCGCGACCGCCGTGGGCGAGGACGGCACGCTGGCCCAGATCGTCCGCCTCGTCGAGGACGCGCAGTCCGCGAAGGTGCCGATGCAGAAGCTCGCCGACCGGGTCGCGGCCGTCTTCGTGCCGCTGGTGCTGCTCGTCGCCGCCGGCACGTTCACCGGCTGGGCGGCGTTCGGCCCCGACGCCACCCGGCTCACCCTCGCCATCGGCACCGCCGTCGCGGTGCTGATCATCGCCTGCCCGTGCGCCCTCGGCCTGGCCACCCCGACCGCGGTCATGGTCGGCACCGGTCGCGCGGCCGAGCTCGGCATCCTGATCGGGAACACCGAGGCGCTCGAGACCGCGCACCGGCTGAGCGCCGTCGTCCTCGACAAGACCGGCACGGTCACGCACGGCCGGCCCGCGCTGACCGCCGTGGTCCCCGCCGCGCAGTGGACCGAGGACGCGCTGCTGGCGCTGGTGGCCGCCGCCGAGGTGGGCAGCGAGCACCCGGTCGCCGAGGCGATCGTGGCCGGCGCCCGCGACCGCGGCTGCATCGACCTGCCCGCCGTGACCGACTTCGAGGCGGTCCCCGGCCGCGGCCTCACCGCGACCGTCGGCAGCGCGCCCGTCCTGGTCGGCAACCAGGCGCTGATGACCGCGCACGGCGTCGACGCCAGCCCGCTGCTCCCCGAGTGGCGGGCCCGGGCCGGTGCGGGCGAGACCCCGGTGTACGTCGCGGTCGCCGGCCGGCTCGCCGGCCTGGTGTCGGTCGCCGACACCGTGAAGCCGGACGCGCACGAGGCGGTCGCCCAGCTGAAGGCGCTCGGGCTCGACGTGTGGATGCTCACCGGCGACAACGCCGCCACCGCTCGCGCGGTCGCCGACCGGGTCGGCATCGACCACGTCGTCGCCGACGTGCTGCCCGCCGACAAGGCGGAGCAGGTGCGCTCCCTGCAGCGGCAGGGCCACGTCGTCGCGATGGTCGGCGACGGCATCAACGACGCGCCGGCCCTCGCCTCCGCCGACCTCGGCGTGGCCATCGGCACCGGCACCGACGTCGCGATCGCGGCCTCCGACATCACCCTGGTCGGCGGTGACCTGCGGGGCATCGTGGCGGCCATCGCGTTGTCGCGCCGCACGGTGACCACGATCAAGCAGGGGCTCGGCTGGGCGTTCGGCTACAACCTGCTGCTCGTCCCGGTCGCCGCGGGCGCCCTGTACGGGTGGGACCACCTGCTGCTCGACCCGGTGCTGGCGTCCGCCGCGATGGCGATGAGCTCGGTCTCGGTGGTCACCAACGCCCTGCGCCTGCGCCGGTTCCAGCGTCCCTCGACCGCCCACGAGATCCAGCACCCGCCGCTGCGGACCCGGGTCGGCGGCTATGCGTACCTGGCCACGGTGGCGGTCGTCGCCCTCGCGCTCGGCTCCGCGTTCACCTGGGCCAGCCGCACCGACACCGCCTCGCGCGGCATGAACGGGATCCTCGCCTGGACCGCGGGCATGGGCATGCCGATGCGCCCGGCCATGTCGGTGATGGAGACCACCGACGCCCCGCCGGTCTCCCCCGACGATGCCGGCCTGTCCATGTCGGTGACCCCGGACGGCCCGCTGGTGGCCGGCCGGCCGGTCGACCTGACGCTGACCGTGCGCGACGCCGGCACCGGCGATCCGGTCGACGACCTGGTGCGCACCCACCAGGTGTGGGCGCACCTGATCCTCACCCGCACCGACCTCGGCACTTTCGCGCACCTGCACCCGCGTCCGACCGGCACCCCCGGCCGGCTGCGCGTCACCGCCACGCTGCCGACCCCCGGCCGCTACCTCGTGCACACCGAGGTGCGCCGCCAGGGCCGGATGTCCGATGTGCTGTACCGGTCAACGCTCCTCGTGCCCGGGCGCGTCCCGCCGACCCAGCGCCGTACCGGCGAGGTCCGGTCGGTGACCCGCCACGGGGTGACCGTGACCCTCGGCGGCGACGCGGAGGTCGCCGCGAGCAGCGACCTGTCCCTGCGGTTCACCGACACCGCGACGGGCGAGCCGGTCACCGGTATCCGGCCGTACCTCGGCGCCGCCGGCCACGTGGTGGTCCTCCGGGCCGACGGCACCCGGTTCGCCCACGCGCACGCCGAGACCACCGACGACCGCGGCCGGCCGGTGTTCGCGATCCCCGGGAAGACGTTCGGGCCGGAGCTGTCCGTGCACATCACATTCGCGACCCCCGGCCGCTACCGCCTCTGGGGCCAGTTCCGCCTCCCCCACGGGACCGTGGTCACCACGCCGTTCACGGTCACGGCCCGGTGAGCGAAGCCGCACCTTCTACCCCGGCCCGACGCTTCCGAATCATCCTCGTCTGCGCTGGTCTGGTCTCGTTTGCGCCGGTCGCCGTCCGGACGGTAGGAAGGCGGCCGGGAGACGGGGGCGTCGGAGTGGGAGGGACTCTTTGTCTACGTTTCGCGCGTCGGCCTTTCGAGCCGACGTCTGGGAGCACATGCGGTCGGCGCACGGACCGCCGGGATCGGTCGAGAGGCTGTCGGTTCACGAGCGTTAGCTAGTACGTCATGGATGCTGCTGCCCTGCAACGCAGTTGGGACCGGGTGACGAAGCACGGCCACGACGTGCCGTTGTTCTTCTACTCGCACCTGTTCCTGACGCACCCCGAAGTGCGCGACATGTTCCCGCTGTCGATGTCCAGCCAGCGGGACAAGTTCGTGAGCGCCCTCGGCCGGATCGTCAGCCACGTCGACCAGATCGAGACCGACGAGCGGTTCCTCCAGCACCTCGGTCGCGACCACCGCAAGTACGCCGTGATCGCCGAGCACTACAACGCGGTCGGGGTGTCGCTGTGCGCGACCCTCAAGCACTTCCTCGGCCCCGAGTGGGACGAGGACCTCGCCGGGGACTGGGCGGCGGCCTACCAGGTGATCGCCCGGATCATGGTCGAGGCCGCCGAGATCTCCTCCGAGGACAGCCCGGACTGGTTTGACGCCGAGGTGGTCGCGGTGGAGCGCCGGATGATGGACCTGACCCTGGTCCGGATCCAGCCCCGGCAGGAGGTCCGGTTCCGGCCCGGGCAGTCCCTGTCGATGGAGATCCCGCAGCGACCGCAGACCTGGCGCTACTTCAGCCCCGCCAACGCCCCGCGGCGCGACGGCTCGATCGACCTGCACGTGCAGCAGATCGACGGCGGCCAGGTCAGCACCGCGCTGGTGCGGCACCTCAAGGTCGGCGACGCGGTCAAGCTCGGGCAGCCGGTCGGTGACCGGCTCACCCGCCAGGACCACGACCAGACCGACCTGCTGATGGTCGCCGGCGGCACCGGGCTGGCCCCGCTGCGCGCGGTCCTGGAGCAGATCGACCGGGAGTGGCAGCAGGTCGGGTCCGCCCCGCGGGTGCACCTGCTGCACGGGGTCCGGATGCCGTGGCACCTCTACGACCGCCCGGTGCTCCGCGACCTGGCCAGGGAACGGCCCTGGTTCGACTACACGGAGGTGGTCTCCGACGACCCGTCGTACCCCGGCACGCGCGGGAAGGTCGGCACCGTCGCGGCCCGGCAGCACCTGAACGGCCGGGCGGCGATGGTCTGCGGGGGGCCACAGATGGTGGCGCACACGCTCGAGGAGCTGAGCGGGGCGGGGATGCCCACCGAGCACATCAGGTACGAGCACTTCTACTACGCGGCCGCGAGCGAGCACATCGCCGCGCCCGTGCTGAGCAGGGCAGGTGACTTCGAGTGACGAGCAACGACGGCCAGCGTTCCCCCGACTACCGGTCGCCCGCGTCGATCCGCAACCAGGACTTCCGGCGCCGCCGGCGCGGCCTCGACCCCGAGGAGGTGTTCGAGTACGTCGACCAGCTGGCCGCCCAGATCGAGCGGTCCGAGTCCGAGCTGCGCCGGCTGCGCGAGCACAACGAGCAGCTTCGCGGCGAGACGCACAAGCTGGTCGGCGAGATCCAGGAGATGCGGACCCGGCTGACCGAGTCCGAGGTGTCCGGCGAGGACCGGATCAACGACCAGGTCGTGCAGCTGTTCAGCCAGGCCCAGCTGGTCGCCGAGGAGATGGTCGAGGACATCAGCCGCGACGCCCGCGAGCGGCTCGGCCACGCGCGCGCCCAGGAGCGGCAGATCATCGACGAGGCGATGCAGACCGCCGAGCGGACCCGCCGCGAGGCCGAGGCGATGATCAACCGGACCGCACAGGAGTCGTCGTACACGATGCAGTCGTCGCTGGGCGCCTCGTCCGGCGACGTCGACCAGGTGCGCTCCTTCGCGCAGTCGGCGCAGGCGCAGATGCAGTCGATCATGGACACCTTCGCCGCCCAGGTCGCCGAACTCGGCGGCGGCCGGGGCTACTCCACGCAGTACGTCAACGGCAGCGCCCACGAGCACAACGGCTGGCAGATCGAGCCGCCGCGCGGCCGCGGCGACCAGCGGGGCTCGGCCTGACCCGTGCCCAGCCGCCAACCTCGGGGGCGGGTGACCGACGTCGGGACGGCGGCCAGCACTCTGCTGCGCGGCCGGCGCCGGGCTGACCTCGCCGCCGTCCTCGCCCTCGCGCTCGCGGTCGCGGCGGGCTTCGCGTTCACCCTCGTCGACAGCGGGGTGCAGTCCACCGGCAGGACCACGCACGTGACCGTCTCGATGTCCGGGATGCGCTACTCGCAGCCCACCATCCAGGTGCCGGCCGGCAACCGGCTGGTCATCACGCTGCGCAACGACGACAAGTTCATGGTCCACGACCTGGTCTTGGACTCCGGCGCGAAGAGCGGCCGGCTCTCCCCCGGCGGGTCCGCGACGGTGGACGTCGGCGTCGTCGAGCACGACATCGCGGGCTGGTGCTCGGTCCCCGGCCACCGCCAGATGGGCATGACGCTCGACATCGTGGCGACCGGCGCGGACGCGCAGACCGGCGGCCACGTGCACCGGGCCGCGGCCGGCGGCGACGCGGCCGACGACATGGACCTGATGGCCGACCCCGGCCCCGGCTTCAAGCCGTACGACGCGGTGCTGCCGCCGCTGCGGCACCTGGCCGAGGGGCAGGCGCACCACCTGACGCTGACCATCGAGGAGCACGAGAAGGAGGTCGCCCCCGGGGTCCGGCAGAAGGTGTGGACCTTCGGCGGCACCGACCCCGGGCCGGTGCTGCACGGCGAGGTCGGCGACACCTTCGAGGTCACCCTGGTCAACCACGGAGGCCAGGCGCACGGGATCGACTTCCACGCCGGGTCGATCGCCCCCGACTCGGTGATGCGGCCGATCCCGCCCGGCAAGTCGCTGGTGTACCGCTTCACCGCGAACCGCGCCGGGATCTGGATGTACCACTGCTCGACGATGCCCATGTCCCTGCACGTCGCGAACGGCATGTTCGGCGCCGTGGTGATCGAGCCGCCGGGTCTGCCGCGGGTGGACCGCAGCTACGTGCTGGTGCAGAACGAGCAGTACTTCGGCCCGCAGGGCGGCAGCGCCGACCCCGACAAGATCAAGCTCGAGCAGCCGGACACCGTGGACTTCAACGGCTACCCCAACCAGTACGACCACGCCCCGCTGCCCGCGAAGGTCGGCGAGCGGGTCCGGGTGTGGGTGCTCGCCGCGGGCCCGAGCCGTGGCACGTCGTTCCACGTCGTCGGCACCCAGTTCGACCGGGTGTACTTCGAGGGGTCCTACCTGCTCGACGGCGGGAGCGGCGGCAGCCAGGCCCTCGCGCTGGCGCCGGCGCAGGGCGGCTTCGTGGAGATGACGTTCCCGCAGCCGGGGCACTACCCGTTCGTGTCGCACGCGTTCGTCGACGCCGAGCGCGGCGCGCACGGGTTCTTCGAGGTGAGCAAGGAGGCCCCGTAGCCTCGGCCGCATGACCCGCACCCGGTTCGTCGCGGCCGGCGCGGTGCTGGCCGTGGGGCTGGTCGCGCTGCTGCCCGCGCTGCTGTTGCCCGAGGACGGTCGGGTGCCCCGCGACAGCAGTCCGCCGCCGCGGGTCACCACCAGTGCGCCGGTCTCTCCGACGCCCCCGAGTGGTCGCCCGCTGGCCCGCCTCGCGATCGCCGGCGACACCGGCACCCGCGACGGCCGCGAGCAGGCCACCGCCGACGAGATGGCCGACCAGGGCGACGGGCGCCGCTACGACGCCCTGTTGCTCCTCGGCGACCTGGTCTACGAGACCGGGGACGCCGAGCTCACCGAGGAGTCCGTGACGCGGCCGTTCGACGAGGTGCTCGGCGAGGGCGCCGTCCTGGTCCCGGTGCTCGGCAACCACGACGTCGAGAGCGACGAGCAGTCCGACATCCTGCGCCGGCTCGGCCGCGACCGCGCGTGGTACCAGCAGCGTGTCGGCCCGGTGCGGATCCTGGCGCTCGACTCGAACCGGCCCGACGACCCGGCGCAGACCGCGTGGCTCCGCGCCCGGCTCGCCGAGCGGCAGCCGCCGGGCACCTGGACCATCGCGGTCATGCACCACCCGGCGTACTCCGCCGGCGAGCACGGCTCCAGCCTCGACGTACGCCGGGCCTGGTCACCGCTGTTCGCGCGGGCCGGGGTGTCTCTGGTGCTCGCCGGCCACGACCACGACTACCAGCGGTCGACGCCGCAGCAGGGCGTCACCTACGTGGTCTCCGGCGGCGGCGCGAAGCTGCGCCCCACCGGCCGCGAGGGCTTCACCGCGTTCAGCCGGTCGGTGCGGCACTACGTCGACCTGCAGGTGTACCGCGACCGGCTGGTCGGCCGCGCCATCGACCAGCAGGGCCACACGTTCGACACCTGGACCCTCCGCCGCTGACCCGCCTCGCTGGTTGAGGTGCGAGCCCCCGGCGGATTCAACCTGTGTTTGCAACACCGGGTTTGTTGTCGTGTTCGGACAGTAGCTTGTCGAGGGCTTCGGCGGGGGTGGCCCA
>JABFXA010000179.1 GCA_013361955.1 Nocardioidaceae bacterium
GGAGCTCGGCCAGCTCTCCGGTCGGCGTGGGCGGCTCGCCCGCGCCGAGGGCGTGCAGGTCGTCGAGCAGGTCGTCGAGCCCGTCGACGGAGTCCAGGAACTCCTCGACGTCGGCGATCATCTCGGCGATGACGGCGGAGCTGGTCACAGGGCCACCTCCCCTCGGTCGACGAGTGCGCGCAGGGTCATCAGACCCCGGCGCTGGAGCTGCTTCACGGAGCCGACCGACCGGCCCAGGACCTCCGCGGTCTGCTCGAGCGACAGGTCGCCGAGCACCCGGAGGGTGACCACCGAGCGCTGGTCCTCGCCGAGGCGGCTGAGCGCCTCCGCCAGGTGGCCGCCCCGCGGCCCGGTCAGCACGGCGGTCTCCGCCGACGGCTCGCTGCGGTGGTCGAGCTCGGGGTGGTACGGCGCCTCCGAGGGACGCCGGGCGCGGCGGCGTACCTCGTCGACGAAGCGGGCGTGCGCGACGGAGAACACGAACGTACGGAGACCGTCGGCACCTCCCACCAGCCCTTCCAAGCGGCGAATCACATGCAGGAACACCTCGTTGGTGAGCCCCTCTGCGTCCTCCGCCCCCCGGGCGCGGAGGTACGCCAGCACCTTCGGCGACAGCGCGGCGTACACGGCCGCGAGCGCTCCCTCCTCGCCCGCGACCGCTGCGGCCACGACGTCGTCGTTCAGCTCGGGCACGGACGCCCACCTCGTGCCGGCTCGGGCTTCGGTGCCGGCCCGGTGGACGGGGGTTCCGCCGGGCCGGCACCCAGGGTCATGCGTCGGTGGAGGGTGAGGGGTTGCCTCCGCCGTGTCAGACGTTCACCTGACACAGGACTCATGCACCCTCCCATGGCGTGGATGAGTCCTCGGTTCCGTAATCGCCGAGGACTCACCGAAGGTTACGCGCGTTGAGGCCTTTTTACCGCGCTCTCGCGGTGCAAACCTCCCGGTCGGGTCAGCTCAGCCAGGTGGGCCGGAGCGGGAAGTGGGCGTTCCCGGACGAGTCGGGCTTGACCGCGAGCACCTGGTGCAGCTGGATCTCGTTGCGCTCGAACGAGAGCCGCGAGCCGGCCATGTACAGGCCCCACACCTTGGCGGTGCCCTCGCCGACCTCGCGGACACACTCGTCCCAGTTGGCCGCGAGGTTCTCGCACCAGCCCTTGAGGGTCATCGCGTAGTGCTCGCGGAGGTTCTCCTCGTGGCGCACCTCGAGCCCGACGTTCTGGACCTCCGTGATGATCCGGCCGGAGCCGATCAGCTCGCCGTCGGGGAACACATAGCGGTCGATGAAGGCGCCGGTGTCCTGGGTCAGGTTGTGCGGCCGGGTGATGCAGTGGTTCAGCAGCCGGCCTCCCGGCACCAGCTTGTCCCGGATCCAGCCGAAGTACGCCGGGTAGTTGCGCACCCCGATGTGCTCGGTGAGCCCGATCGAGCTGACCGCGTCGAACCCGCTCTCGGGCACGTCGCGGTAGTCGCTGAACCGGACCTCGGCGACGTCGTCGAGCCCGTCGCGCTTGATCGCCTGCTGCGCCCACGCGGCCTGCTCGCGCGACAGCGTCGCGCCGATCACCTGCACGCCGTAGTGCTTCGCGGCGTGCCGGACCATGCCGCCCCAGCCGCAGCCGATGTCGAGCAGCTTCATGCCGGGCTTCAGGTCGAGCTTGCGGGCGACCAGGTCGTACTTGTTCGCCTGCGCCTCCTCGAGCGACGCGTCCGGGCTCGGGAAGCAGGCGCAGGTGTAGGTCATCGACGGGCCGAGGACCAGCTCGTAGAACCGGTTCGAGACGTCGTAGTGGTGGTGGATCGCCTCGGCGTCGCGGCCCTGCGAGTGCCGGAAGCCCTCCAGCAGCCGGCGCCAGCGCGGCAGCGCCTCCTGCGGCGGCGGGGCCGGCGGGCGGAAGTGGCTGAAGCCCAGCGAGCGGGCGATCTGGAACGCCTCCGACGGGCTCGGGCGGCGGAACCGCAGCGAGTCGTTGATCAGCGCCTGCATCGCCGGGTACGGATCGCCCGGGTGCACGCCCTCGATCTCGAGGTCACCGGACACGTAGGCCCGCGCGAGACCGAGGTCGCCCGGCGCGGTGGCGATGTAGGACAGCCCCCGCTCGTTGCGCAGGTGCACCTTGAGCACCGAGTCCTCGGGGCCCGCCGAGCTGCCGTCGTACGCCGTGAACCGGAACGGCACCCCGCCGGCCATCAGCCGGTCGAGCGCCTCGGCGATCGTCATCCGGTCGGGGGTCCCGGTGCTGCCGGGTCGGTTGAGTGTGCTCGTCATCGACGATTCACCGCCTTCTGGTAGAGGCCCGTGAGCCGGTTCGCCGGGTCGGTCCGCTCCCGGACCCGGTCGAGGTTCGCGACGTCGTACAGCCGTTCGAAGGTCTCCCGGTCGTAGTAGGCGTCGGAGTACAGGGACTTGTGGCCACCGAGCTCGGTGACCTTGGCCTCGACGGCGCGGTTCTTGTCGCCGTCGCGGGCCCCGGGCTCGATGGGGACGGTGCCCCAGAAGCCCACGTTCACATAGGTCGCGCCCGGCTCCAGCGGGTACGACGGCCAGCGCCGCGACGCGCGCAGCGGGCACAGCCAGACCGGGCGCATGCCGACGGTCTCGTCGAACCAGCGCACGAAGTCGGCGGTGCGCTCCACCGGGACCTCGATGTCCTGGATCACCCGCTCGCGGTCCGGCTTGCCGCGGGCCCGGTCGAGGCGGCGCATCACGCCGAAGCGGTTCTCGAGACCGACCAGCCGGTGGTAGACGTCGCTGCGCCGCCAGCGCCGCGGCCAGAGCCGGCGGATCCGCGGGTTCTGCAGCCCGAACGCGCCCGAGCACCAGAACCAGTCGGTGTCCCAGCGCCACAGGTAGTCGTACATGGTCAGCGTGTCGGTCTCCCGCTCCTGCAGCGAGCGGAAGTACGGCTGCATCCCGGTGTAGTCGCTCGTCGTCGGCTGCGCGTCGACCCCGTCGCCGCGCCAGCGGGCGAGCGTCAGGTACGCCTCCCCCGGCTCGAACACCACGCCGTCGAGCCCGTCGACGCGAACCCCGTCGTGCTCGCCGCTCTCGACGATCGCGTCGACGGTCTTGGCGAGCGCGTCGAGGTCGTCGAAGCGCAGGTGCTGCAGGTCGACGTACAGGGGCGCCTTCTCCAGCGTGATCCGCAGCCGGGTGGCGTAGCCGAGCGAGCCGTAGGAGTTCGGGAACGCGTCGAAGAGGTCCTCGCCCGGGCGGGTGGTGACCACCTGGCCGTCGCCGGTGAGCACGTCCATCTCCAGGACCGACTCGTGCGGCAGCCCGCTGCGGAACGACGTCGACTCGATGCCGAGCCCGGTGACCGCGCCGCCGAGCGTGATCGACCGCAGCTGCGGGACGACCAGCGGGAACCAGCCGCGCGGCAGCGTGACGTCGACCAGCCGCTCGTAGGTGCACATGCCCTGCACGTCGGCGGTCGCGGAGCCGTCGGCGGCGACGTCGACCGAGATCACCCCACCCAGGCCGGAGACGTCGAGGCCGGGGGTGTGCTGGCCGGAGCGGACCCGGAACAGGTTCGAGGTCCTCTTCGCCAGCCGCACCGGCTCCCCTGCCGGGATCGCGTCGTACGACGCACGCAGTCGTGCCACTGCCTCGGCGTGCCCGGTCCGCCCCACCAGATCGCTCACGGGAGACAACTTATCCCCGGAGGATGGTTGCGCGTTACAGCAGCCCTGCGATTTGAGAACGCCGGCGTCCGAGGTGGGTCAGGAGCGGACGGCGGCGACCACGGTGCCGTCGGGGGCCGCGAGGTGCAGCGGGACGCCCTCGCCGCCGAGGTCGCGGACCGCGGACAGGTCGGCCTCGTTGACCGACGCGGAGTCGCCGAGCACCACGACCGCCTCCAGCCCCTGGGCGCCGCTGGTCACCGCCATCGCGACCGCGACCTGGACCGCGGTGAGGTCCAGGCTGGGCAGGTCGACGGTGGCCGCCGCGTAGGTGCGGCCGTCGAGGTCGCGGACCGCGGCCCCTTCGAGGCCGCGCGTGCGGGCCCGGGTGGCGCGGGCCAGGGTGACGAGCTTGAGGTCCTCGGGGTCGGTCAGCTCGAGCGAGGTCGGGTCAGCCGGCATGGTGCTCAGAGTAGGACTGCTGCTCGGACTCCTCGACGGACGGCTCGAGGCGGGTGATCAGCACCGTGCCGATCCGGTTGCGCCGCCCGGCCGGGGCCTCGGCCTCGAACCGCAGCCCGTGCTCCTCCATCACCGAGCCGGCGATCGGCACCCGGCCGAGGTGCTTGGCCATCAGGCCGCCGACGGTGTCCACGTCGTCGTCCTCGACCGCGACGCCGCAGGCCTCCTCGAGGTCGTCGATCGGCAGCCGCGAGCTGACCCGGACCGCGCCGTTGGCGAGCCGTTCGACGTCGACGCGGGCCACGTCGTACTCGTCGGTGATCTCGCCGACGATCTCCTCCAGCACGTCCTCGATCGTGACCAGGCCCGCGGTGCCGCCGTACTCGTCGACGACGACCGCGATGTGCTTGCGCTCGGCCTGCATCTCGCGCAGCAGCGCGTCGATGGGCTTGGACTCGGGGACGTACAGCGCGGGCCGCATCACCGACTCGATCTTCTCGGTGGTCTCCGCCTCGTGCCGGTCGAAGACCCGCCTGGTGACGTCCTTGAGGTAGGCGAAGCCGACGATGTCGTCGAGGTTCTCGCCGATCACCGGGATCCGGGAGTAGCCGCTGCGCAGCGCCAGCGACATCGCCTGCCGCAGCGTCTTGTGCCGCTCGATGAACACCACGTCGGTGCGCGGCACCATCACCTCGCGCACGATCGTGTCGCCGAGCTCGAAGACCGAGTGGATCATCTGCCGCTCACCGGACTCGATCACGCTGCTGGCCTCGGCCAGGTCGACCAGCTCGCGCAGCTCGGCCTCGGAGGCGAACGGGCCCTCGCTGAACCCGCGGCCGGGCGTGATCGCGTTGCCGACCATGATCAGCAGCCGCGGCAGCGGCCCGAGCACCCGCGTGAACAGGATCAGCGGCCCGGACGACAGCAGCGCCACCCGCTCGGAGTGCTGGCGGCCCAGGGTGCGCGGCGCGACGCCGACCACCACGAACGACACGACCAGCATCACCGCGATCGTGGCCAGCATCGCCAGCCAGCGCTCGGTGTCGGTCTCCGGCCCCGTCTCGGAGCCGCCGCGCGGCACGATCAGGTCGAGCATCACCACCGTGACCAGCACGATCGAGGCGATCTCGGTGAGCATCCGCAGGAACAGCGCGGTGTTGAGGTACCGCGGCGGGTCGCCGACGATCACCAGCAGCCGCGCGGAGCCGGGCTTGCCCTCGCCGGCGATCTCCTCCGCCCGGGCCTTGGAGAACGACGAGAGCGCGGCGTCCGCGCTGCTGAACAGGCCGGCGACCACGGCGCAGAGGGCCGCCACCACGAGCAGCCAGATGTCGAGGGTGTTCACGACCCGCTCCGCCACTCCGCGAGCAGTCGGTCCTGCAGCCCGAACATCTCCTTGTGCTCCTCCGGTTCGGCGTGGTCGTAGCCGAGCAGGTGCAGGATGCCGTGCACGGTCAGCAGCTCCACCTCGGCGCTGGTGGCGTGGCCCGCCTCGCGGGCCTGCCGGGCGGCGACCGTGGGGCACAGCGCCAGGTCGCCGAGGACGCCCTCCTCGGGCTCCTCGTTGACCAGGCCGGGCCGCAGCTCGTCCATCGGGAACGCGAGCACGTCGGTCGGGCCGGTCTTCTCCATCCAGTGCTCGTTGAGCTCGGCGATGGTCGGCTCGTCGACGACCTTGATGCACAGCTCGGCGAGCGGGTGCACGCGCATCCGGTCGAGCACGAAGCGGGACAGCCGGGACAGCCCGGCGACGTCGACGTCGTCACCGGACTCGTTGAGGATCTCGATGCTCATGTCAGGTCCAGCAGCGCGATCAGGCTCGCGTGCTGCGCGGGCGCGGCGGGTCGCCGGCGTCCTCGCGACGGGCTTCGTACTCGTCGTACGCCGCCACGATGTGCCCGACCAGCCGGTGCCGGACGACGTCGTGGGAGGTGAGCCGGTTGAACGACACGTCCTCGATGCCGGTCAGGATCTCCTGCACGATGCGCAGCCCGCTGCGGGTGCCGGTCGGCAGGTCCACCTGGGTGACGTCGCCGGTGACCACCATCTTCGAGCCGAACCCGAGCCGGGTCAGGAACATCTTCATCTGCTCCGGGGAGGTGTTCTGCGCCTCGTCGAGGATGATGAACGCGTCGTTGAGGGTGCGCCCGCGCATGTACGCCAGCGGCGCGACCTCGATGGTCCCGGCCGCCAGCAGCTTGGGGATCGTCTCCGGGTCGAGCATGTCGTGCAGCGCGTCGTACAGCGGGCGGAGGTAGGGGTCGATCTTCTCGCTGAGCGTGCCGGGCAGGAACCCGAGCCGCTCCCCCGCCTCGACCGCCGGCCGGGTCAGGATGATCCGGTTGACGTTCTTGGACTGCAGCGCCTGCACGGCCTTGGCCATCGCCAGGTAGGTCTTGCCGGTGCCGGCCGGGCCGATGCCGAACACCACGGTGTGCTTGTCGATCGCGTCGACGTACCGCTTCTGGTTCAGCGTCTTGGGCCGGATCGTGCGGCCGCGGTTGGACAGGATGTTCAGCGACAGCACGTCGGCCGGTCGCTCGGTGGTCTCGGTGCGCAGGATGCCGATCGCGCGCTCGACGGTCTCGGTGGTGACGCCCTGCCCGGTGCGGATGATCGTGACCAGCTCGTCCAGCAGCCGCTCCACGAGGGCGACCTCGGCCGGCTCGCCGCGCAGCGTGATCTGGTTCCCGCGCACGTGCACGTCGGCGTCGAAGGCCTTCTCGACCAGGGCGAGGTGCTCGTCACGCGGCCCCAGGAGGGCCACCATCGGGACGCTGCTCGGGACCACGATCGTGTGCGTGGGCCGCGTCTCCTGCGATGACTGCGTGTCGGGTTCTGTCATGGGCGGCCCTGGGGCCTGCCTCCTGGTCTCGGGCGGGGATGAACTGTGCGGTTTGTCGAGCGCCGCCAGTTTACGGGAGCGCACCCGAGAGCACGCCAGTCGTTTGCGTCATCCGCCGGTTGGCCCCGGGTGCGTAGAGTCTCCCCCATGCAGGGGTACGACGACCCGGGTGACCCGGGCGACCCTCGAGACCCGGCCGTCGAGCTGATCGAGCCGGAGGACTTCCTGCCGCCGAACCCCTTCCCCCTCGACGCGCAGCGGATGGGCATCGACCGCTGGAGCGACAACGCCGGCATGATCGCCGTCGCCTCCTCCCTCGACCCCGCGAAGCGCTGGCACAAGGTGGTCGCCTGGCTGATGCTCGTCGGTGTCGTCTCCTGGACGCTGCTCACCGCCTGGGCGCAGATCACCGGCTGACCCCTCCGATGTCGGATGGGTTTCAGTGACCCAGAGGTCTCTCTCCCGACCCGATATCGGATAGCTATCAGTGACTCCTGGGTCACCAAGACATATCCGATGTCGGAGGGAACGGCGGTCAGGGGCGGGTCACGAGCAGGATGCCGAGGCACATCTCGTCGGTGGTGCCCTCGCCCCACACGACGTACCGCTCGGGCTGGTTCCTGAACGCCGGCAGCAGGTCGCGCAGGTGCTGGTCGTGGTGGCAGGTGACCCGGACCGTGTCGCCGGGCTCGAGCCGCACCGGGTCGACCGGCTTCGCGCCCTGGTTGTCGAAGTCCCAGGTGGGGATGTCGAGCACGGTGCGTGCCCGGTCGGTGCCCGGGTTCACCTGGATCTTGATGGACCGGCCGAGCAGGTGCATGTGCCCGGCGACGGCGCGCACCGTCTCGGGCCGGCGCACCTTCTGGTCACAGGTCTGGACCGGTCCCGGGTGCAGGCGACCGCACAGGAAGTGCAGGTAGTTCGCCGCCTGCCCGGCGGGGCCGAACCTGGTCTCCGCGTCCTCGACCGCCGCGTCCCGGTCGCAGAGCCGGTTCTGGTCGTGGCCGGGGCGGCACGGCAGCTCGACCGGGGCGGGCAGCAGCACCGTCTGCAGCGCGGCGAGGTCCTTGGTCCCCGGCGCCAGCCGCAGCTGCGCGGAGGTGACGTCGGGCTTCGGGCCGGCCAGCAGGTTGTAGTGCACCTGCATGATCACCTTCGACCCGGCCTGCATCGGTACGCCGACGTCGCGGGCCATCACCTGCTCCTTGCCGCCGGGCGCCCACGCGCCGAGCCAGGGCGCGTCCTGCACGGCCTCCTCGTTCTCGAGCCCGGTGCCGCCGAAGCAGGTCCAGCCCTCACCGGGGTCGGACTCGTCCATCTGCTCCGCGGCCGCCTCCGAGCCGGGCGGCAGCCGGAACAGGATCACGTGGTGCACCACCTTGCGGGTGCCCGGCAGGATGTTCAGGCCGGTGATGAACGAGTCCTCGGCCAGGTGCGGGTCGAGCACGAAGCAGCGGTAGTCGTCGGTGCCGGCGCCGTACGGCGCGGAGGGCGTGTAGGGCTTCGGCATCGCCACCCGCACGATCCGCTCACCCGCGCGCAGCGGCCGGCTCCGGGCCGGCTGGGCGGCGGTGTCCTCGTGGGAGCCGTGGTCGACGGACGTCGACGGCGAGGGCGACGGCACCGAGGAGCCGCGGTCGTCGGCACCCCGGCTGCAGCCCGCGGCGAGAAGGCCGCAGGCGAGGAGCGCGGCCGCGACCCGGGTGGCCCGCGGGCGGGTCCGGGTCATCCCGGTGGCCAGCCCATCGGGCGACCGCCGAGCAGGTGCAGGTGCACGTGGAAGACGGTCTGGTGCGCCTGCGCGCCGGTGTTGAAGACCATCCGGTAGCCCTCGTCGAGCCCGTCCTTGTCGGCGACCGCCTTGGCGCTCTCCACCAGGTCGACCAGCACGGACGGCTCCGTCTCGGCGAGCTCGGCGGCGTTGGCGCGGTGGCTGCGCGGGATCACCAGCACGTGCGTCGGCGCCTGCGGCTCGATGTCGCGGAACGCCACGGTCGTCTCGGTCTCGTGCACCACGTCGGCCGGGATCTCGCCGGCGACGATCTTGCAGAACAGGCAGTCGTCGGTGGGCATGTCATCGAGCGTAGTTGAGGGGTCGGCGTGTAAACCCCCGGAACCACCTGCGCGTCCAACTAGCGTGAGCACCACCGCGCTCGACCGACCCACCCGAGGGGGTGTGATGGCCCGCGCCCGCGACGACGGCCTCGAGGGTCTGTACGCCGCGCACTACCGGCCGCTCGTGCGGCTGGCGACCCTGCTCGTCCGCGACGTGGAGACGGCCGAGGAGGTCGTGCAGGACGCGTTCGTCGCCATGCGCGG
>JABFXA010000063.1 GCA_013361955.1 Nocardioidaceae bacterium
ATCGACCGAACGGCCGACGGGGTCGGCCGTTCGGTCAGGTGGAGCCTGAGTCCCGTCAGCGCACCAGCCGGAAGTCGAACAGGGTGGGCAGGCCCACCGCGTTGTTCGGGTCGACGGACATCTTCAGGGTGGCGCCACCGGCCACGGCGAACGACCGGACGATGTACTGCGCGTTCGACAGGTCCTGGATACCGCCACCGGTGATGTTGAAGGGGTTCGCGTTCGGGGCCATGAACACCCCCGCCACGTGCATGTTGCCGCCGCCCGCCATCGAGAAGGACGGGCTGGAGCTGGCGCCGTAGCTCTCCGTCCACAGCGCGAGGTCCTCGCCGGCGCTCCACAGCGCCTGCTTGGCCGACTCCGTGGTGATGCCGGCGGCCGCCATGTCGCCGTACGCGTTCGGAGCGGTCCAGTCGGCGGACCCGCTGGTGTTGATCTGGCCGTCACCCGTGCCGCCGCCGCACGGCGTCGCGGAGGGGGCCGTGCCATTGGTGGCAGGGACGCACCCGGCCGCGTCTCCGCCTTCCATGACCACGGTCGTGTTGCACAGCCGCAGGAGGCTGCCGCCGGCGCCGTTGATCATGCCCCGCCGGATCATCAGACGTGCCTTGGACGTCGGGCTCCCCGTGGGCAGCGTCGAGCACTGGCCGACGGACGACCCGGCAGTGCAGGTCGAGGCCCGGATGCAGAACGAGCTGCCGCTGTTGGTGAGCGAGATGGCGTCGTTGTTGACCCTGGAGCCACCGTTGTCCGTGTCGTCGATGTACACCTCGGTCGCGTTCGGCATCCTGAGCGCGCCGTTCTTGATGAAACCGTGGAAGTAGATCTTCCCCGCGCCGATGGAGCCGCTCAGCGTGATGCCTCCGTTGCCGGGGCAGTCGATGTAGACGCTCTTGTCGGCCGTGAGCGCCGCAAGGGTGGTCATCTGCGCCGGGGTCGGGCACCCGTTGATGTAGTTGGTGTATCCGGCCGGCGAGCTGTGGCTCTTGCCCCACTCGGTGGCGGCCGCCGAGACGGCGGAGACGACACCGGACCGGTAGCGGACGTCGACGGGCCGCCGGGTGACCTGCTTGCGCCCGGTCACGGTCGTGGGTGTGCCGAGCGTGGCCGGGTAGATCCCCGCGGTGCCGTACACGTTGCTGGTGCTGTCCGAGATGGTGGCGGCGGGCACCCCGTTCTGGCTGGCGACCGAGGTGATCGTGCCGGCCACCGTGCCGGTGCCGTAGGCGACGATGCCGTTGGCCTGCTTGCCCTGGAACAGCTGCTGGTTGCTGCCGCTTCCGCAGCCGGCGTCGGTGGCGGCCGAGTCGGCGTGGATGGTCGCAGGGGTGCTGCCGGTGGCGGCCACCGAGATCCGCGACGGCGAGCCGGCGGAGCCGACGGTGAGCACGCTGCACTTGGTCCGCTCCAGCAGCAGGAGCGCCGGCGCGAGGTCACCGCTCTGGATCTTCACCCGGCCCACGGCGCGGACCGTGTGGGTCAGCGTGTCCCGTCCGGTCAGGCTGCCCAGCACCGGGTGGCTGGTCTCCTTGATGACGACGCCGATCTGGTCGCACCCCTGCTGGGTGGGCTCGCCCGGGTTGTTGGCGAGCGTCGGCATCGACTCTTCGGGGAAGACCCCACCTGCGCTCGTGTCGGTCACTCGGTACGGCGACCGCGCCCACACCTCGTAGGTCCGGTTCCCGGACGTGACCGTCGCGTGGTACCTCGCGTAGGTGGAGGTATCGCCCGGCTCGCAGGTCTGGGTCGCGGTGGTGGTGCACGCGGGAAGGCCCGCCAGCGCGGAGAGGTTGGCCTTCAGGAAGTCCACCGCTGAGCAGACCGCGACCGAGTCGTAGTTCTGCCCGGTGCCCAGGTCGCTGGCCCGGAGACCGGCGGCCGCGGCGTCGTCGGCGGCCGCCTGGTTGACCTGCCGCTCGAGCCGGACCGCGCCGAAGTCGAGGACGAGGGCGGCGACCAGCATCAGGCCGACCGCACCGACCGCCACGATCAGCGCCACGGCGCCGCGCTCGTCCTTCCGCGCCTGCAGCCGGCGGGTCAGCATGTGGCCTGCTCGTACCGCGCGACCGCACCGCTCTTGAGGGTGCCGGTCTTGCTGCCGAGGACGAAGTTCACCGTGTAGCCACGCACGGCGTAGACGCGGATCGCGCACCCGGTGGTCAGGGTGGGCATCTTCGGAGCCTGGTCGAGGGCCGGCATCGTGATGTTCGGTCCGCCGTTGCCGCCGATCGAGCAGTCGCCCTTCACGACGACGTTGCCGGTGCGGATCAGCTGCACGCAGACCGAGGTCGAGGAGTCGGCCGCGGCGGACTTGTCGTCGAACTGGGTCTGCCGGACCCGCGTCTGGGTGTCGGCCAGCCAGGTGCTCTGGGTCGCGTCCGCGGTGGCGCCGAAGCGGGCGCCCTCCCGGACCGCGTTCGCGAGGCCCACGGAGTGCGCGTAGGACACGCCACCCGTGACGATGCCCATGAGCAGCATCGCCAGGATCGGGAGGATGATCGCGAACTCGACGGCGACGGCACCGTCCTCCGTACGTCGACGGTCGCGACGTACGGCGCGCGCTCCGAGCGCACCATGTAGTGGCATGTCAAACCCCCAGGTCCGGACAGCAAGAAGGTAGAGCGAGATGTCCGATTCGGCACGAATAGCGGCCGAAATGACCCGTTCGGACTATGCGCGGGCCAGCCGATGCGTCCTACTTCGGGCGACGGCCGGTGCTCGGGGCGACCGTCCTCGATACTGAGCGCGTGACCCTGCACGTCGAGACCCCCGCGACCGGGAAACGGTCGCCCGCGCCCGCGACGGCGCGCTCCGGGATGTCCCCGCGGATGCTCGACGGGCTGGCCCTGACCTGCCTGCTGCTGGTGATGGGCCGGGTCACCCTGCATGCCGCACAGCCGCTGAGCAACGGAGACACCTGGTTCCACCTGCGGATCGGGCACGAGCTATGGGGGCCGTGGAGCCTGGGACACCCGGGCCGGCTGTCCTCGGGTGCCACGTCGGCGTGGGTGCCGACCCAGTGGTCCACCGAGATGCTCGCCGCCAAGGCCGAGGACTGGTTCGGGCTGCCGGGCGTCGCCTGGCTGTTCGGCGCGATGTTCCTCGCCTTCATCGTCGTCGTGTACGCCGTGTGCCGGCGCGAGGGCTCGACGCTGCCCGCGACGGTGTCCTGCGGACTCGCGGTGATCGCCTCCACTCCCGCGCTGTCCGCGCGCCCACAGGTCGTCAGCCTCGCCCTGGTGGCGCTCGCCGTCGCGCTGTGGCTGCGGGCCTGGCGCGTCGGCACGGTGCCGTGGGTGCTGGTGCCGGTCACCTGGGTGTGGGCCACCGCGCACGGTCTGTGGTCGGCCGGCGTCGTGGTCGGTGTCGTATGCGTGGTCGGCCTGGTCCTCGACCGTCGGGTCACGCGTCGCGTCGCGGTGCGGATGGCCGCCGTTCCCATCGCGAGTGTGGTCGCGGCCTGCCTGACTCCGCTCGGTCCGCGGCTGCTCACCTCGCAGGTGGCGGTCGGGGAGCGCACGCACCTGATCGGGGAGTGGCAGGCGACCTCGTTCCGGACCGTCTCCGCATTCGTCGTGGCGGTGATGATCGCCGGTGTCGTCGCCCGCTGGGCCCGTCGCGGCAACGTACCGTGGACGCACCTGCTGCTGCTCCTGCTCGCCTGCGGCTGGGCCGCGCTGGTGACCCGGATGGTGCCCGTGGCCGCGGTCATCGTCGCGCCGCTGCTCGCAGGTGGGCTCCAGGAGCTCCTCGAGACGCGCACGCCCTGGCAGCGCCCGCGCCGCCTCGAGAAGCTGGTGGTCGGCGCCGGGGTCGCGGTCTGCCTGGTTGCGCTGGCGGTCGCCGTACCCCACACCGCGGAGCGCGCGGGTGGCGTGCCGTCCGGCCTCGAGCCCCGGCTGGCCGCCCTGCCGACCGGCACGGCGGTGGCGGTGGAGGACCCGACCGGCGCCTGGATCGAGTGGCGCTTCCCCGGGCTGGACCCGACCATCGACGGGATGCTCGACGCGTACCCGGCCCCCTACATCCAGGGCTTCGCCGACTACCGCGACGTCAAGCCCGGCTGGCAGGACTACCTCCAGGACACCGGTGCCCGAGTGGCCGTGCTGCTGAAGGGTTCCCCGCTGTCCGCGGCCGTCCAGGACCAGCTCGGCTGGAAGGTGGTCGACCGGGACGGTCCGTACCTCTACCTGGAGGCTCCCGAGTCGCCGTGACCCGAGTGCGGGTGCTGACCTACAACATCCTGCTCGGCGGGCGCCGCGGGCAGCCGCTGCTCGACGTGCTGCGGATGGTCGCCCCGGACGTGCTGCTGGTCAACGAGGCGCCGAAGCAGCCGTGGGGGTGGAAGCGGCACTGCCGGCGGCTGTGCGACGAGGTCGGGCTCCGGTACGTCGACGGCGGCCGCCCCGCGGGGTCGAACCTGCTCGCCTGCGCGCCCGGCGTCGGGGTCAAGCACTCCACGGCGATCGTGCTGCCGCAACCGCGGTTCCAGCCCCGGCGCGGGGTCGTCGCCGCGCAGCTGCGGGTGGAGGGTCGGCTGCTCGGGGTGGTGGGCGTGCACCTGTCCCTCGACCGCGACCGCCGCCCCACCGAGGTACGACGCGCGCTCGACGTCGCGGAGACCCTGCGGGGGCCGGTGCTGCTCGCTGGCGACCTCAACGAGGTGCCCACCGGGCCGTCGTGGGACCTGCTGCGACGGGCCGGGTTCGTCGACCACGGGTCGGGGTCGTGGCGGACCTTCCCGGCCGACGACCCCGAGCGCCGCATCGACGCCCTGCTGGTGCGCGGCGCGGCGCGGGTGCTGCACCACGGGTCGCCGGGCGTGCCGGAGGACCTGCTGGCGCAGGCCAGCGACCACCGGCCGGTGCTGGCCGAGATCGAGCTCTGAGGGTCAGGACCGGACGGTCACGTATCCGTCGACGAGCTCGCTGGCCAGCTGCTCGAGGAACAGCCCGACGTCGGTGACGATGCCGCGCGCCTGCGAGGAGCCCCGGTCGGCCAGCTTGGTGACGGTGGCCGGGTTGATGTCGACGCAGACCAGCGGGATGGAGGCCGGGAGGATGTTCCCTGTCGCCACCGAGTGCAGCATGGTCGCCACCATCAGGCAGAAGCCGACGCCCTCGAGCTTGCCACGCATCGCGCGCTGCCCCTCGATCACGTCGGTGTACACGTCCGGCAGCGGGCCGTCGTCGCGCACCGACCCGACCAGGACGTACTCCTTCCCGTGCGTGACCAGCGCGTGCATGATCCCGCCGGTGAGCACGTCCTGCTCGACGGCGTCCTTGATCGAGCCCGCCTTGCGGATGGTGTTCAGGGCCCGGATGTGGTGCTCGTGGCCGTGCTCGACGCCGCGGCCCTGCGCCAGGTCGATGCCCAGCGACGTACCGAACAGTGCCGACTCGATGTCGTGGGTGGCCAGCGCGTTGCCGGCGAACAGGATGTCCACGTAGCCCGCGTCGACCAGCGCCACCATCGCGCGCGCCGCGCCCGTGTGTACGACGCCGGGCCCGCCGACCCACAGCACCTTCTTGCCCTCGGCCTTCGCGCCGCGCATGCCCTCGGCGACCTGGCGCACCAGCACCGCCTGCGGCTTCTCGCTGGACACGTCGGACTCCATGAAGCCGAACGAGCCCTCGGCCTTCGTGAGCGCGGGCGCGTCGACCTTGATGCCGGACGCGCCGGTGACCACCTTCATGCCGGCCTTCACGTCGGCCATCGGCACGGTGAAGACCCGCACCGTCGCGCCGGCGTCGTCGACGACCAGGCCGCAGTCCATCTCCGGGTTGTCCACGCGCACCCAGCGGCCGTCGAGGCGGACCCGGGTCTCCAGGTTGGTGGTCGAGTAGAAGAAGTCCGGGAACACGCCGTCCTGCTCGCAGTCCGCGGTCTCGATCTCGCCGGGGTGGACCTGGTTCACGCCGCGGGTCTGCAGCCGCATCAGCATCCGCTGCAGGGACTCGTCGTCGGGCGCGGAGACGGTGATCCGTGCGTGCGACAGGTCGGGTGCGTCGTGGCCGACGTCGAACCGGTCGATCACCCAGTCGCCGCCGTACTCACGGATGTCGTCGAGCACCCGGGACAGGATGCCGGTGTCGATCAGGTGCCCGGTGATCTCGACGGTCTCGCTGACGTTCAACGCGTGGCTCCTTCGACGGCGGCGGGGCTGTGACGGCACCACGGTAGTGGTCCCGACCGCCTCGCCGAGCCGTGAGGGGGCGCGTCAGACGACGGCGCCGTCGTCCCCCGACCAGTCGTCGCGGTCGCGGGGCATGGTGGCGACGAGGAACACGAAGCCGCCGATGAACGCGACCACCATCAGCAGCGCCAGCCAGCCCGGGATCCGCCACCCGAAGACGACCGCGGCGAGCATCACCACGGGGGTGCCGAACAGGCCCAGCCACGCGAGCCGCCGCGCGGGTGTGCCGCGGGGGATCGGCGGCGGCTCCGGGGGCACGAAGTGGCCCTCGTCGGTCCAGCCGTCAGCCGTCGGCTCGCGGCGCCGCTGCGTCTCCTGGGCGTCGAGGAAGGTCCGGTCGAAGACGCTCGGGGTCGGCTCGTCGTGCGCCGGTTCGGCGGGCTCAGCGGCCTCGGCCGGCTCGTCGCCGAGCACCGGTCGGTCGCCGTAGTGCTCGACGATGGACCGCCAGGCGGCCTCCTCGTCGAGGGGCAGGCCGGCGCCGTCGGGGCGGGCGGGACCCGACTCGTCGCGGGGGTTCTCGTCGGGGTGGGTCATGGTCCCGTCACTCGTCGCACGAACTCGGCCGACTGCTCGAAGATGGTCGGCGCGTCGTTGTCGAGCGTAGCCACGTGGTAGCTGTTCTCAAGCAGCACCTCCCGGACGTCGCGCGACGAGACGGTGGTGGTGATGATCCGCGCGGACGACGGGTCGACCACGTGGTCCTCGACGGAGCGGAACATCAGGATCGGCTGGGTCACCCGCGGGAGGTCGTCGCGCAGCCGCTTCCAGGAGGTCAGCATCGAGTGCGCGGCCTTGAGCGGGGTTCGGTCGTAGCCGTGCTCCTCGACCCCGGGCTTCTTGATGTCGTCGGCGATCCCGGGGAACGCCGGGACGACGTGCTTGAGCACGGGCAGCGCCAGCACGTCCTTGCGGGCGATGTTCACCGCCGGGTTAACCAGCAGCACGCCGGAGACGTCGCGGCCACGGTCGGCGGCCAGCCGCAGCGCGAGCGAGCCGCCCATGGACAGGCCACCGACGACCACCTGGTCGCAGTCGGCCCGCAGCTTCTCGAAGGCGCGCTCCACCTCGCCGTACCAGTCCGCCCAGCGGGTGCGGTTCAGCTCCTGCCAGGTGGTGCCGTGCCCGGGCAGCCGGGGTACGGCGACGCCGAAGCCCTGCTCGGCGAGGTACCGGCCCCACGGCACCATCGACGCGGGGGACCCGGTGAAGCCCTGCGACAGCAGCACGCCCACCCGCTGGCCGTCGTCCGGGCTCGGCACGGCGTCGGCGTGGAACGGCTCGGCGTTCGGGTCGATGGGCAACGGGGCTCCCGGGGTCGAGCGTGCTGCGGGGCCGCGGCTGGTGTCGAACTGGTGTTGAATGAGCCAGGCGCGAGTCCCTGAATCGTCGCACGGCTCGGATGCCGCGGCTAGGGTTTCCCGCGTCGCGGACGAGAGGCGAAGGAGGTGCGGGTTTGTTCTACTGGCTGCTCAAGTGGGTCTTCCTCGGGCCCTTGCTCAAGGGGGTGTTCCGGCCCCGCACCGAGGGCGCCGAGAACGTCCCCGACGAGGGGCCCGCGATCCTGGCGAGCAACCACCTCTCGTACGCCGACTGGCTGTTCATGCCGCTCACGCTGCCCCGCCGGGTGACGTTCGTGGCCAAGGCGGAGTACTTCACCACGCCGGGCATCAAGGGCTGGTTCCAGAAGAAGTTCTTCGCCGGCTCCGGCCAGGTCCCGATCGACCGGTCCGGCGCCACCGCGGCCGAGGGCGCGCTCAAGGCCGCGAAGCGGATCCTGGCCGAGGGCGAGCTGTTCGGGATCTACCCCGAGGGCACCCGTTCCCACGACGGCCGGCTCTACCGCGGCAAGACCGGCGTCGCCCGGCTCGCGCTCGAGACCAAGGTCAAGGTCGTGCCGGTGGCGGTGCTCGGCACCGACGTGGTCGCCCCGCCCGGCAAGAAGTTCGGCACCTTCACCCGGCCGGTGGTGCGCTTCGGCAAGCCGCTGGACTTCTCCCGCTACGAGGGTCTGGAGAACGACCGGTTCATCCTGCGGTCGATCACCGACGAGATCATGTACGAGATCATGCGGCTCTCCGGTCAGGAGTACGTCGACCTCTACGCCACCAAGGCGAAGGCCCTCGACAAGGAGGCGAAGGAGGCCCGGAGGACCGGATCGTCCGACGACCCCGCCGGCATCGACGGCCTCAAGGCGTCCTGAGGCGGAGATGCCTCCGCGCACCGGTCTTCTCGACCCGGTCTCCGAGCAGGTCGAGACCACCCTCCTCCGCGCGATCGCGGTGCTGCGGTTCGTGGTGGCGACCTACGCGGTGGTGCTGAACGTCGCCCGCTGGCGGGAGTTCGAGCACCCGGCCGCGGGCTGGGTCGTGATCGGCGTGATCGTGGTCTGGACCTTCGTCGCCACCTGGGCGTACGACGCGCCGCGCCGGCGTGGTCTGCCGCTGCTGGTGGCCGACTTCGCGGTGGCCGCCGCGACGCTGCTGGCCACGCCGTACGTGGAGAGCGAGGCGATGCTCGACCGGCACGCCTCGACGCTGCCGTCCTTCTGGGTGATGGCCCCGGTGCTGGCGTGGGCGGTGCTGCGCGGCTGGCCCGGCGGGATCGCCGCGGCCGTGCTGATGTCGCTGCTCGACCTCTCGGTCCGCACGGTCCGCACCGGCACCACCTGGGGCAACATCTTCCTGCTGCTGCTCGCCGCGGGGGTGGTCGGCTACTGCGCGACGCAGATCCGCGAGGCGACCGAGGCGCGCGCCCAGGCCGAGCGGGTGGCGGCCCAGCTCGCCGAGCGGGCCCGGCTGGCCCGGGCCGTTCACGACGGGGTGCTCCAGGTGCTCGCGCTGGTGCAGCGGCGCGGCCGCGAGCTCGGTGGTGAGGCCGCCGAGCTGGGTCGGATGGCGGGGGAGCAGGAGGTGGCGCTGCGCGCGCTCGTGCAGGGCTCCTCGGGCGAGCCGCTGCCGGCGACCCCGGACGGTGCCGTCGACGTCGCCGCGGCGATCGGCCGGGTGCAGTCCGCGACCGTGACGGTGTCCGCCCCGGCCGGCCCGG
>JABFXA010000121.1 GCA_013361955.1 Nocardioidaceae bacterium
GCCGGCGCCGGCACCCGGCCGGAGCCGGTCGACCCGCTGCTCGCGGCGCTGGCGCTGGCGTGGGCGGCCCGCGACCTCGCGACGTACGTCGACGGGCGCCGGCCGGCCACCTGGTCCGCGACGGTGACCCTGCAGCCGGACCTCAGCGAGATCGAGACCCGGTCGTGGCTGCGGCACCCGGGCTGCTGCTGCACGTGGGACTGACGCGGCGCTTTCGGCGGGCACCCCGACCGTGCGTTGAACCGTCCAGCAGAATGGGGGCATGTCCGAGCTCCCGCGCAAGGCCGTGGCGCGCACCGCCCGCCTGGCCGCACTGCCGCTCGGCTTCGCCGGCCGCACCGCGGTCGGCATGGGCAAGCGGATCGGCGGGCGGCCCGCGGAGACGGTGATGACCGAGGTGCAGCAGCGCACCGCGGAGCAGCTGTTCCGCACGCTCGGCGACCTCAAGGGCGGCGCGATGAAGATGGGCCAGGCGCTGTCCATCCTCGAGTCCGCGCTGCCCGAGGACCTGGCCGCGCCGTACCGCCAGCAGCTCACCCGGCTGCAGGACTCCGCGCCGCCGATGTCCGCGACCACCGTGCACCACGTGCTGGCCACCGAGCTCGGCGCCGGCTGGCGCCGGCAGCTCGTGGAGTTCGACGACAACCCGGCCGCGGCAGCGTCCATCGGCCAGGTGCACCGGGGCCGCTGGTCCGACGGCCGCGAGGTCGCGGTCAAGGTCCAGTACCCGGGCGCCGGCGACGCGCTGATGGCCGACCTGCGCCAGATCAGCCGGGTCGCCCGGACGTTCGGCGGGATGGTGCCCGGCATCGACATCAAGCCGCTGGTCAGCGAGCTGCAGGCCCGGGTGGCCGAGGAGCTCGACTACTCGCTCGAGGCGGAGGCGCAGCAGGCCTTCGCCGACGAGTTCCGCGGCGACCCCGAGTTCAAGGTCCCGCAGGTGGTCGCGCACAGCGACCGGGTGCTGGTCTCGGAGTGGGTGGAGAGCGAGTCGTCGCTGGCCCGGCTGATCGCCGAGGGCAGCCCCGGGGAGCGCAACCACTACGGCAGCCTGTACGTCCGGTTCCTCTTCGAGGGCCCGGCCCGGGTCGGCATGCTGCACGCCGACCCGCACCCGGGGAACTTCCGGGTGCTCCCCCACGACCCGGACGCCCTCGGTGGGCTCGGCGTGGTCGACTTCGGCGCGGTGGCCCGGCTGCCGGAGCGCAGCCTGCCGCACTCGATCGGCCGGCTGATCCGGATCGCGATGCGCGACGACTACGCCGACGTGCTCGCGGGGCTGCGCGAGGAGGGGTTCGTCAAGCCGAACATCTCGGTCGACCCTGCCGAGCTGCGCGCGTACCTCGGCCCCTTCGTCGAGCCGGCCCGGTCGGAGACGTTCGCGTTCTCCCGGGAGTGGATGCGCGGTCAGTTCCAGCGGCTGCAGGACCCGCGGCAGCCCGGCTCGACGCTGGCCCTGCGGCTGAACCTGCCGCCGTCGTACCTGCTGATCCACCGGGTCTGGGTGGGCAGCATCGGGGTGCTCTGCCAGCTCGGCGTCACGCTGCCGTTCCGGCAGATCCTCACCGACGCGCTCCCCGGGTTCGCCGAGGACTAGCTCACCACCACTCGCTGTCGAGCTTGGACTCGATCGCGCGCAGGTGCTCGCGGGAACAGGTCTCGCAGAACACCTTGGCCCGACCGTTCTCGACCGAGGTGGACCAGGTCAGCGGGAGGTCCTTGCCGGGTGCCACCTTGCCGCAGAAGTCGCAGGTCGCAGGCACGTCCCCAGCCTAGTCACGAAGCCGGGCCCCGGCAGTGGTGCGACTGCCGGGGCCCGGGTGGTGGTGTTCGGTTGTGTGTGCTCGCTGGAGGAGGCGGGTCCCCGACGGCTACGAGCCTCGGGTGCCGGGAGACCCCCGGCCTCAGAGCGAGCGGGCGAGTGCGAGACGCGCCTGCGCTGCGGCGCGCTCGGCCCGGCGGGACATCCGGCGGGCCAGCGCGAGCTGGTGCCCGCGCCGCAGTTCATGCGCCTCTCCCAGGCGCGCGGACATCTGCGCGCGCGCCAGGTCTTCGTTCATGAGGTTCATCTTCTTGCTCCGGTTCAGGAAGTCGTTCATGGGTGTGGGATCCGTTGTGGTCAGGGCCGTGAGGGCGTCACAGCGAGCGGGCGAGGACGAGCCGGGCCTGGAGGGCGGCTCGCTCCGCGCGGCGCTGCTTGCGCCGGGCGAGGGCGAGGTAGTGGCCGCGGCGAAGCTGCTCGGCCTCCCCCAGACGTGCGGACGTCTGCGTCCGTACGAGGGTCTCGTTGAGGGACATCGTTGTCTCCGGTATCTGGCTGGTGCTGGCTGGTCGATCGTGGTTGCGGCGGGTCGCTGCGTGGTCGTGCAGGTGAGGGCTGGTCAGGCCGCCACCTCGTTCTTCCGAGGACGTCCCCGCGGGCGCTTGCGGGGGATCACCACTCCCTGAAGGAAGAGCTGACCACCCCAGACGCCCCAGGGCTCCCGGCGCTCGAGGGCTCCGGACAGGCACTCGGCGCGGACCGGACAGTCCTGGCAGAGGGCCTTGGCGATCTCGACGTCCTGCGGGGTCTCGGCGAACCACAGCTCGGGGTTCTCCCGACGGCACGGCAGCTGCTCCGAGTCCTCACGGGTGTCGAGGACGCTGATACTCATCTGTTTCACCTCCTGGCGTTCTTTCCTGGTCTGAGAAACACGAAGGCCGCGGATCCCGGGTTTCGGGTTCCGCGGCCTGGAGGCTGCCGTCTGACGATCTCTCATCTAGATGGCGGACTCCAGGCAGAGGTCCCCGGGAAGGCACCCTTGACGTCGAACACGTCGGCCGGGATCCAGCGGTAGCCGGCCACGGACGTCGCCTCGATGAGGGCGCACTTCTGGCCAGCGGCCGGAACGACGGCACCCGTCATCAGCGGGAGGGCGCGCAGGGATGCGACGCGGACGCGCTGAGAAGCGGGCATGCCGAGGCCGGTGTGCTGGCCACGAATCGCGTTGGTGTTCATCACTGTGCTCACCTCCTCCTGGTGCTGGGCGCCGACCTTGTCAGGGCCGTGGTGCGCGCGGTCTTCTCTCGGGTCCCAGTAACGTATCCGCCGCGCCCTGTAAGCGGCAATCGAATTTCTGGGTATTTCCCGGAAATTTTCTGGACGCATCAAGAAGAACGTCCCGGATCGTCCGGCTCGGGGCCCCCGGACACGTCGTCACCGGCCACTACGGCGAGCACGTCGTCGGCGTAGCGGTCCAGCTTGGAGGGCCCGACGCCGTTGACCCGGAGCAGCGCGGCGCGGTCACCGGGTCGCACCTCGGCGATCGCCTGCAGGGTCAGGTCGGTGAACACGACGTACGCCGGCACGCCGTCGTCACCCGCGCGGCCCAGCCGCCACTGCCGCAGTCGCTCGAACAGCTCCTCGTCGTAGCCGGCCGGGCAGTCCTCACAACGGCCGATCTTGCGCTCCGCGGTGCTGCCGAGCGGCTTGCCGCACTCGCGGCAGTGCGCGACGGACTTGCGCCGGCGGCTGCTCCGCTCGGGGGCGCGGTCGGACGGGCTCTCCGGGCGCAACCCGCCGAGGAAGCGCGACGGCTTGCGGGTGGAGCGCCCGCCGGGGTTGCGGGCCAGCGACCAGGACACGGTGAGCCGCTGCCGGGCGCGGGTGATGCCGACGTAGAGCAGCCGGCGCTCCTCCTCGACGGCGGCCGGCCCGTCGGCGTAGACGATCGGCATGGTGCCCTCGTGCATGCCGGCGAGGAACACGGCGTCCCACTCGAGGCCCTTGGCGGCGTGCAGGGTGGCGAGGGTGACCCCCTCGGCGACGGGCGCGTGCTGCTCGGCGGCGCGGCGGTCGAGCTCGTCGACGAACGTCGCGAGGGTGCCGTCGCGGTGCTCCTCGGCCTGGGTCACGATCGCCTGCAGCGACTCCCACCGGTCGCGCGCGTGACCGCGGCCGCTCGGCGCCTGGTCGGACCAGCCCATCCCGGCGAGCACCGCCCGCACGTCGGCGACCAGGCCGTCGCCACCACCGACGCCGCTGCGGGCCTGGCCGCGCAGCAGCGAGACCGCCTGCTTGACCTCGGGACGGTCGAAGAACCGGGCCGCGCCGCGCACCACGTAGGGCACCCGACGGGCGGCCAGCGCCTCCTCGAACGCCTCCGACTGGGCGTTGACCCGGAACAGCACCGCGATCTCGCGAGCCGGGGTGCCGGCGTCGACGAGCGCGCGGACGTCGGCCGCGACCTGCTCGGCCTCGGCGACCTCGTCGGCGTGCTCGACGTACGCGACGTCGGGGCCGCCGGAGCGCTGGGCGCGCAGCTGGACGCCGGCGCTGGGGGTGCCGCCGAGCAGGCGGTTGGCGGCACCGACGACCTGGGGCGTGGAGCGGTAGTTGCGGACCAGGTCGATCGAGGTGGTGCGGGCGTAGCGGCGCGGGAAGTCGGTGAGGTACGTCGCGCTCGCGCCGGCGAACGAGTAGATCGTCTGCGCCGGGTCGCCGACGACGCACAGGTCGTCGCGGCCGCCGAGCCACAGGTCGAGCAGCGCCGCCTGGATCGGGCTGACGTCCTGGAACTCGTCGACGACGAACCACTTGTACTGCCGGCGCACCTCGGCGGCGACGCGCTCGTCGTCGGCGAGCAGCGCGGCCGCGCAGAGCAGCACGTCCTCCATGTCCATCCGGCCCTGGTCGCGCTTGACCTGCTCGTACGTCGCGAACACGTGCGCCACGGTGGCGGCGTCGACGCCGGAGACCGAGCGACCGCGCGCGGCGGCGACGCGGGCGGAGTCGTCCGGCCGGACGGTGCTGACCTTGGCCCACGCGACCGCGCTGGCCAGGTCGCGCAGCGTCGCCTGGTCGGTGTCGACGCGGTTGCGCCGGGCGGCGTTGCCGACCAGGCCGAGCTTGGACTCGGTGAGCTCGGGCAGCTCGCCGCCGTACACGCGGGGCCAGAAGTAGCGGGCCTGCCGCAGCGCCGCGGAGTGGAACGTGCGGGCCTGCACGCCACCGGCCCCGAGGCCGCGCAGCCGGCCGCGCATCTCCCCCGCGGCGCGGGTCGTGAACGTGACCGCGAGCACCTCGGTGGGGTTGTAGACGCCGCACGCGACGCCGTACGCGATGCGGTGCGTGATCGCCCGGGTCTTGCCGGTGCCGGCGCCGGCGAGCACCCGCACCGGGCCGTGCAGCGCGGTCGCCACCTCCCGCTGCTCGGGGTCGAGCGCCTCGAGGAGCGCGTCGGCGGCGAGGGCGGCAGGGGGCATGGGGAACAATCTCCAGGGGGTCTGTTGTTGCTACAACGCTCTGGGAGACGGGCCGACCGGCTCGTCCCACCGCTTGCAGGGTAGACGCGAGGAAGGACACTCATGACCAGCCCGTCGGCCGTCACGATGTACAGCACCACCTGGTGCGGCTACTGCCACCGGCTGAGGAGCCAGCTCGACCGCGAGGGCATCGCCTACGACGTGGTCGACATCGAGCGGGTCCCCGACGCGGCCGCGATCGTGGAGCAGGTCAACCACGGCAACCAGACGGTGCCGACCCTCGTGTACGCCGACGGCTCGGCGCAGACCAACCCGTCCGTCGCCGAGGTGAAGGCGAAGCTCGCGACCCTGTCGTGACGTAGTGACCTCTCGGCGGGGCACGGGTGACCTCTCGGCGGGGCACGGGTGACCTCTCGGCGGGTCACCAGTGGCCGGGGAGCGGGCCGCCGTACCAGGCCTCGACGAGGGAGCGGCTGATCGAGATGCCGTCGGGCAGGACGAGCGTGCCCGCCTCGGCCTGCTCCTTCATGTCCTCGCGGGTGAACCAGCGGGCGTCGCTGATCTCGGCGCCGTCGACGGAGATGTCGGTGGTCTCGGCGCGGGCGAAGAAGCCGACCATCAGGCTCTGCGGGAACGGCCAGGGCTGGTTGCCGAAGTAGGTGACGTCGGTGACCCGGACCGCGGTCTCCTCGGCGACCTCGCGGACCACCGCCTCCTCGAGGCTCTCGCCGGGGTCGACGAAGCCGGCGAGCGTGGAGTACCGCCCCTCGGGCCACTGCTCCTGCCGGCCGAGCAGCGCCCGGTCGCCGTCGGTGACCATCATGATCACGGCCGGGTCGGTGCGCGGGAACTGCTGGTGCCGGTGCGCCGCGCAGCGCAGCACGTGGCCGGCGTCGGTGACCTCGAGCGGGCTGCCGTCCTGCGGGCAGAACCGGTTGCGCGTCAGCCACTCGGCCAGCGCGACCGCGTGCACCAGGAAGCCGGCGTCGGGCTCCCGGACCGTCTGCACGACGCCGCGCAGCGACGTCCACCGGCCGTCGTCGAGCGGCTGGTCGTCGTCCGGACGGGGCAGCGACAGCGCGAAGTGGGCGACCCCGTCGCGGACGCCGAGGAAGATCCGCTGGCCCTCCGGCAGCCCCTGGTGGTCGCGCCAGCGCACCGTCTCCCCCGCGTCGTCGACCGGGAAGAAGGTGCCGACCACCGGCACGATCCGGGTCTCCGGAAGGGTCCAGGTCTCGGCCAGCCAGGCCGCGTCGGTCCGGCGTTCGCCGACCCGGTCGTGGGTGCGGACGGACAGGGCGATGTCGGTCGAGCCGGCCTCCGGGAACCTCACGCCGCCGACCCTACGACCCGGACCCATGGGTAGGTTGCGGGGCATGTCCGTCCACATCGGCGCCGAGTCCGGCCAGGTCGCGCCCCGGGTGCTGATGCCCGGCGACCCGCTGCGCGCGCGGTGGATCGCCGAGACCTTCCTCGACGACGCGACGTGCTACTCCGAGGTGCGCGGGATGTACGGCTACACCGGCACCTACCGCGGCGAGCGGGTGTCCGTGCAGGGTTCCGGGATGGGCCTGCCGTCGTTGTCGATCTACGTCAACGAGCTGTTCCGCGAGTACGACGTCCGCACCATCGTGCGCGTCGGCTCCTGCGGCGCGCTCACCGAGGACCTGGCGCTGCGCGACATCGTCATCGGCTCGGGCGCGTGCACCGACTCGGCGACGAACCGGGTCCGCTTCGAGGGGCTCGACTACGCGCCGGTCGCGGACTTCGAGCTGTTGCGCGCGGCGTACGACGCGGCCGCCTCCCGCGAGCTCGACGTGGCGGTCATGGTCGGGCTGCTGTTCTCCGGCGACTCCTTCTACCACCCGCGGCCGGAGCTGATGATGCGGATGGTCGACTACGGCGTCCTCGCCGTCGAGATGGAGGCGACCGCGCTGTACACGCTGGCCGCGCAGTTCAAGGGCCGCGCTCTGTCGGTGTGCACCGTCTCCGACCACGTCGTCACCGGTGAGGAGACGACCGCGCGCGAGCGGCAGGAGACGTTCGGCGAGATGGTCGGCATCGCGCTCGACGCGATGCTGGCGGTGGACTGACCGCTCAGTCGCGGCACTCCCAGCGGCACTCGAGGTAGTCCCAGTAGCACTTGATCGAGTGCGACGTGACGTGGTCGTGCCACAGCACGGGTTCGGCCACCTCCAGCGATCGCTGGTCGGTGACGAACGGGGCCTCGTAGGCGTGCTGCAACGGCATGCGAGGACGCTGGCACACGCCCACAGGGGCCGCAGGGTTTTTACCCAGGAAGGGCGGTTTCGCCCCGCATCAGGGCCTCCAGCCCGGTCCGGTCGTCCAGACCACTGGGCTCCACGAGGGTCTGCGTGCGCACGTAGTAGAACGCGGCGCGCACCCGCTCCAGCGGGGTGCCGGTGAGCTCGGCCCAGGCCACCCGGTAGATCGCCAGCTGCAGCGGGTCGGCGGTCGCGTGGCGGTTGGTCTTCCAGTCGACGAGCAGGTAGCCGTCGGAGCCGTCGCGGTACACCGCGTCGATCCGCCCTCGCACCACCTGCCCGGCGAGCACCAGCGCGAACGGCGGCTCCACCGCCTCGGGCACCCGCTCCGCGAACTCGCCCTTCTCGAAGAGCCGGACCAGCTCCTGCAGGTCGTCCTCGTCGTCGATCCCGGCATCGCCGCGGCCCGGCAGCTCGTCGGGGTCCATCAGCTCCTGCTGGCCGAACCGGGCCTCCACCCAGGCGTGGAACCGGGTGCCGAACCGGGCGGACGGCGACGGCGGTCGCGGCATCGGCCGGGCCAGGTCGCGCGCGAACGAGTCGCGGTCGTCGCGCAGCCGGGCCAGCGCGGTGGCCGACAGCGATGCCGGCAGGGGTACGTCGACCACGTCGGCGCCGTCGGCGGCCGCCTCGGCCAGCAACCGGTCGAGCTCGGCGTCCCACTCGGCGACCAGCGACGTCTCGACCAGGTCGAGATCGGCAGGCTGGGTGTCGTCGTCGAGGGTCGCCGCGGCCTCGCGGACCAGCTCGGCCGCCTCGATCCGGCGCAGCGCCTCGGCGGTCTGCTCGTCGACCGGCCACGGCACCGCACGCCGGCCGTCGAGCAGCGGGTTCGGCTCGTCGGCGGGCGGGTCGAGCCACGCGTCGGGCCGCTCGCCCCACGACTGCAGCGCCTCGCGGACCACCTGCTGGAAGTCGGAGGGCCCCACCGGCTTCTGCCGGCTCGGCCGCCACACGTGCGAGGACACCCACAGCGTGTGCCGGGCGCGGGTGAACGCGACGTAGCCGAGCCGGAGCTCCTCGACCGCGTCGTGGGCGCGGGACTCCTCGTTGAGGGTGGTGACGTCGGTGTTGGCCCAGCCGCCCAGCGACGGCAGGTCGGCCGCATCGCCGCGCAGAGGGGTGGGCAGCACCGCGTGCCCGCGGGGCCAGCGGGACCGGCCCTGGGTGCTCGGGAAGCGCTCGCGGCACACGCCGGCGACGAACACCGCGTCCCACTCCAGGCCCTTCGCGCGGTGCACGGTCAGCAGCTTGACCGAGTCGGCCTCGGACGGGGTGGCGACGTCGAGGCCGTTGCCGAGCTCGTCCTCGGCGGTCAGGTAGGCGAGCAGCGCCGGCAGCGTGACCGCCCCGTCGAGGGACTGGAACTCCGCGACCGCCTTCACGAACAGGTCGAGGTTGTCGCGCCGGGCCCGCGCCGCCGGGCTGACCGAGGAGTCCAGCTCGACGTCGATGCCGCACGCGTCGACGATGCGCCGGACCAGGTCGAGCAGCGACTCGCCGGTGTACCCGCGCAGCGCCCGCAGCTCGCGGGCCAGCAGGGTGAACCGCTCGCGGGCCTGCGGGGAGTACGGCAGGTCGCCGGGGTCGCTGAGCGCGTCGGACAGCGCCACCACCTCGGTGGGGTCGGCGCCGGCGACGGCGGCCTGCAGCGCGGCGTGCAGGTCGGCCTCCCGGTCGCCCCGGCCGGCGTCGCCGGCCAGCTCC
>JABFXA010000310.1 GCA_013361955.1 Nocardioidaceae bacterium
TTCGACATGGACCAGTCGGAGCTCGACAACGTGGCGGCCATGTTCGTGGCGATGGACAAGGCGGGCGAGGTGCCGCTCGGCGCGAGCGGCGAGACCGTCCAGGGCACGGCGCTCGACATGCCGTTCGAGGACGCGAGCTTCGACCGGGTCATCGCGGCCGAGGTGCTGGAGCACATCCCCGACGACATGGCGGCGATGCGCGAGGTCTTCCGGGTGCTCAAGCCGGGCGGCGTGGCCGCGGTCACCGTGCCGAGCTTCCTGCCCGAGCGCATCTGCTGGGCCCTCGACGAGGACTACCACACGGCTCCCGGCGGCCACGTGCGGATCTACACGCTCGCCGAGCTGTCGGCCAAGCTGAAGTCGATCGGCTTCGAGATCGGCCCGCACCACCACGCCCACGGGCTGCACGCGCCCTACTGGTGGATCAAGTGCGCGGTCGGCGTCAACAACGACGACCACCCGATCGCCAAGGCGTACCACGAGCTGCTGGTGTGGGACATCATGAAGCGCCCGGCCGCCACCCGCATCGCCGAGGCCCTGCTCAACCCGATCATCGGCAAGAGCGTGGTCCTCTACGTCAAGAAGCCATGATCTCCCGCGAGGAGGTCGTCCGGACGGCGCTCAGCATCGCGGCCATCCAGCAGGACGACGGCGGCGTGCCGTGGCCCGAGGGCCACGTCGACGCCTGGAACCACGTCGAGTGCCTGATGGCCATGACCGTCGCGGGGCTCACCGAGCCCGTACGCCGCGGCTACGCGTGGCTGGTCCGCCACCAGCGCCCCGACGGCTCCTGGCCGATGAAGGTGACCGGGGGCGCGCCCGCCGAGCTCGGCGGCGAGTCCAACCACGCCGCCTACGTCGCGGTCGGCGTCTGGCACCACCACCTGGTCACCGGCGACCGCGAGCTCACTGAGCGGAGCTGGCCCATGGTCAAGGCCGCGCTCGACTACGTGGTGGGGCTGCAGACCGAGCGCGGCGAGATCGTCTGGGAGCGCGACGCGCGGGGCACGGCCTCGTCGTACGCGCTGCTGACCGGGTGTTCCTCGATCCACCAGGGGCTGCGCTGCGGCGTGCTGCTGGCCGACCATCTGGGCGACCCGCAGCCGCACTGGGAGCTCGCCGCCGACCGGCTCGCCCACGTGCTGTCGGCGCACCCGGAGGCGTTCGCCGACAAGAGCCGGTTCTCGATGGACTGGTACTACCCGGTGCTCGGCGGCGCGGTGCGCGGCGGGCAGGCGTTCGAGCTGCTGGAGCGCGAGTGGTCCACGTTCGTGGTGCCGGGGCTCGGCATCAGGTGCGTGTCCGACCAGCCGTGGGTGACCGGGGCCGAGACGTGCGAGCTGGTGCTGGCGCTCGACGCCCTGGGCGACCGTACGCGGGCCGCCGCGCTCTTCGCCGACGTGCAGCACCTGCGGCACGAGGACGGCTCGTACTGGACCGGCTGGCAGTTCGTCAACCGCAAGCACTTCCCGCACGAACGCTCCGGCTACACCGCGGCCGCGGCCGTGCTGGCCGCGGACGCCCTGCGGCGGTTCTCCCCCGGGTCGGGGCTGTTCCGCGACGTGGCGGGCACGTCCGTGTCCGACCCGGAGGTCTGCGGGTGCGTGGAGCGGCAGTCCTCCAGGCCGGCGCCACCCGCCTGAGCTCGGCTCACCCGAAGACCTGAGCCGCGCGGCGCTCGTACGCCCGCCGCCAGCTCAGCCGGTACAGCACCCGCAGCAGCAGCGGCGCCGTCGCGAAGATGTGCGCGCGCTGCTCCTCGTCGGCCGCGTCGAGGGTCCAGGCGGCGACCATCGGCAGGTCGCGCCCATGGTTCTTGCTCACCTCCTTGCCCGCCTCCTCCCACCACCCGGGGGTGACGTGCGACCGGATCAGCGGGACGACGCGCGACTCCTCCAGGTCGAGGTGGGCGTTGAGCAGCGTGTGCAGCGAGCGCAGGTCGGACGCCTGCTCCGGGGCCGGGCGGCGCGGGCCGGTGAGCCGCTCGATGACGTCGTCCATCTCCTGGTGGTCGGCCTCCAGCCGGTCCAGGACCTCGGTGGCCTCGGGGACCAGGGAACGCAGGTGGGGCCAGATGTTGGCGTCCTCGTCGGAGTGGTGGTGGTGCAGCGCGCGCAGCTGCATGGCGGTGTGCTCGTCGATGAGCGCCCTGC
>JABFXA010000464.1 GCA_013361955.1 Nocardioidaceae bacterium
GCTGCGCCGCGGCGAGGCCACCGTGACCGCGGACGACGTGGCGGCCGAGGTACGCCGCACCGGACCGGGGGTCGGCTCTGAGAGGGTGAGGTCATGAGCACCCCGCCGCCGCCCGCGCCGGACTCCGCCGACGCCCGGCGGGTGCTGATCGTCGCCCACACCGGGCGGGAGGACGCCCGTGACGTGACCGCGCAGTTCTGCCGGTCCCTGCACAAGCACGGGGTCGCGCTGCGGATGCTCGCGGAGGAGGCAGCGCACCTGCCTGCCGACGTCACCGACGTCGAGATCGTCACGCCCCGGGCCGACGCCGCCGCCGACTGCGAGGTGGTGCTGGTCATCGGCGGCGACGGCACGATCCTGCGGGCCGCGGAGATGGCCCGCGAGTGCGGCACCCCGCTGCTCGGGGTGAACCTCGGGCACGTCGGGTTCCTCGCCGAGGCGGAGTCCGACGACATCGAGTTCACGATCGACGCGGTGGTGCACCGCCGCTACACCTCCGAGGAGCGGATGACGCTCGACGTGCGCGTCTTCCGCGACGGCGAGCTGGTCGACAGCACCTGGGCGCTCAACGAGGCGAGCGTCGAGAAGGCGGCCCGCGAGCGCATGCTCGAGGTGGTCGTCGAGGTCGACGACCGGCCGCTGTCGCGCTGGGGCTGCGACGGGGTGGTCTGCGCGACGCCGACCGGGTCCACGGCGTACAACTTCAGCGCCGGCGGCCCGATCGTCTGGCCGGGGGTCGACGCGCTGCTGATGGTGCCGATCAGCGCGCACGCGCTGTTCGCGCGGCCGATGGTGGTCGCCCCGACCTCGGTCCTGGCGGTCGAGGTGATCGCCCGCACCGACGGCTCCGGGGTGCTGTGGGCCGACGGCCGCCGGACCGTCGAGCTGCCGCCGGGCGCCCGCATCGAGGTACGCCGCGGTCGCACCCCGGTGCGCCTGGTCCGGCTGCACCAGGCTCCGTTCACCGACCGGCTGGTGGCCAAGTTCGACCTGCCGGTGACCGGCTGGCGGGGCGCCGCCGAGCGCCGTCGGCACACCCGGGAGGGGCCCGATGCTTGAGGAGCTGCGGATCGCCTCGCTCGGGGTGATCGACGAGTCGGTGCTCGAGCTCGGGCCCGGCTTCACCGCGATCACCGGTGAGACCGGCGCCGGCAAGACCATGGTCGTCACGGCTCTCGGGCTGCTGCTCGGCGGCCGGGCCGACAGCGGCGCGGTCCGCACCGGCGCCCGCACCGCCCGGGTCGAGGGCCTGGTCCGCGCCGACGGCACCGAGCTGGCCACGGCGGTCGACGACGTCGGGGGGGAGGTCGAGGACGGCCGGCTGGTGGTGGCGCGGCAGGTGTCCGCCGAGGGGCGCTCGCGCGCGTTCGCCGGCGGCGCCGCGGTGACGGTGTCCGCGCTGACCCGCCTGGTCGACCCGCTGGTGGCGGTGCACGGGCAGTCCGACCAGCACCGGCTGCTGCAGCCCGGG
This sequence comes from Nocardioidaceae bacterium, assembly GCA_013361955.1. Lineage (GTDB taxonomy): Bacteria > Actinomycetota > Actinomycetes > Propionibacteriales > Nocardioidaceae > Nocardioides_B. The sequence continues at coordinate 1,472 of JABFXA010000464.1, forward strand.
GCGCAGCGGGAGTCGCTCGACCGGTTCGCCGGCGACAAGGCGCTGCGGCTGCGCGAGCGGTTCGCCGCCGGGTACGCCGACCTGCGGGCCACCGAGGCGGTGCTGGCCGAGGTGACCGCGAGCGCCCGCGAGCGGGCCCGCGAGGCCGACCTGCTGCGGTTCGGGCTCGGCGAGGTGGAGGCGGTGGCCCCGACCTCCGGCGAGGACGACGAGCTGGCCGCCGAGGAGGCACGGCTCGGGTTCGCCGACGAGCTGCGCACCGCCGCCGAGCAGGCCCGGGAGTGCCTGTCCTCCGAGGACGGCGGTCCCGACGCGCTCGGCACCGTCTCCGCCGCCCGCAAGCTGCTCGACGGGGTCCGCGACCACGACGCCGAGGCGGCTGGGCTGGCCGACCGGCTCGCCGAGGTCAGCTACCTGCTCTCCGACCTGGCCGCCGACGTCTCGTCGTACGCCGCCGGGCTGGAGACCGATCCGGCCCGGCTTGCCGCGGTCTCCGAGCGGCGGGCGGCGCTGGTCGCGCTCACTCGCAAGTACGGCGAGACCGTCGACGAGGTGCTGGCCTGGGCGGAGGCCTCGGCGGCCCGGCTGCTCGAGCTCGACGGCACCGACGAGCGGATCGCCGCCCTGACCGCCCGCCGCGACGAGAGCCGGGCGGCGCTCGCCGACCCCGCGGCCGCCCTGACCGCCCTGCGGACGAAGGCGGCCGCCCGGCTCGGCAAGGCGATCACCGCGGAGCTCGGGTCGCTGGCGATGCCGCACGCCCGGCTCACCGTCGCGGTCACCCAGGCCGACGACGAGACCGGACTGGCCGTGGGGGAGCGGCGGCTTCGGTTCGGGCCCACCGGCGTCGACGACGTGGAGCTGCAGCTGGCCGCCAACGCCGGCGCCGAGCCCCGGCCGCTCGGCAAGGGCGCGTCGGGCGGCGAGCTGTCCCGGGTGATGCTCGCGGTCGAGGTCACGCTGGCGGCCACCCACCCGGTGCCGACGTTCGTGTTCGACGAGGTCGACGCGGGGGTCGGCGGCAAGGCGGCGGTCGAGGTCGGCCGGCGGCTGGCCACCCTGGCCCGGCACGCCCAGGTGCTGGTGGTGACGCACCTGCCGCAGGTGGCCGCGTTCGCCGACCGGCACGTGGTCGTGGTCAAGAGCGACGACGGCACGGTCACCTCCTCCGGGCTCACCGTCCTCGACGACGGCGGCCGGGTGCGGGAGCTGTCCCGGATGCTCGCCGGGCTCGAGGACTCCGAGACCGCGCTGGCGCACGCGGAGGAGCTGCTGGCCACCGCCCAGGAGGCCCGCGCGACCGCTTCCTGAGCGGCGTCCAAGACGTCGCTGAGACGCGGTCGTGATGTCGCGTACACGCCCGGTGCGGTGCCGGGTTCGACCCCTGCCTCGTGTCAGGATGGCTCAGCCATGAAATTCCCCTCCCGCCAACCGGCCGTCGACGGCATGCCCGGGGTCTCTGGGGTCGTCCGCATGGACCGCAGGACCAGTTCGCTGCTGCGCCGGGTGCGCCCCGGCGACGTCGCGGTCCTCGACCACCTCGACCTCGACCGGTCCACCGCGCAGGCGCTGGTCGACGCCGGCGTCGTGGCGGTGGTGAACGCCTCGTCGTTCATCTCCGGCCGGTACCCGAACCTCGGCCCCGAGCTGCTGGCCCGCTCCGGCGTGGTGCTGGTCGACGAGGTCGGCACCGACGTGTTCTCCCGGCTGCAGGACGGCGCCCCGGTGCGCATCCTCGACGGCGCCGTCCGGCAGGGGGAGACCCAGGTCGACACCGGTCACGAGCTCACCGCCGAGGAGATCGAGGCCCGGATGGCGGAGGCCCGCAGCGGCCTGGCCACCCAGCTGCAGAGCTTCACGCACAACACCACCGAGTTCCTCCGCCGCGAGCAGGAGCTGCTGCTGCTCGGCCAGGGCGTGCCGAGGACCCGCACCCCGATCGAGGGGCGGCCGGTGGTGGTCGTGGTCCGCGGCTACGACTACCAGGAGGACCTGCGCCGGCTGCGCCGCTACATCCGCGAGCAGCGACCGGTGCTGATCGGGGTGGACACCGGCGCCGACGTGCTGCTGGCCGCGCACCACCGTCCCGACATCGTGGTGGTCGGGGACACCGGTCTGGCCCAGCTCGGCAGCGGTGCCAGCGAGCAGCAGGGGACAGTGTCGGACAAGGTGCTGCGCACCGCCCGCGAGGTGGTCCTGCACACCGACCGCTCCGGCCGGGCGGCCGGCGGGGAGCGCCTCGACCGGCTCGGGGTGCGCTACAAGGGCTTCGCCGCCACCGGCGCGATCGAGGACGTCGCGCTGCTGCTCGCCGACGTCAACGGCGCGAGCCTGGTGATCGCCGTGGGCACCCACGCCACGCTCGACGAGTTCCTGGACCGGCAACGGTCCGGGCTCGCCAGCACGTTCCTGACCCGGCTCCGGGTCGGACCCAAGCTGGTCGACGCCAAGGGCGTCCCGCAGCTGTACGCCGGCCGGGTGCGCCTGTGGCACCTGGGGCTGGTGCTGCTCGCCGGACTCATCGCACTCGGGGTCGCGGTCGCCGCCACCCCGGTCGGCGAGGAGTGGGGCTCGGCGATCGGGGGCGCGCTGTCCGACGTAGTCGACTGGATCCAAGGACTCTTCACGTGATCTCTTTCCGGTACCACATCGTCTCGATCGTCTCGGTCTTCCTGGCCCTGGCCATCGGCGTCGCCCTGGGCGGCGGACCGCTCAAGGGCGAGGTGGACAACACCCTCGTCGACCAGGTCAAGCGCGACCGGGCCGTCAAGGCGAACCTGCAGGCGCAGATCACGGGCCTGAACTCGGGGAACACGTTCACCGACCAGTTCGCCAAGGACGTCGCGCCGACCCTGCTCGCCGACCAGCTGCGCGGCCGCTCGGTGACCGTCGTGGTGCTGCCGAACGCCGCGCAGTCCGACGTGGACGGGGTCAGCGAGCTGGTCGGCACCGCCGGCGGCACCGTGGGCTCCACGCTCCGCGTCGGCGAGCAGCTGGTCGACGCGAGCGGCAAGGAGCTCGTCGACGAGCTCGGCAGCCAGCTCGAGGGCCAGGCCAAGGACGTGGCAGTGCCCGCCGACGCCAGCCCGTACGAGCGGATGGGCGCCCTGATCGGCCGCGCGTTCGGCACCAAGACCGACGCCGGGTCGGCCCCCGACGGCACCACGTCGGCGATCCAGGGCGGGCTGAGCGCCGCCAAGCTGCTCTCCGTCGACGGCAAGGTCGACAGCCGCGGCAGCCTGTTCCTGTTCGTCGGCGGCCCCGGCGACACGGCGGGCCAGGACCAGGGCTCCGGCACCATCGTGACCACGCTCGCGGACGCCATCGACCAGGCCACGGACGGCGTGGTGGTGGCCGGGCCGGTGTCGTCGGCGCGCGGCGAGGGGATCGTCAAGGCGGTCCGGGACGACGTGTCCGCGGCCGGCGACGTGTCCACGGTCGACTCGCTCGGGCGTACGGCGGGCCAGGTGGTCGCGGTGATGGCGCTGGCCGGCCAGGCCGCCGGCCAGTCCGGCCAGTACGGCGCCGTGGATGCCGCCGACGGCGCGATGCCGGGGGCGAACGGCGCGGGGGAGTAGCCCCCTCGGGCGTTGCGAACTCGTTCCCGGGGCCGCCTTCTTGATAGGCTCGAACCCCGTGAAGGATCGGTAGCACCGCTTCGACACATCCACCGGACCGGCACCGACCACGGGAGTTCACTTGGCCGCCTCGCCCTACTCGTCCACGGGATCGACCAAGCACGTCTTCGTCACCGGAGGGGTCGCCTCCTCCCTGGGCAAGGGCCTCACCGCGTCCTCGCTCGGGAGCCTGCTGAAGTCGCGCGGCCTGCGCGTGACCATGCAGAAGCTCGACCCCTACCTGAACGTCGACCCGGGCACGATGAACCCGTTCCAGCACGGGGAGGTCTTCGTCACCAACGACGGTGCCGAGACCGACCTCGACATCGGCCACTACGAGCGGTTCCTCGACACCGACCTCGCCGGCATCGCCAACGTCACCACCGGGCAGGTCTACTCGCAGGTGATCGCCAAGGAGCGCCGCGGGGACTACCTCGGCGACACCGTTCAGGTGATCCCGCACATCACCAACGAGATCAAGGACCGGATCCGGGCGATGGCCGCCCCCGACGTCGACGTGGTGATCACCGAGATCGGCGGCACCGTCGGCGACATCGAGTCGCTGCCGTTCCTCGAGGCCGCCCGGCAGGTGCGCCACGACGTCGGCCGCGACAACGTGTTCTTCCTGCACGTCTCGCTGGTGCCGTACATCGGGCCGTCCGGCGAGCTGAAGACCAAGCCCACCCAGCACTCGGTGGCCGCGCTGCGCTCCATCGGCCTGCAGCCCGACGCGATCGTGTGCCGCTCCGACCGGCCGATCCCGGAGTCGATGAAGGGCAAGATCTCGCTGATGTGCGACGTCGACCGCGAGGCCGTCGTCAACGCAAGCGACGCCCGGTCGATCTACGACATCCCCAAGGTGCTGCACTCCGAGGGCCTCGACGCGTACGTCGTCCGCCGGCTGAACCTGCCCTTCCGCGACGTGGACTGGACCGAGTGGGACGACCTGCTGCGGCGGGTGCACCACCCGTCGGAGGAGGTCACCGTCGCGCTGGTCGGCAAGTACGTCGACCTGCCCGACGCCTACCTCTCGGTGGCCGAGGCGCTCCGGGCCGGCGGGTTCGCCCACGAGGCCAAGGTGAACCTGGTGTGGGTGCCCTCCGACGAGTGCCAGACCCGCGAGGGCGCCGCCCGGCACCTCGCGGACGTCGACGCCGTGTGCGTGCCCGGCGGCTTCGGGATCCGCGGCATCGAGGGCAAGGTCGGCGCGCTGGAGTACGCCCGCACGCACGGCATCCCGTCGCTGGGCCTGTGCCTGGGCCTGCAGTGCATGGTCATCGAGTACGCCCGGCACGTCGCGGGCATCGAGGACGCCGACTCCACCGAGTTCCACCCGGGCTGCGCCGAGCCGGTGATCGCCACGATGGCCGAGCAGGAGCAGTTCGTGGAGGGCGCCGGCGACCTCGGCGGCACCATGCGGCTCGGGCTCTACCCGGCCGAGCTCAAGGAGGGCACGGTCGTGCGTGCGACGTACGCCGAGCCGAAGGTCGAGGAGCGGCACCGGCACCGCTACGAGGTCAACAACGCCTACCGGTCCCGCCTCGAGCAGGCCGGGCTGGTGTTCTCCGGCACCTCGCCCGACAACAATCTCGTGGAGTTCGTCGAGCTGCCCAAGGACGTGCACCCGTACTACGTCTCGACGCAGGCGCACCCGGAGCTGCGGTCCCGGCCGACCCGGCCGCACCCGCTGTTCGTCGGGCTGGTCGGCGCCGCGATCGAGCGGCAGCGCGAGCTGCGGTTCCCCATCGACGAGTCGGCGCTGCGTGCGCACCCGGACGCGGCGCCCGTCGACGAGGGCCGGCACGCCGGGGTCGGCGCCGAGGACTGACCATCGACGCACCCGAGACGGCCGACCGGCCGGAGCGCTGGCCGGTGCACGAGTCCGAGCGGATCTGGCAGGGCGGCGCGCCCTTCTCGGTCCGCCGCGACCTGGTGTCGGCGCCCGCCCGGCCCGAGGAGTCGTTCGGCCGGCTGGTGCTCGAGCACCCAGGCGCGGTCGTCATCCTCGCCGTCGACGAGCGGGAGCGGGCGCTGGTGCTGCACCAGTACCGGCACCCGGCCGGCATCCGTTTCGTGGAGCTCCCGGCCGGGCTCCTCGACGTCGAGGGCGAGGACCCGCTGGTCGCCGCGAAGCGCGAGCTCCGCGAGGAGGCGCTGCTCCTCGCCGACCACTGGACACACCTGTTCACGACGTACTCCTCGCCGGGGCTGTCCAGCGAGCGGATCGGCTACTACGTCGCCCGCGACCTGCACCCCGCGCCCGACCGCGGCGACTTCGAGCCGCAGCACGAGGAGGCCGACATGACCACCGCCTGGGTGCCGGTCGACGACCTGCTCGCGGGCGTCCGGGAGGGCCGGATCACCGACGGCCCGACCGCGCAGGCGGTGCTCGGCTACCGGCTGTTCGGGCCCGGCTCCGCCGCCGGATGACCATCCCGGGCGGGTGAGCGCGGCGGCCCGCGGACGTCATACACTCGCCTCGCCTGCCACGACGACGTGGCAGTTCTCACAGGAGAGGAACCCCGAGTCGATGAAGGTCGGCGTCCCCAAGGAAGTCAAGAACCACGAGTACCGGGTGGCGCTCACCCCCATCGGTGCGCACGAGCTCTCCGAGCACGGGCACGAGGTCTACGTCGAGCGCAACGCCGGCGCCGGCTCGCAGATCCCCGACGAGGAGTACGTCGCAGCCGGGGCCACCATCCTGGACACCGCCGACGACGTGTGGGGCACCGCCGACACGGTCCTCAAGGTCAAGGAGCCGATCGCCGAGGAGTACGCCCGGATGCGCGACGGGCAGACGCTCTTCACCTACCTGCACCTCGCCGCCGACAAGGCACTGACCGAGGAGCTGCTGGCCCGCAACGTCACCGCGATCGCCTACGAGACCGTGCAGCTGCCGTCGGGGTCGCTGCCGCTGCTCTACCCGATGTCCGAGGTGGCCGGCTGCCTCGCGCCGCAGGTCGGCGCGCACTCGCTGATGAAGGCCGAGGGCGGCCGGGGCGTGCTGCTCGGCGGCGTCGGGGGTGTGCAGAACGCCAAGGTGGTCGTGATCGGCGCCGGCGTGGCCGGCCAGAACGCCGCCAACATCGCACTCGGCATGGGCGCCGACGTGACGCTGCTCGACACCGACCTGGACAAGCTGCGGATGTCGTTCTGGCGCTACAACAACCGCGTGCACGGGCTCGCCTCGTCCGCGCTGACCATCCAGCAGCAGGTGCTCGAGGCCGACCTGGTGATCGGCGCGGTGCTGATCCCCGGTGCGAAGGCTCCGAAGCTGGTCAGCAACGACCTGGTCGCGCAGATGAAGCCCGGCTCGGTGCTGGTCGACATCGCCGTCGACCAGGGCGGCTGCTTCGAGGACACCCGCGCGACCACGCACGCCGACCCGACGTACATGGTGCACAACTCGGTGTTCTACTGCGTCGCGAACATGCCCGGCGCCGTGCCGAACACCTCGACGTACGCGCTGACCAACGCGACCCTGCCGTACGTCGTCGCGGTCGCCGACAAGGGCTGGCAGCAGGCGCTGCGCGACGACCACTCGCTGGCGCTCGGCCTGAACAGCCACGCCGGACGGCTCACCAACCAGCCCGTCGCGGAGGCCCACGGCCTGCAGAGCGTGACGCTGGACGAGGCGCTCGCCTGACCGTGGCCGGCCCGGTGGCGGACGCCGTGGCCGACGGACCGGCGACCGGCCCGTCCGCCCTGCAGCGTGCCGTCCGCGGTTACCTCGACCACCTGGTGGTGGAGCGGGGGGTCGCGGACAACACGCTGAAGTCGTACCGTCGCGACCTGCGCCGGTACGCCGGCTGGCTGGCCGACCACGGCGTCGCCGACGTCGGCGAGGTCCGCGAGGAGACGGTCAGCGCGTTCCTGGTGGCGCTCCGCGAGGGCGATGCCGACCACCCGCCGCTGGGCGCCAGCTCGGCGGCCCGCACGGTGGTGGCGGTGCGGGGCTTCCACCGGTTCGCGCTGCGCGAGGGGCTGGCCGGCACCGACCCGTCGGCGGGCGTCCGGCCGCCGTCGCCGGCCAAGCGGCTGCCGAAGGCGCTGCCGCTCGCGCAGATCGAGGCGATCCTGGACGCCGCCGGCGCCCCGGGTACGTCGCTGGCGCTCCGCGACCGCGCGCTGCT
>JABFXA010000133.1 GCA_013361955.1 Nocardioidaceae bacterium
GACCGCCGCGGGGTCGCGAGGACGCGCCGGGAGCCCCGGGGCGGCTGCCCCGGGGCGACGGGCGACGGTCGGCCATGGTGCGGTGGCTCCTCGCGGTTCGGCGGTCAGGCGGTGTAGCGCGGGAAGGCGCCGCGTCCGGCGTACCGAGCGGCGTCGTCGAGCTCCTCCTCGATGCGGAGCAGCTGGTTGTACTTCGCGACGCGCTCGGACCGGGCCGGGGCGCCGGTCTTGATCTGGCCGCAGTTGGTCGCGACGGCGAGGTCGGCGATCGTGGTGTCCTCGGTCTCGCCGGAGCGGTGGCTCATCATGCAGCGGAAGCCGTTGCGGTGCGCGAGGTCGACGGAGTCCAGCGTCTCGGTGAGGGAACCGATCTGGTTGACCTTCACCAGCAGCGCGTTGGCCGAGGCCTCCGCGATGCCGCGGCCGAGGCGCTCGACGTTGGTGACGAACAGGTCGTCGCCGACCAGCTGCACCCGGTCGCCGAGCGCGGCGGTCATCGCCGCCCAGCCGGCCCAGTCCTCCTCGTTGAGCGGGTCCTCGATGGAGACGATCGGGTACGACGCGACCAGGTCGGCGTAGTACGCCTGCATCTCGTCGGAGGTCTTCTTCGACCCCTCGAACTGGTAGCCGCCGTCGTCGTAGAACTCGGTGGCCGCCACGTCGAGCGCGAAGACGATGTCGTCGCCGACCTTCAGGCCGGCCTTCTCGACCGCGGTCGTGATCAGGTCGAGCGCCTCGCGGTTGTTCGGCAGGTCGGGGGCGAAGCCGCCCTCGTCGCCGAGCCCGGTGGCCAGCCCCTTCTCCTTGAGCACCGCCTTGAGCGCGTGGTAGACGCTCGCGCCCTGCTGGAGCGCCTCGCGGAACGTCGTCGCCCCGATCGGCGCGATCATGAACTCCTGCACGTCGACCCCGGTGTCGGCGTGCGCGCCGCCGTTGAGGATGTTCATCATCGGCACCGGGAGCAGGTGCGCGTTGGGCCCACCGACGTAGCGGAACAGCGGCAGGTCGGCGGAGTCCGCGGCCGCGTGGGCGACCGCGAGCGAGACGCCGAGGATGGCGTTCGCGCCGAGCTTCGCCTTGTTGGGGGTGCCGTCGAGGTCGAGCAGCCGCTGGTCGACGAGGCGCTGCTCGGAGGCCTCGAAGCCGACCAGCTCGGGGCCGATGGTGTCCAGCACCGCGTCGACCGCCTTGGTCACGCCCTTGCCGGCGTACCGGTTGCCGCCGTCGCGCAGCTCGACCGCCTCGAACGCACCCGTGGACGCGCCGGACGGCACCGCGGCACGGCCGATGGTGCCGTCGTCGAGGGCCACCTCGACCTCCACGGTGGGGTTGCCGCGAGAGTCCAGGATCTCGCGCGCGCCGACAGCCTCGATGGACGCCACGGTGCACTCCTGCAGGTCGGGGAAGGGACGCTGCCCTAGGACCCGCCCAGCCTATCGGCGCGGCCGTCCCGATCCGGGCAGGGCGCGCGTTGTCCGCCGAGTGGTCACTCGTGCCCCGCCGAGCCGTCACTCGTGCCCCGCCGAGCCGTCACTCGTGCCCCGCCGAACCGTCACTCCGGTCCCGGCGAAGCGTCACTCCGGTCCCGGCGAAGCGTCACTCCGGTCCCGGTGAGGCGTCGCTTCAGCCCCGTCGACTCGTCACGAAGGTGCACGACTGACCTCTCGCCGGGACACAGGTGACCTCTCGCCGGGACACAGGTGACCTCTCGGCGGGGCGCGAGTGACCTCTCGGCGGGGCGCGAGTGACCTCTCGGCGGGGCGCGAGTGACCTCTCGGCGGGGCGCGAGTGACCTCTCGCCGGGACACAGGTGACCTCTCGGCGGGGCGCGAGTGACCTCTCGGCGGGGCGCGAGTGACCTCTCGGCGGCGAGGGGGTGGTGGGTCAGGGGGTGGTGGGCTCGGCGGCGCGGACCTGCTCCGACAGCCGGCGTACGGCGTCGCGCAGCGCCTGCTCGGCGTCCTCGCCGGCGGCGCGGGCCTCGACGACGAGGGCGAGCAGCCGGCCACCGAGGGAGTCGTCGTCGGTCGGGGTGACGCCGACGCGGGCGGAGCGGCCGAGAACCTTGTCGGCGAGCGCGAGCGCGGGCAGGCCGGTCGGGATGCCGTCGAGGACCGAGCCGCGGCCCTTCTCGGCGGCCTTCAGCGTCTCCCAGTTGCGGTTCACCTCGTCGGCGTCCTCGACGTCGACCCCCGCGAACACGTGTGGGTGCCGGTGCACCAGCTTGTCGACGATGCCGCCGGCGACGTCGTCGATCGTGAACCCGTCGGGGCCGGCCTCCTCGGCGATCCGGGCGTGGAAGTACACCTGCAGCAGCAGGTCGCCGAGCTCCTCGCGCAGGTGGGTGTAGTCGCCGGCCTCGATCGCCTCGAGGGTCTCGTACGTCTCCTCGAGGAGGTACGTCGCGAGCGTGCGGTGGGTCTGCTGCTTGTCCCACGGGCACTCGTCGCGCAGCCGGTCCATGACGGTGACCAGGTCGAGCAGCCGCGCACCCGGGACGTCGTACGACGCGTGCAGCACCTGGACGTCGACCCCCTCGGCGTCCTCGCCGACGAGGGCGGCCGCGAGCTCGCCGGGCAGCCGCTCGGCCTCGGCGTCGTCGGCCAGCCAGACCACGTCGCCCTCGCGCGCCGCGGCCAGCAGCGACGCGACGGATGCGTCGTCGACGAGCTCGACCGGATGCCCGGCGGCGGCCACCGCACGCACCAGCGGGACGTCGGACGAGGCGGCCAGCCGGCGGTCGGCACCGGCGACCGTGGACCAGGCGGACCAGGACATCAGCCCGGGTGCGACCCGCGGGCTGGTGACCAGCAGGGTCAGCCGGCGCACTTCTGGCTGGCGGGCAGCTCGCTGACCCAGCCCGCGGACGGGTCGGGGCTGTCGCCGTCGGTGGCCCGCTCGGACTGCGCGACGGAGAGCGAGCCGCTCTTCGACACCAGCGCGCCGTTCGCGAACTCGCCGTAGCGCGGGTCGACGGAGACGTCGAGGTTCTTCGCGGCCCACGCGTTGCGCAGCTTGGTGCCCTGGGCCACCGCCTGCTGGTCGGTGGCGTTGGCCTTGCCCTGCGCGGTCAGCGTCTGCCGGCCGATGTCGATGAGCATCAGCTGGCCCTCGGCGTAGTTGCGCAGCGTGTCGCGGAAGATCGCGCGGTGCTCGGCCGGGAGCGCCTTGATGTTCTGCTCGTTGGCGGAGAGCGCGGCGTCGACCTGCTCCTGGTCGGGGACCACGCCCTCGGCCTCGCCGTACTGTCGCGACAGGTCGGAGCTGATGAGCACGTCGAGCGCACCCTGGCGGGCGCCGCGGCTGGCCAGCTGCTGGGAGCTGCCGCCGCCGCTCTGCACGGCGCACAGCGCGCTGGCGACGTCGTCGACGGTGGTCACGCTGATCGACTCGTCACCCACCGTGGCGGCCGAGCCGGGGTGGTTCGAGCACGCGGTCAGGAACAACGCGGCGATCGCGCCGGCGATCGCCGGCACCGTGCGGCGGTGGCTCACTGCGACAGGTCTCCTTGAACTCGTCTTCAGCCCTGGGTGACCGGGGCTCGGTCGACGACCGTGTCGATCACCTGGCGTGCCCAGGCCAGCAGCGCCTCGTCGCGGAGCGGCGGGCCACCCTTCGGCGTCGCCGTCGGGCGGGGCACCAGCATCGTACGCAGGTTGGCCTTGACGATGCTCCTGGGGTACAGCCGCTGCAGGCGTACGGCGACCGAGTCGGGCAGCTCGACCGGGGCGAACCGCACGAACTTGCCCTGCAGCGTCACGTCGGTCAGCCCCGCCTGGCGGGCCCGCGCCCGGAACCGGGCCACCTCGAGCAGGCTCGCGACCGGCGCCGGCGGCTCGCCGTAGCGGTCCACCAGCTCCTCGCGCAGCAGCGCGACGTCGTCGTCGTCGCGGACCTCGGCGAGCCGCTTGTACATCTCCAGCCGCAGCCGCTCGCTCGGGACGTAGTCGTGCGGCAGGTGCGCGTCGATCGGCAGCTCGATCTTGATCTCGGCCTGCTCGGGCGGGCCGTCGCCGCGGAACTCCTGGACCGCCTCGCCGACCAGCCGGACGTACAGGTCGAAGCCGACGTCGGCGATGTGACCGGACTGCTCGCCGCCGAGCAGGTTGCCGGCGCCGCGGATCTCGAGGTCCTTCATCGCGATCGCCATGCCGCCGCCGAGATCGGAGTGCTGGGCGAGGGTGGCCAGCCGCTCGTGCGCGGTCTCGGTGAGCGGCTTGTCGGGCGGGTAGAGGAAGTAGGCGTAGGCCCGCTCGCGGCTGCGGCCCACCCGGCCGCGCAGCTGGTGCAGCTGGGAGAGGCCGAGCATGTCCGCGCGGTCGATGATCATGGTGTTGGCGTTGGACACGTCGAGCCCGGACTCCACGATCGTGGTGCACACCAGCACGTCGGCTTTCTTCTCCCAGAAGTCGACCATCACCTCCTCGAGGCGGTGCTCCCCCATCTGGCCGTGCGCGGTCGCGACCCGCGCCTCCGGCACCAGCTCGCGGATCCGCGAGGCGGCCCGCTCGATGGTGTTCACCCGGTTGTGGATGAAGAACACCTGGCCCTCGCGGAGCAGCTCGCGGCGGATCGCGGCCGTCACCTGGCGGTCCTCGTAGGCGCCGACGTAGGTCAGCACCGGGTGCCGCTCCTCGGGCGGGGTGGTGATCGTGGACATCTCGCGGATGCCGGTGATCGCCATCTCCAGGGTGCGCGGGATCGGCGTCGCGGACATCGACAGCACGTCGACGGACGTCCGCAGCCGCTTCATCTGCTCCTTGTGCTCGACGCCGAAGCGCTGCTCCTCGTCGACGATGATCAGGCCGAGGTTCTTGATCTTGATGTCGGGGTTGAGCAGCCGGTGGGTGCCGATCACGATGTCGACGGTGCCGTCGGCGAGGCCGGCGATCGTCTCCGACGCCTCCTTGTCGGTCTGGAACCGGGACAGCCCCTTGAGGATCACCGGGAACCCGGCCATCCGCTCGCTGAACGTCGAGAAGTGCTGCTGGACCAGCAGCGTGGTCGGCACCAGCACCGCGACCTGCTTGCCGTCCTGCACCGCCTTGAAGGCCGCCCGCACCGCGATCTCGGTCTTGCCGTAGCCGACGTCGCCGCACACCAGCCGGTCCATCGGGACCTGCTGCTGCATGTCGTGCTTGACCTCGTCGACGGTGGAGAGCTGGTCGGGCGTCTCGATGAAGGGGAAGGCGTCCTCGAGCTCGCGCTGCCAGGGGCTGTCGGGCCCGAAGGCGTGCCCCTGGGTGGCCTGCCGGGCGGCGTACAGCTTGATCAGCTCGGCGGCGATCTGCCGGACCGCCTTGCGAGCGCGGCCCTTGCGCTTGGCCCAGTCGGCGCCGCCGAGCCGGTCGAGGCTGGGCTGCTCGCCGCCGACGTAGCGGGTGACCTGGTCGAGCTGGTCCGTCGGCACGAACAGCCGGTCGGGCGGCGCGCCGCGCTTGGAGGCGCCGTACTCGAGCACGAGGTACTCGCGGGTGGCGCCCTGCACCTCGCGCTGGCGCATCTCGACGTAGCGGCCGACCCCGTGCTGCTCGTGCACGACGTAGTCGCCGGGGGTGAGCTCCAGCGGGTCGATCTGCTTCTTGCGGCGCACCGGCATCCGGCGCATGTCCTTGGTAGACGCGCGCTGCCCGGTGAGGTCGTCGCCGGTGAGCACGGCGAGCCGCAGCGTCTCGTCGACGAAGCCGTGGTCGAGGCAGCCGGTGGTGACGTGCACCAGCCCGGTGCCGGGCTCCTCCTCCAGCGTCTCGGCGAGCCGAGCGGGTACGTCGTGCTCGCCGAGCAGCTCGACCATCCGCTGCGCGGGGCCGTGCCCCTCGTTGACCAGCACGACCCGCCCGCCCGACGACAGCCACGCCCGCACGTCGGCGACGGCCCGCTCCAGGTCGCCGCGGTAGGTCTCCACCGGTCGCACCGGCAGCGTCCGGGACCGGACGGCGCCGGCCTCGACGTCCACGCCGCTGGAGACGATCTCGCCGAGCTCGTCGCGCAGCGGCTCGGTGGCACCGGCGTCGGGGTCGAGCCCGAACGGCGACACGCTCCACCACGGCTTGTCCGCGGCCAGGCTGCGGGAGCGCACGTCGGCGAGGGAGTGGTACGACGCGGCGCCGAGGTCGATCGGGGCCTGCCCGCCGCCGGCCGCCGCGGCCCAGGAGGCCTGCAGGAACTCCTCGCTGGTGGCGACCAGGTCGTGCGCCCGGCTGCGCGCCCGCTCCGGGTCGAGCACCAGCACGTGGGTGTCGCCGGGCATCAGGTCGACGAGCATCTCCATCTCGTCGACGAGCGCCGGCGCCAGCGACTCCATGCCCTCGACGGCGTGGCCGTCGGCGAGCTTCTCGGTGATCTCCGCGAGCTGGGGGTGGGTCTCGCCGAGCTCCTTGGCGCGGGCCCGCACCTCGTCGGTGAGGAGCAGCTCGCGGCAGGGCGGCGCCCACAGTCGCGGCTTCGGCTCGAGCGTGCGCTGGTCGGCGACCGCGAAGGACCGGATCTCCTCGACCTCGTCGCCCCAGAACTCCACCCGCAGCGGGTGCTCCTCGGTGGGCGGGAACACGTCGACGATCCCGCCACGGACCGCGAACTCGCCGCGCTTCTCGACCAGGTCGACCCGGGAGTACGCCGCACCCGCCAGCCGGCGTACGACGTCGTCGAGGTCGGCCTCCGCGCCGACCGTCAGCTCGACCGGCTCGAGGTCGGCGAGGCCCTTGACCTGCGGCTGCAGCAGCGACCGGACCGGCGCCACCACCACCCGCAGCGGCCCGTTGGACGGGTCGGTGCCGGGGTGCCGCAGCCGACGGAGCACGGCCAGCCGCTTGCCGACCGTGTCGCTGCGCGGCGAGAGCCGCTCGTGCGGCAGCGTCTCCCACGACGGGTAGTAGGCGACCAGCGACGGGTCGATCAGCCCGCCGAGGGCCTCGACGAGGTCCTCCGCCTCGCGCGCGTTGGCGGTCACCGCCAGCACCGTGCGCCCGGCGTCGACGAGCCCGCGCACCACGAACGGCCGCACCGCGCTCGGCGCGGTCAGGTCGAGGGCGGGGACCCGGCCGTGGCGGGCGTCGTCGACCGCGGCGGCGAGGGTGGGTTCGGAGAGGACCAGGTCGGCAAGCCCGGACAGGTGCGGGGTCACAGCGCTCCACTTCGCAACAGCACGAATGCCCCCCAACCCGATGGAGAGGGGGTGCTCGGCCGAGTCTACGAGGTGCGACCGACAGCCCCACCGACGGACGGCCGGCCGCTCACGATGCCCCAGGTCCCCGTGAACGGCAGCCCCGATGGTCCCTGGTCAGCCGGCGCCGCGCTCGGCGTCGCTGCGCAGCACGCAGAACTCGTTGCCCTCCGGGTCGGCCAGCACCACCCAGCCGGTGCCGTCGCCGCGGATGTCGCGGTGGTCGTCGAGCCGGGCGGCGCCGATCCCGACCAGCCGCTCGACCTCCTCGTCGCGGGTCCCGTCGGTGGGACGCAGGTCGAAGTGCAGCCGGTTCTTGGCGGCCTTCACGTCGGGCACCTCGATGAACAGCACGTGGTGGCCGGACTCGGCCGAGCGGATCATGCACTCCTCGTGACCGGGGAGGTTCGGGTCTCCGTCCACGTCGACGTACCCGAGTACCTGCTTCCACCACTCGGAGAGCTCGTAGGCGTTGCGGCAGTCGACGGAGGTGTGCGAGATGCGGGAGGTCATGGGCCCAGTCTGTCCGCCGTGTCGACTAGGTTGCCGGTGTGGCGCAGTCGAAGGCTCCGGCGGCGGAGATCGAGGTCGACGACAAGGTGGTGCGGGTCAGCAACCCCGACCGCGTCTACTTCCCGGCGCGCGGCGAGACCAAGCTCGACCTGGTCGAGTACTACCTCTCCGTCGGCGACGGCATCGTCAACGCGCTGCGCGAGCGGCCGTGCATGCTGCACCGCTTCCCCACCGGGGTGTCCGGCGAGAAGGTGCACCAGAAGCGGCTGCCGAAGGGGGCGCCGCCGTGGATGGAGACGGTGCGGGTGCACTTCCCGCGCTGGAACCGCACCGCCGACGAGCTGTGCGTCACCGAGCTCGCGCAAGTGGTCTGGGCGGTGCAGATGTCCACGGTCGAGTTCCACCCGTGGAACAGCCGCCGCGCCGACACCGAGAAGCCCGACGAGTGGCGGATCGACCTCGACCCCGGCGACGCGTGCGACTACGCCACCGTGCGCCGGGTGGCCCACGTGGTGCACGCGCTGCTCGACGAGCTCGGCGCGACCGGCTTCCCGAAGACGTCGGGCGGCAAGGGGATGCACGTCTACGTCCGGATCCCGCCGGCGCACGGCTTCAAGGACGTACGCTGCGCCGCCCTCGCGTTCGCCCGCGAGGTCGAACGACGCACCGACGACGTGACCACGACCTGGTGGCGCAAGGACCGCGACCCCACCAAGCTCTTCGTCGACTACAACCAGAACGCCCGTGACCACACGATCGCGGCGGCGTACTCCGTGCGGGGCAACCCGATCGGCACCGTGTCGGCGCCGATCCGGTGGTCCGAGGTCGACGACGCCGAGCCCGACGACTTCACGATCGCCACCATGCCCACCCGCTACGCCGAGGTCGGCGACCTGCACGCCGGCATCGACGACGCGGTGTTCGACATCACCCCGCTCCTGGCCTGGGCCGAGCGCGACGAGCGGGCAGGCGTCGAGACGCCGCCAGAGCCCGAGACGGACGGCTGATCGGGTTTCGGACGCCGCCCACCGGGCAACGGGTCTCACAGAGCGCCACAGCCGCTCACAGCAGCACCTCGCACCAGCCGCCAGGAGGGGCCCCGTGGACTGGCTTGTCGACCGTGCCGACGCGGAGGGCACCACGGCTGTCCTCGACCTCGTCACCGACCACCTGCGCCGGCACGCCGCCGACCAGGGCGAGGCTCGGCCGGCCATGCAGTCGCTCCGCGACGCCCTCGACACGATGCCCACCGACGGCTGGGTCCGGATCCGGCTGGACTGGTGGACACGGCGGCCTCAGGTCGCGCTGCGGGCGGTCCCCGACCCGACCGCGCTGGGCAAGGCGGCCCGGCCCGGCGTGACGCTCACCCCGCGGCACCGCTCGTCGCTGGAGGCGGCCTCCTCCCCCGACGGCCCCGACCTGGTGCTGCCGGTCGAGCGCGTCGTCCGCGACACCTTCGACGGCGGCCCGCCGCCGATGCCGCCGCTGCGCGTCGACCTC
>JABFXA010000116.1 GCA_013361955.1 Nocardioidaceae bacterium
GGCCGGGTGGTGGCCGTGGCGCGTGAGGAGACCGCGCGCGAGCGCGCCACCGCGTACGGCGCGGACGCCGTCGTGCCGATGGACGCCGATCCCGACCGGCTCGCCGCGGCGCTCGGGGAGGCACTGCCCTCCGGGGCCGACGTGGTCGTCGACCCGGTGTGGGGACCGGCCGGCACCGCCGCCGGTCGGGTGCTCGCCCCCGGCGGCCGGCTGGTCAACATCGGCTCCGCCGGCGGTGCCGAGGCGGTGTTCTCCAGCCCGGCGCTGCGCAGCCGCTCGGCCGCCGTGCTCGGCTACACCAACAACGCGATCACGCCCGACCAGCGGGAGGCCGCCCTGCACGCGGTGCTCCGGCACGCCGAGGCCGGCCGGGTCGCCGTCGCGCACGAGACGGTGGCGCTCCGCGACGTCGAGGCGGCCTGGCGGCGCCAGTCCGAGGGGTCCGCGGGTCGGCTGGTGCTGCTGCCCTGAGCCGGTCGTAGGCTCGCCCGGTGCAGTCCGGACGGTCCGCGTACTACGACGCCGAGGCCGCCCGCTACGACGCGAGCCGGGGTGGC
This sequence comes from Nocardioidaceae bacterium, assembly GCA_013361955.1. Classification (GTDB taxonomy): domain Bacteria; phylum Actinomycetota; class Actinomycetes; order Propionibacteriales; family Nocardioidaceae; genus Nocardioides_B. The sequence goes on from JABFXA010000116.1 coordinate 558, forward strand.
TCCGAGCGGGCGGACGACGCCGCCCGCGCCGTACGCCGGCTGGTGCCCGGTCCGGGCGTGCTGCTCGACGTCGGCGGGGGCACCGGCATCGTGTCCGCGGCGCTGGCCGCGCAGGGCTTCGACGTACTCGTGACCGACCTGTCCACCGGGATGCTCGCGCTGGCCCGCGACCGGCTGCCCGGGCGGGCGATGGCCGCACTCGCGGACCGGCTGCCGGTGCGCCCCGGGTCGGTCGACGTGGTCACCGCCGTGTGGCTGCTGCACCTGCTCGCGCCCGCCGAGGCGGATGGAGTGCTCGCCGAGGCGGCCCGGGTGCTGCGGCCGGGCGGGCACCTGGTCACCACCGTCGACAAGCGGCAGGCGCACGGGCAGCGTGGCGCGGTCGCCGACGACCGGGCCCGGGTCACGGAGGTGGCGGCCCGCCTCGGCCTGGTCCCGGCGGGGGAGACCACCTTCACCGGTGCCAGTGCATGGGGGTCGGCGACCGACGCCGACCCGGTGTTCCCGCTGGCGGCGTTCCGCTCCGGACGCTGAGAAGCCCGGGGGTGCCCGGGGCTAGCGTGAGCGCCGTGGTGGCGCAGCGGTGGCAACGGTTCCGGGAGCGGCAGGAGGTCGTCTTCTTCCGCAGCCTCACCGTGGCCGACCGGCGCCTCGGTGTCGTGTGGTGGGCGCTGGTGGTCGCGCGCTCCGTGCTGCCCGCGGTCTTCGCGATCACCACCGGTGCGGTGGTCGGGGCCGTGCAGGACGGCGGCGACCTCACCGCCCCGCTGACCTGGATGGGCGTGACGTTCGTGCTGCTGCAGGTCTGCGCGCCGCTGCACCAGGCCGTCGGAGAGAACCTCGGCAACCGGGTGTCCGCGTGGCTCTACGACCGGCTCACGGACGCCTGCGGCTCGCCGCCCGGCATCGGGCACCTCGAGGACCCCGAGCTGTCCGGCGACCTGGCGATGGCCCGCGAGTTCGACAACGGCATCGCGGGTCCGCCGATGGAGGTGTCGCTGCCGTTCATCGCGGTGGGGCTGGTCGACTTCGGGTCCGGGATCGCCTCCGCGGTGGTGCTCGCCGGGCTGGCATGGTGGGCGCCGCTGCTGCTCGGCGGCGCGTGGCTCGGCACGCACTGGCTGCTGCGCGAGAGCGCGGTGTGGCAGGACCGCAACACCGACGAGGTCCGGCAGGCCGCCAAGCACGCCGACTACTCCTACCGGCTCGCCGTCGACCCGCCGTCCGCCAAGGAGCTGCGCATGTTCGGGCTCGGCGACTGGACCGTCGACCGGTTCCTGGCCCGCCGGACCCGGCTCCACGAGCTGCAGACCGCGGCGACCCGGCTCCGCGAGCGCCCGCTCGCGGTCTGTCTGCTGCTGGTCACCGTCGCCAACCTGGTGGTGTTCGGCTACCTCGCCGTCCAGGTCACCGGTGACGACCTGTCCCTCGGCCGCGCCGCGGTGTTCGCCCAGGTCGCCGTCGGCGTGACGATGCTGGCGTTCGGCGGCCTCAACTGGGCCCTCGACGGTGCCGCCGCCCCGGTGGCGGCGGTGCTCCGGCTGCAGGACGCCGCGGCCGCGGCCGGGGCGCTGGACCG
>JABFXA010000144.1 GCA_013361955.1 Nocardioidaceae bacterium
CGCAAGCAGTACGGGGACGTGACCGCCGTGGACGGCATCGATCTGGGCATTCGGCGTGGCGAGGTGTTCGGCCTGCTGGGACCCAATGGCGCGGGCAAGAGCACCACGGTGGAGATCCTCCAGGGCAACCGCAGCCGGGACGCGGGCGAGGTGTCGGTGCTCGGCTCGGACCCGGCGACCGGCACGCGCGCGTGGCGGTCACGTGTCGGAATCGTCTGGCAGGACGAATCGGCGCCCGCCGAGTTGACGGTCCGCGAGACCGTACGGCACTTCGCCCGCTACTACCCGAGGCCGCGGGACCCGGAGGAGGTCATCGGGCTGGTGGGTCTCGAGGCGAAGGCGGGCAGCCGGATCAAGGCGCTCTCCGGAGGCCAGCGCCGCCGTCTCGACGTCGCCCTGGGCGTGATCGGCGACCCCGAGCTGCTGCTCCTGGACGAGCCGACGACCGGTTTCGACCCGGCGGCCCGGCGGCAGTTCTGGGACCTGATCCGGCTGCTGTCCGAGGAGGGCACGACGATCCTGCTGACCACGCACTACCTGGAGGAGGCGGAGGCGCTCGCCGACCGGCTCGCCGTCGTCGCCAAGGGGCAGGTCGTGGCCGAGGGCGAGCCCGCCGCCCTGCGGGAGCGGTACGGCACGGAGGCCACCGTCGAGTGGACCGAGCCGGACGGCGTCACCCGCACCGAGCGCACGGACACCCCGACCAGGACGGTCGCCGAGCTCATGCGCCGCTTCGACGGCGAGATCCCGGGCCTGCGAGTGGCCCGCCCCACCCTGGAGGACGTCTACCTCCGGCTGACCGGACAGGAGGACATGTGATGACGACGACCGCCGTCCGGACCAGGGCCGAGGCGCCCGCCCAGCGGCTGCCGGGAGCCTGGGGGCTGGGCCTGCGCCGCGGCGCGCTGGAGATCAAGCAGTTCTTCCGGCAGCGCGACCAGGTGGTGTTCACGTTCGCGTTCCCGGTCGTGTTCCTGTTCCTGTTCGCGTCGATCTTCCACGACGACGTCCATGGCTCCGGCGTCACCGCCTCCCAGCTGTACGTTCCCGCGATGATGGCCTCCGGCATCATGTCGACCAGCTTCCAGTCGCTGGGCATCTCGATCGCGGTGGAACGGGACGAGAAGGTGCTGCGCCGGCTGCGCGGCACACCGATGCCTCCGTCGGCGTACTTCCTGGGCAAGATCTGGCTGGTTCTGTTCACCGGTGTCGTCGAGACGGCGATCCTCCTCCTCGTCGGCACCACCTTGTACGGCGTCGACCTGCCCTCGGACGCGTCCCGGTGGTTCGACTTCGCCTGGATCTTCGTACTGGGACTGACCGCGTGCGCGCTGCTCGGCATCGCGATCAGCTCGGTGCCCAAGTCGGCGAAGAGCGCGAGCTCCGTGGTCGTACTGCCGTTCCTGGTCCTGCAGTTCATCTCCGGCGTGTACATCTCCATCGGCACCATCCCGGACTGGATGCTGAACATCGGTGCCCTGTTCCCGCTGAAATGGCTGTGCCAGGGTCTTCGGGGCGTGTTCCTGCCGGATTCCGCGCGGGTCCTGGAGCAGGCCGGGAGCTGGGAGTTCGGGAAGGTCGCGCTGGTGCTGGCCGCCTGGTGCGTCGGAGGATTGGTGCTGTGTCTGCTGACCTTCCGCTGGAAGACCCGGCGCGACGGGTGAACCGTCCAGGTGCGGCCCGTGGGGAGCACGCCTGGGACCGGACGATCCGGCTCTGGGACGGGTACTTCGCGGTCGCCTGGGCGGCCACCCTGGTCTTCGTGCTCGCCGCGGCCCACCCGGGATTCCCGGTCCGTGCGGTCGCGGCGGCACTGCTCGTCCCGCTGGTGCCCTGGTATGCGGTCGTGGGGCGCCCGCTGCTCCAGGAGGACCCGCCGGACCAGGGGCAGGCACTGCGCTATCTCGCCGCGGCGATAGCGCTGTTCCTGCCGTCGGCCGTGCTGGTGGGCGAGACGCGGCTGATGGCGTTCGCTCTGATCCCCCAGTGCTTCATGACGCTGCGCATGCGGTGGTCGCTGGCGGCGGTCAGTGTGATCAACCTGGTGCCGGTGGCCGGTTGGGCGCTGCTGTGGCAGCCGAGCGGCGCGGACCTGTTCGCCAACTTCCTCTTCTCCGTGGTCACCCTCGTCTTCT
>JABFXA010000419.1 GCA_013361955.1 Nocardioidaceae bacterium
GGGGCTGCTCAGCGGACCCGCCGTGCACCCCCTGACGCTGGCCGCGGTGTGGGACGTGCACCGCGCGCATCCCGACGTGCCCCTGGTCGGCGTGGGCGGCATCCGCACCGGCGCCGACGCCCTCGCCACGCTCGCCGCCGGTGCCACGGCCGTGCAGCTCGGCACCGTGCTGCTCGGCGACCCGTCCGCGACCGCCCGGGTCACCGCGGAGCTCGACGAGGCGCTGGTGCGGCACGGCTTCGCCGCCGCGGCCGACGCGGTCGGCGCCGCGCACCAGACGCACCACCACGGGAGGAACACATGACGTTCGGCAGCCGGCTCCACGACGCGATCGACGGGCGGGGGCGCTTCTGCGTCGGCATCGACCCGCACCCGCGGCTGCTCGACGCGTGGGGGCTCACCGACTCCGTGAACGGACTGGAGAAGTTCGCGCTCACCGCCGTCGAGGCGATGGCGGGCACGGTCGCCGTGGTCAAGCCGCAGTCGGCGTTCTTCGAGCGGCACGGCTCGCGCGGCATCGCGGTCCTGGAGCAGGTGGTGCGGGCCGCCCACGACCTCGGCGCCCTGGTGCTGCTCGACGTCAAGCGGGGCGACATCGGCTCGACCTCGCAGGCGTACGCCGACGCGTACCTCGACAAGAACTCCCCGCTGCACGTCGACGCGATCACCGTCTCGCCGTACCTCGGGACGGGCTCGCTCGACCCGGTGCTCGACACCGCCCTCGCCCACGACGCCGGCGTCTTCGTGCTCGCGCTCACCTCCAACCCCGAGGGGCCGCAGGTGCAGCACGCCACCACCCGCGACGGCCGCACGGTGGCGGCGGTGGTGCTCGACGCGATCGCCACCCGCAACACCGGCGCCGAGCCGCTCGGGTCGATCGGCGCGGTGGTCGGCGCCACCGTCGACCTGCCCGCCGACGTGACCGCCGAGAACCTCGACGTGCACGGCCCGCTGCTGGTGCCCGGCATCGGCGCGCAGGGCGGCACCGTCGACGACGTACGCCGGGTGTTCGGCAGCGCCGCCGCGCACGTGCTGCCGTCGAGCTCCCGCGAGGTGCTCGCCGAGGGCCCCGACCGGGCGGCCCTGCACACCGCGGCGCTGCGTGCGATCGACACCTTCTCCGCCCTCGCCTGAGCCCGTCGCCGAGCCCACCACGCCCCCGTGTAGAAAGTCCCCATGCAGGAGAACCCCTTCAGCGCACCGAGCTCCCTGCCGTACGCGTTCCCACCTTTCGACGCGATCGGCCACGAGCACTACCGTCCGGCGTTCGACGCGGGCGTCGACGAGCAGCGGGCCGAGGTCGAGGCGATCGCCACCGACCCGGCCGCCCCGACGTTCGAGAACACCATCGAGGCGCTGGAGCGCTCCGGCGGCATCCTGCGGCGGTTCCACCGGGTGTTCGGCAACCTGGCCGCGTCGATGTCCACCCCCGAGATGCAGGCGCTCGAGACCGAGCTCGCACCGCTGATCGCCAAGCACCACGACGAGATCCTGCTCGACGGCCGGCTGTTCGAGCGGGTCGCGGCGGTGCACGCCGGCCGTGGCGACGGGCTCACGCCCGAGCAGGTGCGGGTCGTCGAGCGCTACCACCTCGACTTCGTCCGCGCCGGCGCCGCCCTTCCCGAGGGCGACCGCGACACCCTGCGCGGGCTCAACGTGCAGATCACCTCGTTGACCACCGAGTTCTCCAACAAGGTGCTCGCGGAGGCCAACGACCTGGCCGTGCAGGTCACCGACCGGGCCGAGCTCGACGGCCTGCCGGACAGCGTCGTGCAGTCCGCGGCGAGCGCCGCCGAGGCCGCCGGCAAGGACGGCTTCCTGCTCACCCTGTCCCTGCCCACGATCCAGCCGGCGATGCTCTCGCTGCGCAACCGCGACCTGCGCCGCCGCCTGCACGAGGCGTCGACCTCCCGCGGCACCCGCGGCAACGACAACGACACCCGCGAGCTGGTCAGCCGGATCACCGCGCTGCGGGCCGAGCGCGCCGCGTTGCTCGGGTACGACGACCACGCGGCGTACGTCGTGGCCGACCAGACCGCGGGCAGCACGGACGCGGTGCTGTCCACGCTGGGGGAGATGGCCGAGCCGGCGATGCGGAACCTCGACGGCGAGCGGGCGCGCATCGAGGAGCTGATGCGCGCCGACGGGATCGACGAGCCGGTGCAGCCGTGGGACTGGGCCTACTACGCCGCGCAGGACAAGGCCGCGACGTACGACGTCGACACCGACGCGCTGCGCCCGTACTTCGAGCTCGAGCGGGTGCTGCACGTCGGGATCTTGGTCGCTGCCTCCCGGCTCTACGGCCTCACGTTCCAGGAACGGCGCGACCTGCCGGTCTACGCCCCCGACGTACGCGTCTACGAGGTCTTCGACGAGGACGGCACCGCGATCGGGCTGTTCGTCTGCGACTGGTTCGCCCGGCCCACCAAGCAGGGCGGCGCGTGGATGGACGAGTTCGTCGGTCAGTCGCGGCTGCTCGGCACGAAGCCGGTCGTGGTGGTCTGCCTCAACGTCCCGAAGCCACCGGCCGGGCAACCCGCGCTGATGACCATCGACGAGGTGCGCACCGGGTTCCACGAGTTCGGGCACGCGCTGCACGGGCTGTTCTCGGCGGTCGACTACCCTCGGCTGCAGGGCACGTCGGTGCCGCGCGACTTCGTCGAGTTTCCCTCGCAGGTCAACGAGATGTGGGCCTGGCACCCGGAGGTGCTGGCCGGCTACGCGCTGCACCACGAGACCGGCGAGCCGCTGGCGCAGGACGTCGTCGACCGGCTGATCGCGTCGCAGTCGCACGGACAGGGCTTCGACACGGTCGCGATGCTCGGCGCCGCGCTGCTCGACCAGGAGTGGCACCGGCTGTCCACGCACGACACGGTCGACGCGGACCACGTGGAGAGCTTCGAGAACGAGGCGCTGACCCGGCACGGCGTACGGTCCGCGCTGGTGCCGCCGCGCTACCGCAGCGGCTACTTCGCGCACGTCTTCGCCGGCGGGTACGACGCCGGCTACTACTCCTACCTGTGGAGCGAGGTGCTCGACGCCGACATGGTGGGCTGGTTCACCGAGAACGGCGGCCTGGTCCGCGGCAACGGCGACCGGTTCCGGCAGCGGCTGCTCTCGGTCGGCGGCACCGTGGACCCGCTCGAGGCGTTCGCCGCGGTGCGCGGCCGGGCGCCGAGCATCGATCCGCTGCTGCGTCGCCGGGGGCTGCGTGCGTAGCGGCGTCCTGGCCGTCCTGCTGGTCGCGCTGCTCGCGACCGGGCTCACCTCGTGCACCAGCTCCACCGAGTCGTACTGCGCATCGCTCAAGGACGACAAGAAGCAGCTCACCGGGCAGGCGGCGCAGGGTGACCTGCACCGCACCGTCACGCTGCTCGCCGGGCTGCGCGACGAGGCCCCGGACGACATCTCGGGCGAGTGGGACACCTTGGTCACCGCGATCCAGGACCTGGTCGACGCCGTCGACGCCACCGGTGCCAAGCTCTCGCAGTTCCAAGGCGGCAGGAAGCCCGCGGGCGTGACCACCGGCCAGTACCGCGCGGTGCAGCAGGCGGCCGGCGAGCTGTCCAGCACCCGGGTCCAGCAGGCCGGGCAGAGCATCGAGCAGCACGCGCTCGACGTGTGCAAGGTCGACCTCGGCGGCGGGCTCGGCGGTACGCGGGGCGGGTGAGCGCGTCCGGCGCCACCGCCCGGTCAGATTGCGGCTCACCAGCATGGATGGCTAGATTGCGAACAGACTTCCCGCGTGCGACGCATCCGAGCGCACGACTTCAGAGCGGACCAAGGGGACACAGTGGCTTTGCCGCGGCTCACGCCGGAACAACGTCAGGCGAACCTGGAGAAGGCGGCAGCCTCGCGGCGGGAACGGGCGGAGATCAAGAACCGCCTCAAGCACTCCGGCGCCTCGATCGTCGACGTGCTCAAGCAGGGCCAGGAGAACGACGTCATCGGCAAGATGCGGGTGCTCGACCTGCTGCAGTCGATGCCCGGCCTCGGCAAGGTCCGCGCGCGCCAGATGATGGAGCGGCTGAACATCTCCGAGAGTCGCCGGGTGCGGGGCCTGGGCGCGAACCAGATCGCGGCCCTCGAGCGCGAGTTCGGGGCGCGCTGACCGGATGAGTGGACGACAGGGCCGGCTCACGGTCCTGGCGGGCCCCACGGCGGTCGGCAAGGGCACGGTCGCGGCGTACGTCCGCGAGCACCACCCGGAGATCTGGATCTCCGTCTCGGCCACCACGCGCCCGCCGCGTCCCGGCGAGGTCGACGGGACGCACTACTGGTTCGTGAGCGACGACGAGTTCGACCGGATGGTCGACGACGGCGAGCTGCTCGAGTGGGCGGTGGTGCACCGGGCCGCCCGCTACGGGACCCCGCGGCGCCCGGTGGAGCAGGCGCTCGCCGACGGCCGACCGGCGCTGCTGGAGATCGACCTGCAGGGCGCCCGGCAGGTGCGCGAGACCATGCCCGGGGCGCTGTTCGTGTTCCTCGCCCCGCCGTCGTGGGACGAGCTGGTCCGCCGGCTGGTCGGCCGGGGCACCGAGAGCCAGGAGGAGCGCGACCGCCGGCTGCAGACCGCCCGCGACGAGCTGGCCGCGGTCACCGAGTTCGACGTCACCGTGGTGAACACCGAAGTTCACGATGCGGCCGAAGAGTTGGTAGCCTTGATGGTGGGTCAGTAGGCACCTGAGCTGTTCAGAGCCCGGCCCCTTTCTCGTTCCCCGACCTGTGAGGCTGTCACCCGTGTCATCCGTGTCTGCGAACACTCCGGTCGCCGAGGGCATCACGAACCCGCCGATCGACGAGCTGCTGACCAAGACCGACTCCAAGTACAAGCTGGTGCTGTACAGCGCCAAGCGTGCGCGCCAGATCAACGCGTACTACTCCCAGCTCGGCGAGGGCCTGCTGGAGTACGTCGGCCCGCTGGTCGACACCCACGTGCAGGAGAAGCCGCTGTCGATCGCGCTCCGCGAGATCAACGACGACCTGCTGACCTGCGAGGACATCGACCCCGAGGCAGAGGCGGCCGCCGCCGAGTCCGGCGAGTCGACCGAGTCCTGAGCCGCACCCGGCATGGCTGACCGCGGCCCGACGGCCCCCGGGGTGGACCCCGAGGCGCCGCGGGCCGCCTCGTCGGCGCGCCCCCGGGTGGTGCTCGGCGTGACGGGCGGCATCGCGGCGTACAAGGCCTGCGAGCTGCTGCGCCGGCTCACCGAGTCCGGCCACGACGTGACCGTCGTCCCCACCGCGGCGGCGCTCCGCTTCGTCGGCGCGCCCACCTGGGCGGCGCTCAGCGGCAAGCCGGTCTCCGACCAGGTGTGGGAGGGCGTGCACGAGGTCCCGCACGTGCGGATCGGGCAGACCGCCGACCTGGTCCTGGTCGCGCCGGCCACCGCCGACGTGCTCGCCAAGGCCGCGCACGGGCTGGCCGACGACCTGCTCACCAACACCCTGCTCACCGCCCGCTGCCCGGTGCTGTTCGTGCCCGCGATGCACACCGAGATGTGGGAGCACCCGGCCACCCAGGACAACGTCGCCACCCTGCGCCACCGCGGCAGCCTGGTGATGGAGCCCGCGGAGGGCCGGCTCACCGGCGCCGACACCGGCAAGGGTCGGTTCCCCGAGCCGGCGGAGATCTTCGAGGTGGCCCGCGACCTGCTGGCCCGGCCCGGGCAGCCGCAGGACCTGGCCGGCCGGCACGTGCTGGTGACCGCGGGCGGCACCAGGGAGTACCTCGACCCGGTGCGCTTCCTGGGCAACCGGTCCTCGGGGCTGCAGGGCTACGCCTTCGCGCGCACCGCGGCCGCCCGCGGCGCCGAGGTCACCCTGGTCGCCGCGAACGTGACGCTGCCCGACCCGGCCGGCGTCAAGGTGGTCCGCGTCGAGTCCACCGCCGAGCTGCGCGACGCGGTGCTCGCGGCCACCCCGACCGCCGACGCGGTGGTGATGGCGGCCGCGCCCGCCGACTACCGGCCCCGCTCGGTCAGCGACACCAAGATGAAGAAGGCCGACGACGGCTCCGCGCCGACGCTCGCGCTGGAGCAGAACCCCGACATCCTCGCCGAGATCTCGCACGACCGGACCCGCCCGGGGGCGGTCATCGTCGGCTTCGCCGCCGAGACCGGCGACGCGCACGGCTCCGTGCTCGACCTGGGCCGCGCCAAGCTGGCCCGCAAGGGCTGTGACCTGCTCGTGGTCAACGACGTCAGCGGGGGGCAGGTCTTCGGCAGCACCGACAACGAGGCGGTCGTGCTCGACGCCGACGGCGGCTCGACGCCGGTGCCGCGCGGCACCAAGACGGCCCTGGCCCACGTGGTGTGGGACCGGGTCGTGGCCCGGTTCGAGACGGCGGCAGGATAGTCTCCGCGCCGGGTTATCTTTCTCCGAGTTTCCGAGACGATGGCGCGAGCCGACGCGCGAAGGAGTACAACGACGTGGCAGGACGCCTTTTCACCTCCGAGTCCGTGACCGAGGGGCACCCGGACAAGATCGCTGACCAGATCAGCGACACCGTCCTGGACGCCATGCTCGAGCAGGACGCCCACAGCCGGGTGGCCGTGGAGACGCTGCTCACCACCGGCGTCGTCGTCGTCGCGGGCGAGGTGACCACCACCGGCTACGTCGACATCAAGTCGCTGGTCCGGCAGCGCATCCTCGACATCGGCTACGACTCCTCCACCAAGGGCTTCGACGGCCACAGCTGCGGCGTGATGGTCGCGATCGGCGGCCAGTCCGGCGACATCGCGATGGGCGTCGACACCGGCCACGAGGCGCGCGCCGAGAGCTCGGTCGACCCGATGGACAAGCAGGGCGCCGGCGACCAGGGCCTGATGTTCGGCTACGCCTGCGACGACACCCCCGAGCTGATGCCGCTGCCGATCACGATGGCCCAGCGGCTCGCCGAGCGGCTCTCGTCGGTCCGCAAGGACGGCACGATGGCCTACCTGCGTCCCGACGGGAAGACCCAGGTCACCATCGAGTACGACGACGACGACCGCGCCGTCCGCGTCGACACCGTGGTGGTGTCCACCCAGCACGCCAAGGACATCTCCCTGGACACGATGCTGACCCCGGACATCCAGAAGCACGTCGTCGACCCGGTGCTGGCCAGCTTCGACATCCCCTCCGACGGGTACCGGCTGCTGGTCAACCCGACCGGGCGCTTCGAGGTCGGCGGCCCGATGGGCGACGCCGGCCTGACCGGCCGCAAGATCATCGTCGACACCTACGGCGGGATGGCCCGTCACGGCGGCGGCGCGTTCTCCGGCAAGGACCCGTCGAAGGTGGACCGCTCCGCGGCGTACGCGATGCGCTGGGTGGCCAAGAACATCGTCGCCGCGGGCCTGGCCCGGCGCTGCGAGGTGCAGATCGCCTACGCGATCGGCAAGGCGCAGCCGGTCGGCTTCTACGTGCAGACCTTCGGCACCGAGACGGTCCCGGTCCCGACGATCCAGAAGGCCGTGCTCGAGGTGTTCGACCTCCGCCCGGCCGCGATCATCGAGGACCTCGACCTGCTCCGCCCGATCTACGCCGAGACCGCGGCGTACGGCCACTTCGGGCGGGAGCTGCCGAACTTCACCTGGGAGCGCACCGACCGCGTCGACGCGCTCAAGAAGGCCGCCGGCGTCTGATCGACCTGCCCCGTGCCGCCCCAGCGGCCCGCTGGCTGCGTTGTCGTCGGTCGACGGGGCCCGCCCCGCCTCCCTCCTCCGCCGTGCCATCGGACCCTGGGACGACGCTCGCGACGGTCGATAGGCGTGCGGACGCAGACCGAACATGCGCTGGTTGAGGCGCGAGCCGCGAAACCAGTCACGCGGGAGACGAGGGGTCGCCCCCGTCGCTCCTCAACCAGCGACCGGCTCGACGAGGCGGTCGCGGACCCGGGCCAGCTCGGCGTCGGTGAGGCCGGCGGCGCGCAGGTACGCCTCCGCGCCGCCGTGCGCGGCGTCGAGACGGTCCAGGAACGCCTCGATCGTCTCGGGCGCGGAGCGGGCGAAGCGCTCCGCCCGGGCCCGCGTCTCCGCGTCGAGCGTCGCGAACAGCTCCTCCAGGCGCAGCATCGTCTCGCTGAGCACGTAGTCGGCGACGATCGCCTCGCGGGGCACGTCGGCCAGCGCCAGCAGCATCGCGACCACGATCCCGGTGCGGTCCTTGCCGACCGCGCAGTGCACCACCACCGGGCCGGGCGGCGCGTCGGCGAAGGCACGGACGGCGGTCGCCACCCGGTCGGCGTTGCTGCCCAGGCTGCCGAGGTAGAAGTCCACCAGCCCGGCGCCGCCGTCGAGCGAGACGTCGACCCAGGGCACGTTGACGTAGGCGTCGGTCCCGGCCAGCGGGTGCGGGGGGTCCACGGTCTCGGCCTCGGCGCGCAGGTCGACGACCCGGCCGACGCCGTACGCCCGCATCGCGGCCAACCCGCCGTCGTCGAGCCGGGTCAGCGAGTCGGAGCGCACCAGCGTGCGGTCCCGGATCCGACCGGCGGCGGCGGGCAGCCCGCCCAGGTCGCGGACGTTCTCGCACGCGGGCCAGTCGAGCCGGGTCATGTCCACATCCAACCGGATGCCACCCCCGTCCACAGCCGCTCGGCCGATCCGGGGACGGACGGTGCCGGCTGAGAGACTGGCGCGGTGCCGGACGACACCCGACCCGACGACGAGGGCCAGCTCGCGCTGATGCCCGACCTCGCGCGTGCCCGGGCCCGGGAGGCGAAGGCACGGGCCGACCGGCAGGCCTCCACGCCGGTCGAGACGGCCCCGGAGCGCCCGGTGGCGCGGGTGCTGGTCGACGTCCCGCTGGCGCACCTCGACCGGCCCTTCGACTACCTCGTCCCTGCGAAGATGCACGAGCAGGTGGTGCCCGGCGCCCGGGTCAAGGTGCGCTTCGCCGGCCAGGACGTCGACGGCTTCGTGCTCGAGCGGGTCGAGCGCAGCGACCACGAGGGCCGGCTGGCCCCGCTGCGCCGCGCGGTCAGCGCCGAGCCCGTGCTCTCCGCCGCGGTCGCCCGGCTCTCCGGCCTGGTCGCCGCGCGCTACGCCGGCACCCGATCCGACGTGCTCCGCCTCGCGGTCCCGGCCCGGCACGCCACCACCGAGAAGCAGGTCTCCCCGCCGGCCGAGCCCGCGCGCGTAGATCGGAAGAGCACACG
>JABFXA010000220.1 GCA_013361955.1 Nocardioidaceae bacterium
GCAGGCGGCGATGCGCGCGAGGGACGGACGCACGGGGTACGGCGGCCTGGTGGTCGGCAGCCGGCGGCACCAGGGGAGCGGCACCACGCCGCTGGGCACCTACGGGTTGATCTCGGTCTTCGGCACCCACCGCGGTGACGGGGGCGGCGCGCTGCCCTACCGGCGGGTCCGGGCCGGCGACTACTGGGTGGAGGACAACGCCTCGCCCTACTACAACCGCTACCGCAACAGGCGCCAGGGCGGCTTCCGGTGGTGGCTGCCCGCGAGCGACGAGAACTCCTCCGAGCGGTTGCGCGACTACCCGGGGCAGTACGAGTGGTCGGTCGTCACGAGCTTCAACCGCTCCCAGGTCCGCCACCGCGGCGCCGGGATCTTCCTGCACGTCAACGGGTCGGGGGCGACCGCCGGCTGCGTCAGCGCGCCGGCGTGGTTCCTGCGCCGCGTCGTCGGCCGGCTGGACCCGGCGCAGCGCCCCGTGATCGCGATCGGCCGCTGACGTGGCCGGGTCCCAGGGGGAGCGCGAGGAGGTCCGGGTGGACGTCGGCGGGCGCACGCTGACGATCAGCAACCTGCACAAGGTCCTCTACCCCCGCACCGGTACGACGAAGGGGGAGGTGCTCAACTACTACGCGCAGGTCGCGCCCGTGCTGCTGCCGCACCTCGCCGGCCGCTGCGTGACCCGGATCCGCTGGCCGCACGGCGTCCAGGAGGGCAGCTTCTTCGAGAAGAACGTCCCGGTCCGCACGCCGTCGTGGGTGCGCACCGCCGAGGTCCCGACCACCGGCACCCGCGGCCCCTCCCGCAACGGGGACACCCTCGTCTTCCCCGTCGTCGACGACCTCGCCACGCTGACCTGGCTGGTCAACCTCGCGGCGCTCGAGCTGCACGTGCACCAGTGGACCGTCGACCGCCGGGGCCGGGTGCAGGGTGCCGACCGGCTCGTGATCGACCTGGACCCCGGCGAGCCCGCCGGGTTGCACGAGTGCTGCACGGTCGCGCTGATGGTCCGCGAGGAGCTGGAGGCCCGGGGGCTCACGGCCCGCCCGGTGCTGAGCGGCTCCAAGGGCCTGCACCTGTACGCCGCCCTGCCGGAGCGCCTCGACCCCGACGAGTCCTCGGCGCTGGCGAAGGAGGTGGCCGAGGAGCTGCAGGGCGCGAACCCGCGGCTGGTGACCGCGACCATGACGAAGGCGCGCCGCACCGGCAAGGTGTTCCTCGACTGGTCCCAGAACGCGGGGTCGAAGACCACGGTCTCGCCGTACTCGCTGCGCGGCCGCGAGGTCCCGACGGCGGCCGCTCCGCTGACCTGGGCCGAGGTGGAGGCGGGCGCCGAGGACCCGCTGGAGCTGCATCAGCTGCGGTTCGAGGAGGTGCTCGACCGGGTGGCCGACCAGGGCGACCTGTTCGAGGTCATGCCCTGACCGGGGCGACCGGCCCGCCCGCTCGACGTTACCCATCCGTTGCGATCCCTTGGCCGTGCTGTGGACGGGGCGGGGGTCGGCTCCCACTACGCTCGAGCCCTGGGCAACCGGACCGGGGGGACGTCCGCGACCCATCGCGACGACCGGGCCGACCACCGGCCGGCACCGGTGTCGCACCACCTCGCAGCGCGTCTCGGAGACCCCATGGAGATCATCACCTCGCCGCACCGCCGGTCGACCACGCCGTGGGGACGCCTGCTCCTCCTGGTCGCGGTGGTCGCGCCGGTGAGCGTCCTGGTGCTCCTGCCGACCGGCCTGGGGCTGGAGCGCTACGTGGTGAGCGGGGGCTCGATGGCCGGTGACCGGCCCGACAGCATCGGGCGCGGGTCGCTCGTGCTGGAGCGGCCGGTCCCGGTCGACGACCTGCGGGCCGATGACGTGATCACGTTCCGCCCGCCGCCGGGCTCCGGCACGGACGGCACCGTCACCCACCGGATCGTCTCCGTCGGCCTCGACGGCATCCGCACGCAGGGCGACGCCGAGCCACTCCCCGACCCGTGGCTCCTGGAGCCGAGCGGACCGGTCCTGCCGCGGGTGGTGTGGACGGTGCCCGCGGTCGGATACGCCTACCTCGCCCTCGGCGACTGGCGGTTCTGGGCCGGCGTGGCCGTCCTGGTCGCCGCGGGCGTCGGGGCCGCCTCCC
>JABFXA010000410.1 GCA_013361955.1 Nocardioidaceae bacterium
GCCCTCGCCGCGGCCTGGGCAGTGACCGCGCTCGCCCACCTCGCCCACGCCGACCTGGTGCTGCCCGCCCTCGTCGTCGCGGCCACCGCGAGCCTGCTGCGCCCCGGCGGGGGACTCCTCGACCGGCTCGTGATCGCGGCCGGCGCGATCGCGGGCGCGGCCCTCATCGGCGGACTGCTGTTCTCCGTGTGGCCGTGGGGGCTGCACCCCGTGCCCGTCGCGGGGTTCGCGTTCACGCTGCTGGTCGCCGCCGCGTGGACGCTGCGCCGCAAGCCGACCCTGCCGACCCGGGTGTACGGCACCGACCTCGCGGTCGCCGGCGCCGGACTCGCGGCGTGGCTGACGACCGCGTGGCCCACGGTTACGCGGCCGCTGGTGGAACGCCTCGGCTACTTCGCGGGCAACGACACGGGCGACCGGCTGCGCCAATTCAGCCTGTTCGACGCCATCCGGCAGATCGACGGCTACGCCTTCCTCGACCCCGGCCACACCAAGCAGATCCTCGTGTCGGGCATGGCCACCAACTACCCCAACGGGGCGCACTTCCTGTACGCCCTCGCCGACTCGTTCCGGATGAACGGCGCCGCGCCCGGCAACGGTGTGGCGGAAGCCCACCGCTACTACTCGCTCCTGCTGCTCGGCTACGGCGCGTTCGTCCTGGCCACCGTCTGGGCGGCCCGCTGGGTCGCCGGGCACCGCGCCCGCGGCTGGCGCGGCGCGCTGGCGCTGTCCGCCATCGGCGCGTTCCTCGCCACCGGGGTCATGACCACGTCGGTCTGGTACGGCTTCGACTCGCAGGTGCTCGGCCTGTTCTTCACCGTCCTCGCCATCGCGCTGCTGGTGCGCTACCCCGACCGGCCGGTCGAACAGACCGTGCTGGTCGGCCTGGCACTCATCGGCGTCGCGTTCACCTACCCGCTGTACGCGCCCGCGCTCGCCCTGGGGGCCGCCGCCACCATGTGGGCGGTCCGCGCCCGCCTGCGGCGCCGTCTGCTGCCCGTGGCCGTGACCTGCGCGGTCGTCGTGCCCCTCGTGCTGGTGCCGATCGTGGTGCCGCGCCTGGCGGGAGACTTCAACGCGTCGTCGCATCTGCTGCTGTGGGGGCCGATCATCCGGGCGCCCCGGCGTGTACTCGCGGCGGCGACGGCGGTGTTCGTGCTGTACCTGGCGGTGTCGCGGGCCCGGCGGTCGCCCACCCAGAGACTCATGGGGATCCAGGTCGCCGCGGCGGCCGTGGTGGCGCTCGGGCTGTGGGTGTACCAGCGGACGGAGATCGGCGAGTCGTCGTACTACCTGGAGAAACTGCTCTACGCCTGGCTCGTCACCGTGCTGATCGGCCTCGGCGGCGCCGGCATGCTGATCTCCCGAAGCCGGTTGCCGCTGCCGCGTGTAGCGCGCGACAAGGCCGACCGGCTCGGCACGCGGGGCCGGTGGGCGGCCCGGGGGACCGTGGCCGTGGCGGCGGCCCTCGCGGGTGTCCTGCTCGCGGGCGGCATCAGCTTCGGCAAGCCGGAGCTCCGCGACAACCGGCCGGCGCCGGACAACACGTGGGGCAAGGTCTGGGCCGACGGCCTGATCGTCAGCCCCGCGCAGAGCGAACTCATGTCCATGCAGCGCCGCAAGCTGCTCGGCAACGGCAAGTTCACCATGGTCGTGCTGCGAGCCAGCCGCACGGCGTGGCAGAACGCCCTGGTCACCATGCAGGCCGCGGTGCTCAACCACCAGCTCGGCACGCTGGAGAAGTACGTCGCCGACATGCCGCTCGTCGCCTCCGAGAAGCAGGACGCTCGCAAGGCCCTCGACCCGATGTACTACGTCGCGCAGAACTGGGACGAGAACCTCGAGGTCTACAGCCGCACCAGCCCGGTGCCGCTGCAGATCGTCTCGTTCGACCCCGTGGTCGGCCTGCGCCTGGTCCGGGCCGCGGCGCAGAACCCGTGCCGCTGCGTGAAAATCGTGCAGATCGGCGGCGGGAAGAGCTGACGGCCCGGACGCGGACGGCTCGGACGCGGAGGGCTCGGAATCGGAGGGAGGGCGCGGCCTCAGCCGGGCTCGTTCTCCGGCGCGCCGGGTTCCTCGGCCGGGTCCGCGGCGCGTTTCGGCGGGCGCCC
>JABFXA010000076.1 GCA_013361955.1 Nocardioidaceae bacterium
GAGACCCGCCGGAGCGCGCGGTGGCCACGGCGTCGTCGAGGATCCGCTCGAGCTTCGCGGCGCGGATCGGCAGCAGCCGGCCGTCGGGCACCGCCCGCCGCGCGGTGGCGCGGGCCATCGCGACGTACGAGTCGAGCGTGGCCGGTGCGGTGGCCGCGATGTCGGCGAGGTGCGCGCGGACGGTCTCCACGTCGCCGCGCACGATCGGCCCGGTGAGCGCGGCGTCGCCGTACGACAGCGCGTTGTCGAGCGCGGCGGTGAGCAGCGGGCGCAGGGTGGCCGCAGGGTCGGTGGCGCCGGAGGCCCGGAGCAGGTCCATCGACTGCGCGACGAGCGTGACCAGGTGGTTGGCGCCGTGCGCGAGGCCGGCGTGGTAGAGCACCCGCTTGTCCTCGGGGACCCGGACCACGGTGCCGCCGAGGTCGGCGACCAGCCGGTCGGCGAGGGCGCGGGTCTCGTCGGTGGCGGTGACGCCGAACATGCAGCCGGGCAGCCGCTCGAGGTCGAGGTCGGTGCCCGTGAACGTCATCGCCGGGTGCATCGCGAGCACCCGTGCGCCGACGCGGGCGGCGGGCTCGAGCACCGCGAGGCCGTGCTTGCCGGACGTGTGCACGACGTACTGGCCCGGCCGGATGGCCCCGGACGCGGCGAGCATCGTGACCACGTTGCTGAGCATGTCGTCGGGGACGGTGAGCAGCAGCAGGTCGGCGGAGCGCGACACCGCGGTGGGCTTGTCCACGTGGACGCCGGGGAGCAGCGTCTCGATGCGCGTGCGGGTCGCGGCGGACTCACCCGCGACGGCCGAGATCTCGTGGCCTGCGGAGCGGAGAGCGGCAGCCAGGACGGCGCCGACACGACCGGCGCCGACGACGCCGATGCGGAACCCGGGTCGGGTCATGGACTCATCGCCTTTCGTTCCAGTCCCGCGGGGCGGGTACCGGACGGTGTGCTGATGCGTACGCCTCCAAATGTAGGTGCGCCCTCGCGCCGCCGTCACCTGGTTCCCCGGTGGGCTCGGTCACACCCACGCCCGTACCCTGGCGCGGTGACGTCCCTGGGCATGCCCGCGGTGCCGCCGCCGACGTCGTTGCCCACGTGGAAGCAGGCCTGGGACGAGGCGTTGTACGGCGAGCGCGGCTTCTTCCGCACCCAGTCCCCCGCCGGCCACTTCCGTACCTCGGTGCACGCCTCACGGCTGTTCGCCGAGGCGGTCGCCCGGATGACGCGTGAGGCCGGCCTGGACACGGTCGTCGACATCGGCGCCGGCCGCGGCGAGCTGCTGGTGGCGCTGCACGAGATCGACCCCCGGCTCGACCTGCTCGGGGTCGAGGTGGCCGCGCGACCCCGCGACCTGCCCTCGGGGATCGCCTGGACGGCCGCGCTGCCCGAGGCCGTGGACGGCCTGGTGGTCGCGAACGAGTGGCTCGACGACGTGCCCTGCCACGTGGTCGAGGTGGACGACGACGGCGAGCTGCGGATGGTGCACGTGGACCCCACCACCGGGCGCGAGGAGCTCGGCAACCCGCTCGCGCACGACCGGGTGGCCGGGTCGCTGCAGGAGTGGGCGGAGCGCTGGTGGCCGCTCGACCCGGGCGAGCCCGGCACCCGCGCGGAGGTGGGCAGCACCCGCGACGCGGCGTGGGCGTCGGTGGTGGAGCGGGTCAACCGGGGCCTCGCGGTCGCCGTCGACTACGGCCACACCAAGGGGGCCCGGCCGCCGTTCGGGACGCTGCGCTCCTACCGCGACGGCCGGGAGGTCGACGTACTCCCCGACGGGTCGCGCGACGTGACCGCGCACGTGGCCGTGGACGCGGTCGCCGACCGGGTGGGCGCCACGCTGCGCCGACAGCGAGACGTGCTCACCGGGCTCGGGGTCAGCGGCGACCGCCCGCCGCTGGACCTGGCCGGCACCGACCCGACCGGGTACGTCGCCGCGCTCTCCCGCGCCACGGAGGCGGTCGAGCTGACCGCCGAGGCCGGCCTCGGCGACTTCTGGTGGCTGGTCACCGAGCGCTGAGCCCCCCACGCCCCTCACGTCCCTGGTTTCGAGCCTCGCGGCAACCGCTCGCACCTCAACCAGCGCGGGAGGTCCGCCGCCGATCGCCGACCGAAGAGCCGATCCCGAAGGCGGCGGACACGCGCCAGCGGAGCGAGCGCCACGTCATGGGCTGATGGACAGGAAGACGAAGGCGGCGAGGAGCACGAGGTGCACCGCGCCCTGCAGACGGGTGGCGCGGCCGGGCACCACGGTCAGGATCGAGACCACGACGGTGAGCGCGAGCAGCACGATCTGCACCGCGCCGAGGCCGAGCAGCAGCGGGCCCTCGAGCCAGAGCGACGCGACCGCGATCGCGGGGATGGTCAGGCCGATGCTGGCCATCGCGGAGCCGTAGGCGAGGTTCAGGCTGATCTGCACCCGGTCGCGGTTCGCGGCGCGGAACGCCGCCAGCGTCTCGGGCAGCAGCACCAGCAGCGCGATCACCACGCCGACGAACGTGGGCGGGAACCCGACCGCCTTCACCCCGGCCTCGATCGAGGGCGACTCGACCTTGGCCAGCCCGACCACGGCGACCAGCCCGAGGAGCAGCATCACCAGGCTGGTCCAGGCCTCCCGCGCGGTCGGCGGGTCGGCGTGCTCGTCCTCGTCGAGCGGCTCGTGCGAGGAGCCCTCGCGCGACGACACGGGCAGGAAGAAGTCGCGGTGCCGGACGGTCTGGGTGAGCACGAAGAACCCGTACAGCGCCAGGGACATGACCGCGGCGAACGCCAGCTGGGCCGAGGAGAAGCGGGGGCCGCTGGCGCTGGAGGTGAACGTCGGCAGCACCAGGCTGAGGGTGGCCAGGGACACCACGGTGGCCAGCGCGGCACCGGTGCCCTCGGCGTGGAACCGCGACGTGCCGAACCGCCGGGAGGCGGCCAGCAGTGAGAGCCCGACGATGCCGTTGGTGGTGATCATGACGGCCGCGAAGACGGTGTCGCGGGCCAGCGACTCCGAGTTCTTCCCGCCGGAGGCCATCAGGGTGACGATCAGGGCCACCTCGATGACGGTCACCGCGACCGCGAGCACCAGGGAGCCGAACGGCTCGCCGATCTTGTGCGCGATCAGCTCGGCGTGCTGCACCGCGGCCAGCACCGCGAAGGCCAGCACCACCGCGACCACCACGACGACCACCGGCTGGATGTGCCGGCCCCAGGTGGCGCCGAGGACGAGCACGCCGAGCACCGGCGCGATGACGGGCCAGGCGGCTTGCACCCGCGACAGCACGGAGGGAGCGCGGGCGACCACGTCCCTACCCTGTCAGACGGGTCCGAGCGTCCCGGGCGAGCCGGTTCGCCTCCTCCAGCAGACCGCGTACGTCGGCCGCGTCGCGGTGCTGCGCGCGGACCCGGACGGGGCCCGGCGGCGAGTCGACGTGCAGGTCGGCGAGGCCGAGCCGCCGCTGCCACGGACCCTGGTGCAGCTGCAGCGACTGCACCCGGGCGTGCGGCACCGCGTGCGTCCTCCGGTTCAGGAACCCGGACCGGCTGACCAGCAGGTGCGGGCCGACGCCGGAGGACATGAAGTGCCGGCCGACCGGCGCCACCCACCGGGCCCGGGGCGGCGGAGGCACCAGCACCACCTCGTCCGGGTCGGGGCTGCCGGTCTCCTCCAGCAGCCGGCGGGCCAGCCAGAGGACCACGTTCCGGGGGCCGACCGGCATCACCGTGGACACCGCCGGGCGGCCGTTCTCGCCGCCGCCCGAGCCGTAGCCGGCCACCGACACGTCCACCCGCGCCCAGCCGAACCGCCGCCAGAACACCGGCTCGCTCACCACCACGCCCTGCACCCGGGACAGCGTGATCGTCTGGGTGTTGCGGTCGATCAGTCCGCGGCGTACCTGCAGGCCGGCGGGCGTCTCCGACACCGTGAACCCGTAGTACGCCGAGAGCCGCCGCAGCTGGGTGAGCACGAAGCCGATGAACACCGGCAGCGCCACCGCGGCCCCGGGCAGGTTGCCGAGCACCACGAACACCCCGCCGAGGACCAGCGCCGAGACCAGGAACGCGAAGGCCTCCGGCGAGATCAGCAGGCTCATCACCAGCAGGCCGAGGTCGAGCCGGGCCAGCACGTGCTCGGGAACCGCGTGCGGCATCGCGGTCGGCCCCTGCTCCGCTTGGTCGCCCGGTGCGCGGCGGGCCCGGGCCGCGTCGCGGCGGGCCAGCAGGGTCTCGCGCAGCGCCTCGGCCTCGCGCAGCGGGAGGTAGGCCAGCGACCCCTCCCGGTCACCGGCGCCGGCGACGTCCATCTTCAGCTCCGCGAGCCCGAACAGCCGGGCCACGAACGGCTGAGCGATGTCGATGCCCTGCAGCCGGTCGACCCGGATCCGCCGGCTCTGCCGGGAGATCACCCCGGTGTCGACGCGGAGCTCGTCGGCCTCGATCCAGTACTTCGTGCGCAGCCACGACGCGGCGCCGTACACCGCGCCGGCGAGCAGCATCGCCAGCAGGATCCAGGCCAGCGGCCCGACGTCGCCGCGCAGGAAGTCGTCCCACGACGACGCGGCCACCGCGACGACGAGCACGAAGCTGCGCACCAGCGGGGTCAGCGGGGACAGCCGCTTGTAGGGCCGGTCGGGCGTGGTCGGCGTCGGCGGGGCCGACGGCTGCGGGTCGGTCACAGGCCCGCGGCCTGGGCCTCGCCGAGCGAGGTCAGCCGGTCGCGCAGCCGGGCCGCCTCCGCCGCCGGCAGGCCGGGGATCCGGGCACTCGTCCCGGGGCTGGCCGTGTGCAGGTGCACGCTGGCGATCTTGAACGCCTGCTCGAGCGGGCCGGCCTGTACGTCGACGTACTGCATCCGCCCGTAGGGCACCACGACCAGCGCGCGGAACACCGCGCCGTGCTTGATGTACAGGTCCTCGTCGCGCTCGGCGTACCCCCACCAACGCGCGTTGCGGGTGACCACCACCCAGCCCCACGCGGCCAGCGCGAGCAGCACCACGAGCAGCAGCACCGGCAGCCAGACCGGCGCCCCGAGCAGCAGCAGCCCGACCACGACCACGAGGGCGGCGACCACCGTGCCCACCGCCAGCACCGTGTGCCGCATCCGGGCCAGCGCCGGGGACACCGGCTGCCAGTCGTTCCCGGGCGGGTCGAAGAGGTCGTCCACGGGGCCGAGCCTACGAGAGATCGGGCGGCATAGGCTGGTTCGGTGATCGAGCTGGTCGACTGCGCCGAGGAGCACCGGTGGCTGCTGCACCGGTGGCGGAGCTCGCCCGAGGTCGCGCGCCAGATGCTCGACGACGGCGGCATCTCGCGCACCGTGCACAACGCCTGGTACACCCGGCTGCTGCAGGACGGCGACCGGCACGGCTGGGTGGTGACCGACGACGGCAGGCCCGTCGGCGCGTGCTTCCTCAGCGCGATCAACGCCACCGACCGGCGCGCCTACTTCGGCATGTACGTCGCCGAGCCGGAGTCCCGCGGGCGGGGCGTCGGACGGGCGGCGCTGCGGCTGCTGTGCGACCGCGCGTTCACCGAGCACGGGCTGCACAAGCTGTGCTGCCAGGTGCTCGCCAGCAACGAGGTGGCGGTGCAGCTGTACCGCCGCGAGGGCTTCACCCACGAAGGCACGCTGCGGGAGCACGTGTGGCGCGACGAGCAGTGGGTCGACGTCCACCAGATGGCCCTGTTCGCCCGCAGCTGGTCGCAGTCGCGGGCCGCCCTCACCGACGGCGCCGCCGACCACCGCACAGAAGGAGCACCCGGATGAGCACGCTCGACTTCGGCAAGGTGCCGCTCGGCCCGGACCACGCGCCGGTCGTCGTCGCGGAGATGTCCGGCAACCACAACGGCGACCTGGGCCGCGCGCTCGAGATCGTGGACATGGTGGCCGACAGCGGCGCCCAGGCGCTGAAGCTGCAGACCTACACCGCCGACACGATCACCATCGACGTCGACAACGAGCACTTCCGGGTGTCCGGCGAGCACGACCTGTGGGGTGGCCGGACCCTCCACGACCTGTACACCGAGGCGCACACGCCCTGGGACTGGCACGAGCCGATCTTCGAGCGGGCCCGCGACCGTGGCCTGGTGGCCTTCTCCGCGCCGTTCGACCCGACCGCGGTCGACTTCCTGGAGGACCTCGACGTGCCGGCGTACAAGGTGGCGTCCGCGGAGATCGTCGACCTGCCGCTGGTCCGCCGGATGGCGGAGACCGGCAAGCCCGTCGTGATCTCCACCGGCATGGCCTCCATGGAGGAGATCGCCGCCGCGGTCCGCGCCGCTCGCGAGACCGGCAACGAGGACCTCGTCGTGCTCGGCTGCACCGCGTCGTACCCGGCTCCTCCGGAGGAGTCGAACCTGCGCACCATCCCGGTGCTCGGCGAGGCGTTCGGCACGCACGTCGGGCTGTCCGACCACACCGCCGGGATCGGCGTCGCGGTGGCCGCGGTCGCGCTGGGCGCCACGCTGCTGGAGAAGCACGTCACGCTGGCCCGGGCGGAAGGCGGCGTCGACTCCGCGTTCTCGCTCGAGCCCGACGAGCTGGCCGCGCTGGTCCGGGAGTCCGCCGCGGCCCGGGCCGCGCTGGGCACCGGCCGGGTCGGCCCGAAGGAGGCGGAGGCCGAGGTGCTGCGGTTCCGGCGCAGCCTGTACGTCGTCGCGGACGTGCGCGCCGGCGACCGCGTGACCGCCGACAACGTGCGCTCGATCCGGCCGGCCGGCGGGCTGGCCCCCGACCTGTTCGACGTGGTGTCCGGGCGGACCTTCACCCGCGACGTGGCCCGTGGCACGCCGCTGGGCTGGGACCTGGTCTGAGCTAGGTCAGCCGCCGGACCCGCGCGCTCCAGCCGGTCAGCACACCGTCCGGCTCGGTGAGCAGGCGCGGGCGGACCAGGGCCGGCACCGAGGCGGCGGCCAGCCGGACCGTGAAGGTGCCGTCTCCGTGCCGGTCCGCCGGCAGCGTCGTGGTCGACCCGTCGACCAGGGAGTGCACGTCCACCTCGACCGCCGGCTCGGGCGCAGCGGGCGCGCTCGGCGTGCCCCTGCGCAGCCGGGACACCGCCCGGAACGGGAGCGAGCGCGGGCGGGCCTGCTCCTGACGGAGCCGGGGCCAGACCCGCAGCCGCAGGTCGCCGCCCAGCGAGGCGGGGTTCACCACGGCCATCCCCGACGCCGGGAACGGGGTCTGCTGAGGCTGCTGCGCGCGGCCGGTCGACAGCGAGGGCCGGAGCGGCTCCTCGTGCACGTCGACCTTCACCCGGTCCAGGGACACGCCGGCGAGCCCGTCCTCGAGGAGGTCCTCGGCCGCCCACCCGGGCAGCCCGCCCGGCTGCTCGAGCGAGACCGTCAGCAGGTCGCCGTTCGGCAGGTCGCCCGGCTCGAGCACCAGCACCGCGCGCTGCTTCGAGCTCGACCCGTCGCCCGCCAGCCGCTGGAGCACCACGCCGGCTCGCGGCACGCCGTTCACCCCGACCACCACCACCCGCGGCCGGCGCTCCTCGCGGAGATGGTCGTCGCCCTCGAGCGCACGCGCCCGGGCCCAGGCCCCGATCGCGGCGTCGTCGACGCCGAGCGTGAGCGCGACCCGGAGAGGTACGTCGCGCGGGGCGTCGACCCGCAGCCCCACGAGCGCGGGACCGACCGCGGCGCGCGCCACGAAGCGACCGCCGCGACCCGCCCCGTCGAGCAACGCCAGCGCGTCGCCGTTCCGCGTGGCCCCGGGGACCGGCAGCACCGCCGGCGGCTGGTCGAAGTCGGTGCCGAGGTGCAGCGACTCCAGGTGGTAGGTCATGACGGCGACACCACCGCGAGGCTGTCGGCGAGGCGCTCGGCGTCGAGCGTCCAGTCCACCCGGGTCAGGAACGGGTCGCGGCGCCGCCACAACCGGCGTACGGCGGCGAAGGCGGGGTCGGCGTCGGACTCCACGTGCAGCATGTTGGTCGAGAGCAGGTCGAACAGGGTGTCGTCCTGGCCGACCTGCCACTGCTGCACCAGGCCCGACGGGACGTCGGTCGCGGCCCGGTAGAACCAAGTCCACAGTCGCGCCCGGTCGACCTGCTCGGGGGTCATCAGGGCGTCGCCGGCGAGCAGACCCTTCAGGTGCGCGTCGAGCTCGGAGAAGTAGTCGTCGACGGTGTCGCAGACCGTGGTGAACCCGCAGTGGCTCCACTCGGACCAGCCGGTCTGGATCGCCGGGATGCCCAGCACCGGGTACTCGTTGGCGACGCTGCCGCGGACGGTGAGGACCAGGTCGCTCAGCGCGACGAGCATGTTCTTCGTGAGGTCGAGGCTGGCCATGAAGCGCATGTGCGGCTCGTCGACGTAGCGCTCGGCGACCCGGTCGAAGAACCCGGACCCGTCGTAGAGGTACTGCCGCGGGTGGTCCAGGAAGAGCCAGTTGACGTCGCGGCGTCCGCGCGCGTGCTCGGCGGTCGCCTCGAACCAGGCACCCAGGTCGGGGAACGCCTCCATGTTGGTGCCGAGCGCGTCGGAGACGGCGTGGTTGAACACGCTGACCGTCGGCTTGGCCGCGTCGAGGCCGGTGATCCGGGCGGCGTGCCGTCGCATCTCGGCGCGCTCCTCGGCTCCGTGCAGCTGGACCCGCGGCCCCTGCCAGCGCCACCAGGCCGGACGGCCGAGCGCCGAGCGGGCCCGCCAGGCGGACAGCTCCGCGGACCGGCGGAGCAGGTCGCGGTGCCGCCACACGTGCGACTCGAAGAACGCGGCCACCTCCTCGGTCAGCACCGCGCGCACCGGTCGCCCCGGCTGCTGCTGGTCGGGCCAGAGGCCGTAGACCTTCAGGCCGCCGGTGGGCTGCGCGAACAGCACGGGTACGTCGTGCCGCAGCGCCGACTCCACGGCCAGGCCGAAGTTGTTGTAGTCGACGTGGCTGGACACGAGCGCGACCACGTCGAGGTTCTCGAACAGGGCCTCGTAGACGCGGGCGAACTCCCGGCTGCGGGCCTCGACCTGGAGCCGCTTGGCCCGGTGCTCCTCGGTGTCGTCGAGCCGGGCCACCTTCGCCATCCGGCAGGCGGTCGCGTAGACGATCTGCTCGAAGCGGTCGGGGGAGATGCCGGACTCCGGCAGCTCCCCGCCGAGCTCGACCCCGGCGACCGTGACCGGGGTGGTCCGGCCGGCCACCCGGTCGTCGACGACGGCGTGGATGTCGAACGCGTCGCGGGCGCCGTACGCGTTGGCGAGGCGGAGCTGGTCCTCGAGGCTGAAGTAGGCCCAGACGACCTGGTTCCACTCCTCGTCGGCGCCGCTGTAGACCACCAGCTCGGCCGGCTCGATGCGGCGCAGCGCGTTGGCCACCGTGAGGTTGCGCAGCGTGTAGCGGAGGTCCTGCGCCATCGCCTCGACGAGGATCACCCGGCGCGGGGACCCGAGGGTGTTCTTCTCCCAGAACGTGGACGCCACGTTGCTGAAGCTGCGGAGGGCGCTCTGGGACGGCTGCGACGGCACCGGGCATTTATAGCAAGGTGGCCGGTCCCGCGAACCGTCGCAGCACCTCGTCGACCACCCGGGTCCGGCCCCGGCCGTCCACCATCGACCGGGCCCGGGTGCGCAGCCGCTCGCGCAGCCGCTCGTCGTCCAGCAGCCGGCCGATCCCCTCGGCGGCCCCGGACGCGAGGTCCTCGAGGTGGCCCAGACCGACCGCGGCGTCGGCCGCGGTGACCGCCTCGTAGCCGGGCTCCTGGTTGTCGGCGGCGCACACCACGCCCACCGCCGCCCCCACGCACATCAGCTCCCACACGGAGGACCCCGCCGCGCTCAGCACCACGTCGGCGGCCAGGACGTGCTCGCTGATCCGTGGCGTCGGCGCGATGACCGCGATCCGCTGACCCTCCGACACGTCGACCGCGCCGACCCGTGCCGCGGCCTCGCCGGTGCACACGAAGGTCGCGTCGAACCGTCGTCCGCTGCGCCCGAGCAGGTCGGCGACGACCGGGGCAGCCCCGAAGGGGTCCGTGCCGCCGAAGAACGCCAGCACCCGCGGCGCCGCTGACGGGTCCCGGGGCGGCCGGGTGGCACCGCGCGCGGCGACCACGTCGTCGCGCATCAGCGCGTAGTCCAGCCCGGCCAGCCGCACCGCCCCGTCCGGCACGGGTACGTCGACCCGCTCGGCGCCGAGGTTCTGGTCGAGGTACACGTCGGCCGAGCGGCCGCTCAGTCCGTCGTCGACGAGGGCCAGCAGCGGGTGTCCGGCGGCCCGGACGGCGTCGTACACGGACCCCGGCAGCCGGTAGGAGTCCAGCACCACCAACCACGGGTCGAGGTCGCGCAGCAGCCCCAGGTGCTCGTCGGGGGTGGTGGCCGCGGGCCGGCACTCGAGGGACCGCTCCTCCAGCCGCGCGGCGGCCCAGGGCACCGAGCCGGCGTCGGCGGCGAAGACCACCGGCAGCCCCCGGTGCTGCAGCTCCTCGGCGAGCGCGAGGCAGCGCATCAGGTGCCCGACCCCGGAGGACGGGCCGACGTCGCAGCTGACCAGCACCGGCCCGGCGTGGGAGGTCGGTGGCACCCGGCTCACCCGCGTGAGGGTATCGTCAGCGGGCGCCGACCGTGCGTCGGCCCGACCCACGTGAACGTCATGAGCGGCCCGGCCGCCCTGTCCCACCGGAAGGCTGAGCGTGTCCGTCCTCCACGGTTCCAGCATCCTCGTCACCGGGGGCACCGGGTCGTTCGGGAAGGCCTTCATCCGGCACGCGCTCGAGCACCTCGACCCGCAGCGGCTCGTGGTGTTCTCCCGCGACGAGCTGAAGCAGTACGAGGTCCGGCAGCTGTTCGACGACGACCCGCGGCTGCGCTGGTTCATCGGCGACATCCGCGACGAGCGCCGGCTGCTGCGCGCCATGCACGGTGTCGAGTACGTCGTGCACGCGGCCGCCCTCAAGCAGGTCGACACCGCGGAGTACAACCCGTTCGAGTTCGTGCAGACCAACGTCGTCGGCTCGCAGAACGTCATCGAGGCCTGCATCGACACCGGCGTGAAGAAGGTGGTCGCGCTCTCCACCGACAAGGCGTCCAGCCCGATCAACCTCTACGGCGCCACCAAGCTCACCGCCGACAAGCTCTTCGTCACCGGCAACCACTACGCGGCGGCGTACCCGACCCGCTTCGCCGTGGTGCGCTACGGCAACGTGATGGGCAGCCGGGGCTCGGTGATCCCGTACTTCCGTAAGCTGGCCGCCGAGGGCAAGTCGCTGCCGATCACCGACCTGCGCTGCACGCGCTTCTTCATCACGCTGCCGCAGGCGGTCGAGTTCGTCGTCGACTCCTTCGACCTGATGCAGGGCGGCGAGCTCTACGTCCCGAAGATCCCGTCGATGAAGATCGTCGACCTGGCCCAGGCGATCGCGCCCGGGGCGCCGATGCACGACGTCGGCCTGCGACCGGGCGAGAAGCTGCACGAGGAGATGATCTCCCCGGAGGAGGGTCGCCGCGCGCTGCGCGTCGACCACCGCTACGTGCTCCAGCCCGACCTGGCCACCTGGGGCTACGACCCGCCGCCGCACGGCGTGCCGGTGCCCGACGAGTTCGCCTACCGCTCGAACGCCAACGACGAGTGGTTCACCCGCGAGCAGATCACCGAGATCCTCCAGACGGAGTTCTGAGGGTGCTCCCGTACGGCCGGCAGTCGATCGACGAGGACGACGTCGAGGCGGTCGCCGCCGTCCTGCGCGGGGACTGGCTCACCACCGGGCCCACGGTCACCGCCTACGAGGAGGCCCTGTCCGAGCTCGCGGGTGGGCACCCCGTCGTCACCTGCACCTCGGGCACGGCCGCCCTGCACGCGGCGTACTCCGGGCTCGACCTGCGCGCCGGCGACGAGGTGGTGACCACCCCGATGACGTTCGTCGCCACGGCCAGCGGCGCGACGCTGGCCGGCGCCGAGGTGGTCTTCGCCGACGTCGACCCGGGCACCGGGCTGATCGACCCGGCCGCCGTCGAGGCCGCCCTGACCGAGCGCACCCGGGTCGTCGCGGCCGTCGACTACGCCGGCCACCCGTGCGACTACGACGCGCTGCAGCCGCTCGCCGACCGGGTCGGTGCGGTGACGCTCGCGGACGCCGCGCACTCGATCGGCGGCAGCTACCGGGGCCGCCCGGTGGGCGACCTGGCCGACGTGACGACGTTCTCGTTCTTCCCGACCAAGAACCTGACCACCACCGAGGGCGGCGCCGTCGTCACCAAGGACCCGGACGTGGCGCGGCGGGTCCGCGAGTTCCACAACATCGGCCTGGTGCGCGACCCCGACCGCTTCGAGGTGACCGACCAGGGTCCCTGGCACCAGGAGGTGCACCGCCTCGGGGTCAACTACCGGCTCAGCGACGTCGCGTGCGCGCTCGGCCTCAGCCAGCTGCGCCGGCTGCCGCGGTTCGCGCGCCGGCGGGGCGAGGTCTTCGCGGCGTACGGCGAGGCGCTGGCCGACCTCGACGGACTCGCCCTCCCCGCCATGCAGGGCGACGTCAACCCGGTCTGGCACCTGTACCCGGTGCGGGTGCTCGACGGCCGGCGGGCCGAGGTCTACACGCGGATGCGCGAGGCCGGCGTCGGGGTCCAGGTCAACTACCTGCCGGTCTACTGGCACCCGGCCTACGCCCGGCTCGGCTACCGCCGCGGCATGTGCCCGAACGCCGAGCGGTTCTACGAGCAGGTGCTGTCGCTGCCGATGTTCCCCGACCTCACCGACGACGACGTGGCGCTCGTCGTGGACACGCTGCGCGGGATCCTGACGTGACGCGGGTCGGGGTGGTGACCCAGGCCCGCACGACCAGCACCCGGCTGCCCGGCAAGATCCTCATCCCGCTCGGCGACCGGACCGTGCTCGAGCACCACGTCCGGCGGCTGACCGCGGCCGGCCTCGACGTGTACGTCGCCACCACCACCAACGACACCGACGAGCCGGTCGTCGACCTGGCCCGGTCCCTCGGCGCGCCGGTGCACCGCGGCAGCGAGGACGACGTGCTGGACCGCGTCGACGGCTGCGCCCTCGTGCACCGTCTCGACGTGGTCGTCCGGGTCACCTCCGACTGCCCGCTGATCGACGGCGAGGTGGTCGCCCGGGCCGTGGACCGCTGGCTCGACGCGGGCGACCCGCTCCTCTACCTCTCGAACGTGCAGCACCGGTCGTTCCCGCGTGGCTTCGACTTCGAGGTGTTCGGCGCGCAGGCGCTGCACGACGCCGCCCGGGAGGCGGTGCGGCCCGCGCAGCGCGAGCACGTCACGCCGTACCTGTACGACGGCAGCCACCCCGGTGTCCGCCTCGAGGACGTCGTCGTGGAGCCCGACGCCTCCGACCTGCGGGTCACCCTCGACACGGAGGCCGACCTCGCGCTGATCCGCCGGCTGGTCGAGGACTTCGGAGCCGACGAGCTGGGCCACCGGGAGATCGTCGACGTGCTGCGGGCGCATCCCGAGCTGGTCGCGCTCAACCGCGAGGTGGTGCAGAAGCCGCTCGACGGCGGGTGAGGCGCCGCGACCACCGCGCGAGCACCGGTCGTGACAGGATCGGGGCCATGACCGAGCAGCGGGTCGTCGGGGTCGGCAGCGGGGCTGCCGGCTTCTCCGGCCACGAGCGCGGCGGCGGCGCCCCGGGCACGCTGGCCACCCAGGACATGGTCCTGAACATCGGCCCGCAGCACCCGGCGACGCACGGCGTGCTGCGGCTCCGGCTCACCCTGGACGGCGAGCGGATCGTGGCCTGCGAGCCGATCGTCGGCTACATGCACCGCGGCGTCGAGAAGCTCTTCGAGGTGCGCGACTACCGGCAGATCATCGTGCTGGCGAACCGGCACGACTGGCTCTCGGCGTTCTCCTCCGAGCTCGGTGTGGTGCTCGCGGTGGAGCGGATGCTGGGCATGGAGGTGCCGCAGCGGGCGGTGTGGGGCCGGACCCTGCTCGCCGAGCTGAACCGGGTGCTCAACCACCTGATGTTCCTCGGCTCCTACCCGATCGAGCTGGGCGCGATCACGCCGATCTTCTACGCGTTCCGCGAGCGGGAGACCATCCAGGCGGTGATGGAGGAGATCTCCGGCGGCCGGATGC
This sequence comes from Nocardioidaceae bacterium, assembly GCA_013361955.1. Taxonomy (GTDB): domain Bacteria; phylum Actinomycetota; class Actinomycetes; order Propionibacteriales; family Nocardioidaceae; genus Nocardioides_B. Next base: position 14,032 of record JABFXA010000076.1, read on the forward strand.
ACTACATGTTCAACCGGGTCGGCGGGCTCAAGGAGGACCTGCCCGCGGGCTGGCTCGGCCGGGCCTCGGTGGCCGCGGCGGCCGTCCGCAGCCGGCTCGCGCAGATCGAGGACCTGATCTTCGGCAACGAGATCTTCCGGGCCCGCACCGTCGGGGTCGGGGTGCTGACGCCCGAGCTGATCGACGCGTACGGCGTCTCCGGGCCGATCGCACGGGCCGCCGGCGTCGACTTCGACCTGCGCCGCGACGAGCCCTACCTCGCCTACGACGAGCTGGTCCGCGAGGGCGTGCTGCGGGTGGCCACCCGGGCCGCGGGCGACTGCCATGCGCGGTTCGGCCTGCTGCTCGACCAGATCAAGGTCTCGCTCGACCTGGTGGACGCCTGCGTCGACCGGCTGCGCTCGCTGCCTGCGGGGCCGGTGAACGTCCGGTTGCCGAAGATCCTGAAGCCGCCGGAGGGCTCGACGTACGCCTGGACGGAGAACCCGCTCGGCCTGAACGGCTACTACCTGGTCTCGCGGGGCGAGAAGACGCCGTGGCGGATAAAGCTGCGCAGCGCGTCGTTCAACAACATCGCGGTGCTGCCGGAGGTGCTGACCGGCTGCCTGGTCAGCGACATGGTGGCGATCCTCGGGTCGATGTTCTTCGTGGTGGGCGACATCGACAAGTGACCGCGCGTGGCCGGTCGCTCCCGGCGCGGCGGTACCCTGCAGCCTGACCGCGACCGCTGCACCCCGCACAGGAGAGACGATGACGTTGCCGCAGGACGGCCCGGACGACGCGACCCCGCGGCTGGTGGTCGTCACCGGGTCCGGCCGGAGCGGGACCAGCACGGTCGCCGGGACGCTCAAGATGCTCGGGCTGGGCATCCCGCAGCCCGAGGTCAAGGCGAACGACACCAACCCCCGCGGCTTCTTCGAGCCCCGCTGGGTCGTCGACTTCCACAAGCGGCTGCTGGCCGAGTCCGGGGTGGCCACCCTGGACGCCCGCCCCGCCGCGGTGCAGAAGGCCGCCCGCCGGGCCACCCGGCCCGAGGCCCGCAAGCAGCTGCACGACTGGCTGCGCGGTGCGGTCGAGCCGCAGTTCGTGGTCAAGGACCCGCGCACCTTCTGGCTGCACCAGCTCTGGCACGAGACCGCCGAGGACCTCGGCATCGACATGTCGATGCTGACCATGCTGCGGCACCCGGCCGAGGTGGTGGGCAGCCGCGACGCGTACTACACCGCCAACCAGTCCGTGGAGCAGCGCAAGTTCCGCGAGACCGGCCTGGTCGCCGGCTGGGTCAACGTCGCGCTCGCCAACGAGCGCGCGTCCCGCGCGGACAAGCGGGTGTTCGTGCACTACGAGAACCTGCTCAGCGACTGGCGGACCGAGATGGTCCGGGTCCGCGACGCGTTCGGCCTGGACGTCAACACCGACCTCGAGGGCCGCGAGCGGCACGAGGTCGACGACTTCATCGACGTCTCGCTGCACCGGGTCAAGCTGACCTGGGACGACCTGAGCATCCCCGACCAGCTGCGCGACCTCGCCGACCGGGTCTGGCAGTGCCTCTCCGAGCTCGCCGACGACGGCGCCGACCACGGCGCGGCCTCGACGCGGATGGACGGGCTCCGGGTCGAGTACGACACCATGTACGAGTACTCCCGGGCGCTGGTGCACGACGCCACCAAGGCCCGGATCAAGACCGCCCGCCAGAACGCCCGCCGCGAGGCGGAGGCGGAGCTGACCCCCACGTCGCTGCGGGCCCTCCCCCGCCGGGCCGCCGGGAAGGCCCGGCGCTGGGTGGCCGCCAAGGCCCGCCGGTGACGGTGGCCTCCGCTCCCCCGGCGCTTCGGTAGCCTCGGGACCACCGCGTCCGGCCCGGAGCCCCCGGGATCACCCACCTGACGAGGAGACGTTCGCACTCGCATGTCCGACAACGGAGTCCTGCTGCGCCTCAAGCAGAGCACGCGTGTCCGCACCCGCGGGCTCGCGCTGCTGGAGACCACCCGGAGCCGCATGGAGGAGGCCCAGACCCGCCGGCTCCTCGGCAGGTACTCCGGCTGGCGCCGCGAGCCGGTGCGCGAGCGGACCGTCCTCTACGAGGCCTTCGCCGGCAACGGCGTGCTGTGCAACCCGGAGGCGGTGTTCCGGCACCTGCTCGCCGCACCCGGGTTCGCCGACCTCACCCACGTGTGGGTGCTCGACGACCCGGCGAAGCACCCGCGGGTGGTCGGGGAGTTCGCCGGCGACGACCGGGTCCGGTTCGTGGAACGGCTCTCCGCGGAGTACTTCGAGGCGCTGGCCACGTCGAAGTACCTGTTCAACAACGCGACGTTCCCGTCGGAGTTCGTGAAGCGGCCCGAGCAGGTGTACGTGAACACCTGGCACGGCGTCCCGCTCAAGACGATGGGCTACGACACCCCCGACGGCCCCACCGGGTCGCGCAACATCCTGCGCAACTTCGTGGCCGCCGACTACCTGCTCTCGGCCAACGAGTTCATGACCGACGTGATGTACCGCAGGGCGTTCCGCCTGCAGGGCATCCACCGCGGGTTCGTGGTCGAGGAGGGCCAGCCCCGCACCGACCGGCAAGCGGCCGCGCCGGGGCCGGTCACCGAGCGGCTGCGCGAGGCGGGCCTGGACACCCAGGGCCGGCGGATCGTGCTGTTCGCGCCCACCTGGCGCGGCTCGTCGTTCAACGACCCGATGGTCAACGCCGGCCAGCTCACGTCGACGGTGCGCGACCTGCAGCGCCGCCTCGGCAACGAGTACGTCGTGCTCCTCAAGGCGCACCAGACCGTGCACGACCGGCTGGTGGCCTCGGGCAAGGCCGGCAAGGTGCTGGTGCCCAACGAGATCCCGACCAACGAGCTGCTCGGCGCCACCGCCGTGCTGGTCTCCGACTACTCGAGCATCTTCTTCGACTTCCTGGCCACCGGGCGGCCGGTGCTGCACTACGCGCCTGACCTCGACGAGTACGTCGACAGCCGCGGCCTCTACCTCGAGCCGTCCGAGCTGCCCGGCCCGGTGTCGCACACGGTCGAGGAGCTCGCCGAGCAGCTGCTCGAGGCGGTCGCCGCCGACGCGCCCTCGGCGCAGTACGCCAAGGCCGCGGCCCGCTTCGCCGCGCACGACGACGGCGGGGTGGCGGCGCGGGTCGTCGACCTGGTGTTCAACGGCGCCGACCCGGCGACGTACCGGACCCACCGGCTGCACGACCCGGCGCGGCCGTCGCTGCTGATCTACCTCGGCAGCCTGGCGTCGATGGGCATCACCAGCTCGGCGCTCAACCTGCTCGCCAACCTCGACTACGAGCGCTACGACGTCTCGGTGTTCTACCAGCACAGCGAGATCCGCGACCGGCTCAACAACGCCGCCCAGATCGACCCCCGCGCGCGGGTGTTCCCCCGCTTCGGCACCTACGCCGAGTCCGGCCGACGGGTCTCCCGCGAGAAGCGGCTGATGTCGGTGGGGCTGCCGGAGCAGCCGGACCGCCGCCACCAGCAGTTCTGGGAGGACGAGTGGCGGCGGATGTTCGGGATGAGCGAGTTCGACCACGTGGTCGACTTCAGCGGCTTCGGGACGTTCTGCCCGTTCCTGTTCACCGCGACGCCCGGCAGCACCCGCAGCCTGTGGCTGCACAGCGACATGATGGCCGAGTCGCAGCGCAACACCGAGGGCGACAAGCACCTCGAGGGTCGGCTCAACGCGGTGTTCACGACGTTCCGCTACTTCGACCACCTGGTGTCGGTGTCGAAGGAGCTCAACGACGTCAACGCCACCAAGCTCGCGCCGTACGCCGACCCCTCGGCGTTCACGCACGCCAGCAACACCATCGACCAGCGCCGGATCCTCGGGCACGCCGGCGTCGACGAGCACGGGAAGCGGGTGACCGGGCCGCCGGGCACGTTCGACACCGCGCACCTGCCGGCGGCCCTGGCCAGCCTGCTCGACCACTTCGACGCGCGCAGCATCGTCCGCGAGGCCCGCGCCCGCGCACGGATGGCCTACATCCCCCGGCGCGACGACGAGCACGTCACGTTCGTCGCGGTCGGCCGGCTGTCCCCGGAGAAGAACCACGCGCGGCTGGTGCGGGCCTTCGCCGAGGTGCACGAGCGGCACCCGCACACGCGGCTGGTGATCATGGGCGACGGCCGGCTGATGCCCACGCTCGTCGCCCAGGTGGAGAACCTCGGGCTGACCGACTACGTCAGCCTCCCGGGGCGCGTCGACAACCCCTACGCGATCATGGCCGACTGCGACTGCTTCGTGATGTCGAGCACCTACGAGGGCCTGCCGATGACCATCCTCGAGGCCCGCACGCTGGACCTCCCGGTGGTCAGCACCCGCTTCCCGTCCGTCGCCGACTCGCTGCCCGAGGGCGCGGGTCTCGTCGTCGAGCAGTCCGACGAGGCGCTGGTGGCCGGCATGGAGAGGTTCCTCGACGGCGAGGTGCCGCGGCTGATCCTCGACGGTGCGGCGTACAACGCGCAGGCGATGCGGGAGTTCTACCGGGCGATCGGCGCCGATCCGGCCGAGGCATGACCGGGCCGCTGCCGGCGGCGCGCCACCTGGTGGCCCTGAACCGGGTCCGTGCCGACGCCGGCGGCCAGACCACCGCCGCCCTGCAGCGCACCCGGCTGTTCGCCGAGGAGGCCGGCACCGGCACCACGGTGCTCACGTTCGACGCGTTCCCGGCGTACGCCGAGGCCGAGGCGTCGCTGCGCGAGCGCGGGGTGCTGCACCCCGACGTACGCCTGCGCAACGTGTACGACGACCTGCGCGAGCGCGCCTGGCCGGAGCCGACGGGTGCCACGGAGGAGCTCGCCGACCTCGGCGACCTGCGCCGGGTCGACGAGCACCGGGCCGACGGCTCGCTGTGGCGGGTGCGCTGGGACAACCCGGTGAACCTCGAGCCGCTGTTCCACGACTACGTCCGCGACGACGGCAGCGTGTCGGTGCGGGCCGCGGCGCCGCTGTCGCTCGACGAGTTCCCGCGGCGCCCCGGCCTGGTGCAGGTCGTCGACCCCGCGGGCCGGGTGCGGGAGAGCCACGAGACGCAGGGCGCCTTCTTCGCGTCCTGGGTGCACCACCTGGTCGCCGACGACGAGACCGTGGTGCTGTTCCACGACAGCATGATGGTGCCGCCGCACCTGACCCCCGAGCTCGACGAGCGGGTCCGGCAGGTGGCGGTGCTGCACGTCGCGCACGTCTACGCGCCACGGCACTGGAACTCCCCGGCGCACCCGCCGGCCGCACGGACCCTCGCGCACCTCGACCGCCTCGACGCGCTGGTCACGCTCACCGAGCGGCAGCGCGCGGACATCGCGCTCGGCCACGGCGACCGCACCAACCTGTTCGTCCGGCCGAACCCGGCCGAGCCCACCGAGGTACCGGATCCGCGGCCGGCGCGGGACCCGAAGCGGTTCTCGGTGATCGCGCGGATGGAGCGGGTCAAGCGGGTCGACGACGCGGTCCGGGCGTTCGCGCAGGTGGTGGAGCAGGAGCCCGACGCGGTGCTGGACGTGTACGGCGACGGGTCGTTGCGCCCGCGCCTGGAGGACCTGGTCCGGGAGCTCGGCGTGGACGGCTCGGTGGTACTGCACGGGCACCGGCCCGACGCCCCACAACGGCTCTGGGAGTCCAGCGGGCTGCTGCTCACCAGCCGCTCGGAGGGGTTCCCGCTGGCGCCGCTGGAGGCCGCGGTGCGCGAGTGCCCGGTGGTCGCCTACGACATCAAGTACGGCCCGCGCGAGCAGGTCGAGGACGGCGGTACCGGCTACCTGGTGCCCGCGGGCGACGTGGCGGCCCTCGCCCGCCGGGTGGTCGACCTCGCCCGCTCGCCCGCCGACGTGGCCCGGATGGGTGCGCGCGCCCGCGAGCGGGTGCTCGCCGACCGCGACGCGTACGTCGCCTCCTGGGGCCGGATCCTGGAGAGGGCCGAGGCGAACCGCGCGCGCCGGGTGCACCTGGACGAGGTCGCCTTCACCCCGGAGCAGGTGCCCCGCCCGACGGCGGTGTGGTCGCGGGTGGCCGGCCGGGTCCCGCACCGGGGCGCGCACGTGGAGGTCCGCGGCCGGCTGCTGGTGCGCGGCTCTGGGCCGGACGGCTGGCGCGACGCCGTACGGGTGGCGCTGGACGCGGTGGACCAGGACACCGGCACGATCGTGCCGGTCCCGATCACGGTGCGGCCGGCCGACGCCGACGCGGTGACCGTGCACGGGCGCACCGGGCTGCGGGCGCTGCTCGCCGAGGTGCCCGGTCCGCGGCCGCGGCTGTCCCTGCGGCTGAGCGTCACCGCCGGCAACGCCTACTGGGAGACCCCGGTGGCCCGCCCGGCCGGCCTGGAGCCGCTGCGGGAGATCGGCTACGACGCCGACGGCACGCTGCAGGTCCGCGCCCGGCGCTGACCGGCGTCCCGACCGCTGCGGTCCGGTCGGGGGCGGCCACCCGCGCGTGACACAATCTCGCTCGATGCCCAGCGACCTGAGCGCCGTCCTCCAGCGCCCTGCCGACGACGACGCCCCGCAGGCGCCGCGCCGGGCTCGCTGGTTCCCCACGACCGACGTGGTCAACCTGCTGCCCGCGGCGCTGCTGGCCGTGGCCCTGCTGCAGACCGCCACCCGTTGGCACGCCGGGCACCGCGAGCTGCTGCTCGCCGTCCTGGTCGTGCTGGTCACCCAGGTGCTGCCCGGCGTCGTGGTGTGGCGCTGCGCCCGCCCGCGTGAGGGCACCCTGCTCGAGGACGTCGTGGCGGGCCTGCCCGTCGGCGCGATGCTGGCGATCGCCGGTCAGGTCGTCGCGAACGCGACGGCCGTGCGCTGGGCGGCCTGGCTGCTGCCGCTGGTGGTGGCGGCGGTGCTGCTGGCCGTCCCCTCGACGCGCGAGCGGGTGCGGCACGCGCGCACGTCGCGGCTGCCGTGGACGTGGGGCCTGGTGGTCGCGCTGGCCTCGGCGCTGCCGGCGTTCCAGGCGCTCAAGGAGTTCCGCGAGCCGGTGCGCTGGGCCGGCTGGGCGGAGCCGTACGTCGACATGCCCTACCACCTGGCGCTGGCCGGCGAGCTCACCCACGGGTTCCCGCCGCACTACCCGCAGGTCGCCGGCGACACGCTCTTCTACCACTGGTTCACGCACGCCTGGGTGGCGCAGGTCGCCGGGGTCTCCGGTGCGCCGCTCGACGTGGTGCTGACCCGGTTCCTGCCCGTCGTGCTGGCGGTCACGGTGCCGCTGCTGATGGCGGTGACCGCGATGCGGGTCGCCGGACTGGTCTGGGCCGGCCCGCTGGCGGCGGTCGCCGGCTTCGCCGTGGTGCAGCTCGACGTGTGGGGGGCGCACAGCGTGCGCACGTCGCTGGCGTCGTTCGAGTCGCCGACGGCCGGGTTCGGCACCTTCCTGCTGCTGCCCACGATCGCGCTGCTGACCATGCGGTGGCGCGGCCAGGTCGGCCGGTGGACCTACCCGCTGCTGGTGCTGCTGCTGGTCGGAGCCGGCGGCTCCAAGGGCAGCGAGGTCCCAGTGCTCGTCGTCGGTGCGCTGCTCGCGAGCGCCGCGGCGGTGCTCGGCCGGCACCCGCAGTGGCGCCGGGTGCTGCTCGACACCGGCACCGCGCTGGTGGTGCTGGTGCTGCTGATCAAGCTGGTGTTCGGCGGCGGCACCGGCGGCACCACCGTGGCGCCGATGCGGCAGCTGCTGGAGCTGCAGGGCGACCTGCTCGTCGGCCGCAGCAGCGACGTGACCGGCCCGGCCCTGCTGTCGTTCCTGCTGCTCGCGATGGTGCCGATCTTCGGCGGCGCGGTGGCCGGCCTGCGGGTCGTGCTCGGCCGCGACACCCGCTCCGACCCGATGGGCTGGGCGCTCCTCGGCTGCGCGCTCGCCGGTGCCGGAGCCATCGTCGCGCTGGCGCACCCGAGCCTGTCCACGTACTACTTCCTGTTCGCCGCCGACGCCCCGCTCAGCGTGCTCATCGGGTGGGGGCTGGCACTGATGCTCCGGCACGTCGGCCGGCCCGTCGCGCTCGCCGTGACCGGCGCCGTCGCCGGGGTCGGCGGGGTGCTGGTGACCGGCGCGGTGCTCGGCGACCTGGAGGGCAGCACCTCCCGGCAGCAGCACGCGTACGCCGCCCTGCTGCTGTTCCTGGCCGTCGTCGGCGTGGTCGCGCTGGTGGCCGGTGTCGTGCTGGCCGGGCCCGAGGGTCGCCGCCGGGCCACCATCGCCGTGGCCGTCGCGGCGCTGTCGTTCGCGGGCGTCACGGACGTGGTCCGCGAGCTGCGCTCGCCGCTGCCGCCGGCCCGGTTCGGGCCGGTCAAGCAGGCCGGCGCGATCAGCGCCGTGGAGGTGCGCGCCGCCCGCTGGCTGCGCGACCACTCCCAGCGCGACGACCTGGTGATGACCAACCGGCACTGCCGGGCCGGCACCGGCCCGCACTGCGACCACCGCCGGTTCGTGGTCGCGGCCTACGCCGAGCGGGGCCTGCTCCTCGAGGGGTGGGCCTACACCCGCACCTCGAACCGCCTCGGCACCGACGAGGTCTCCGGCAACCGGGTGGGCTTCTGGAACCAGGACCTGCTCCGGCTCAACGACGGGTTCCTCACCGACCCGAACGCCGCCGACGCCCGCCGGCTGTGGGACCTCGGCGTGCGCTGGGCGTTCGTGCAGCGCAGCGCGCCGCACGCCGACACGCTCGCGCCGTACGCCACCGAGAAGGCGCACTTCGGGCCGGTCCGCATCTACCGGCTCCGGGAGCCGGGGGCGGCCCGATGAGCGAGCGCACCCGCGTGCGGTGGCGGTTCGACCCGCTGCCGGCGGTCGTGGGCGTGGCGTCCGCGGTGGTCTTCGTGCTGCACGGGTTCAACGGCGTGCTCTCCCGCGACCTGGCGATCTACGCCTACGCCGGGCAGCAGTTCACCGACGGCGTCCCGCCGTACGAAGGCATCCTGAACCGCGCGGGGCCGCTCGCGCACATGGTGCCCGCGGTCGGCGTCGTCGCGGCCCGGGTCGCCGGCGTCGACGAGCTGCTCGGCATGCGCGTGGTGTTCCTCGCGATCTCGGCGCTGTGCGTGTCGGCGGCGTACCTGCTCGGCCGCGACATGCTGCGCAGCCGGGTCGCCGGGCTGGTCGCCGCGGCGACCCTCACCTGCTTCGGCGGGTTCGTGGTCTACGCGTCCGGCGGGCCGCGCGAGAAGACCGTGATGGTGCTCTTCCAGCTGCTGTCGATGTGGGCGGCGAGCCGGCGCCGGTGGTTCTGGTCCGGGCTGTTCCTCGGGCTGGCGACCCTGGTGCTGCAGATCGTCTTCCTGCCCGGCCTGGCGCTGCTGGTCGTGCTCGCCTTCGGCAGCGGCTGGCGCGGTGCCCTGAAGGCGCTGCTCCGGGTCGCCGCCGGCGGGCTGCTGACCGTGCTGGTGACCGTCGTCTACTTCGCGGCCGTCGGCGCGTTCGGCGACTTCGTCGACGGCTTCCTGCTCGCGAACGCCCGCTACAGCAAGGGCCGGTCGGTGTTCTCCGACCCCACGTTCGCCTGGCGCTCCTTCCACAGCGGCTTCGGCTTCTCGGCGTACGTCGTGCTGGCCGGCCTGGTCGTGCTGCTGGTGCTCGCCGTACCGGCGCTGGTGCGCGTCGTCCGGCAGCGCGACGAGGTGGCGCTCTCCGTGGTCGCGGTCGCGGTCTCGGCGGTCGTGGCGGCGCTGTGGACCGCCCGCGACTTCGACTCCTGGCCGGACATGTACCTGCTGCTGCCGATGTCCGCGTTCGGCGTCGCGGCCCTCGCCGCCGCCGTCGAGCGGGCGGTCCGGGGACCGGCCGGCCGGGTCGCCGGGCTGGTCTGGGTGGCGGCCGCGCTCGTGCTCGCGACCACCTTCGCGGTCACCCAGCGTGACGACACCCTGGTGCAGCAGCGCCGCTCGGTCGACAAGGTGTTCTCCCAGCTGCCGGCCGACGCGACCGCGGCGTCGGTCAACGCCCCGCAGGCGCTGGTGCTCACCGGCCGCACGAACCCGACCCGCTACCAGACCTTCAGCAGCGGCCTGAACACCTACGTGCAGGACGACTACCCGGGAGGCCTCGAGGGCTACGCGCGGGCCCTGGTCGCGCGGCGCCCGACGGTGGTCACCGTCTACGGCTCCGGCGGCCCGCCGCAGTGGCTCGTGCCCGCGCTGGAGCAGGACTACCGCCGCGCCGGCCGCGCCCCCGGCTGGGCCTGGTACGTGCTGCGCTCCGAGGGTCACATCCGGGTGCCGAGGGCGCGATGAGCACCGCCCCTCCCGGCACCGGCACCCGGCGTGCCCGCAAGCGCGACACGTCCGCCCTCGCGGTGGCCTCGGCGCTCACCGGCCTGCTCGCCTACGTCGTCTTCGCGGTGACCACCCGGACGCTGGGCCCGTCCGACGCCGCACCCGTCTCGGTGCTGTGGACCTACTGGAGCTTCGCCGGGGCGGCGCTCACCTTCCCGATCCAGCACTGGGTGACCAGCACGGTCGCCCTGCACGGCGAGGGCTCCGTGCGCGCGGCAGGGCGCCGGGTCGCGCTCGTCGTGGCCGGCGTCTGCGTGGTCGCCGGGCTGCTGGCGTACGCCGGCCGCGAGCTGCTGTTCCACCGCGACGACCTGTGGTTCCCGATGATGGTGGTGCTGGTGACCGCCGGCTCGGCCGTCGTCGGGCTCAGCCGCGGCGGGCTCGCCGCGCACGAGCGGTTCCTGGCCCTCGGCGTGAACCTGGTCGGCGAGAACGCGCTGCGCTGCGTGCTCATCGGCGGCCTGGCGCTGGCCGGCGTCGACTCGCCGGTGCCGTACGGTCTCGCCCTCGTGGCCGGCAGCCTGATCGTCGTGGTGCAGCCCCGCGCGCTGGTGTTCCACGCCGGCGGGTCGACGGGCGGCAACGCGCTGCACTTCCTCACCGGGTCCGGGGTCGCCCAGCTGCTCGCGCAGGTGGTGCTCACCGGCGGCCCGGTGCTCCTCGCGCTCACCGGCGGCAGTGCCGCCCAGGTCACCGCCATGTTCGCGGCGCTCGCGCTGTTCCGCGCGCCGTACCTGCTCGCGCTCGGCGTGGTCTCCCAGCTCAACGGCGTGGTGGCGAGGGTGGTGGCCCGCGGCGACCTGTCCCCGCTCCGCCGGCTCCGCACCCTGATCGGCGTCGGCACGGTCGTCGCCGCGGCCCTGGCCGGCGCGGTCTGCACGCTGCTCGGCCCGCCGGTGCTGCGGCTGGTGTTCGGTCCGGACCTGTCGTTCGGCCGGCTCGAGGCGGGCGTGGTCGGCGCGGCCTGCGTGGTCGCGGTCGGCAACCTGGTGTGCACGGTGACCGTGATGGTCCGTGGCCGCTCGCCGAGGCTGGTGGTCGCCTGGGTGGCCGGGCTCGCCGTCGCGGCCATCGCGTTCGTGGCGCTGCTCGGCATCGACCCCACCGACCGGGCGTCGGTGGCCTTCCTGGTCGCCGAGGTGGTGGCGTTCGCGGTGCTGCTCCGGGAGCAGACGCTCGGAGCCGGGTCGACGGCCCCCGAGCCGCGTACGTGATACTCGGGTGCCATGCGCGGAATCATCCTGGCCGGCGGCACCGGAACGCGGCTGCACCCGATCACCCTCGGGGTGAGCAAGCAGCTCATGCCCGTCTACGACAAGCCGATGATCTACTACCCCCTCTCGACGCTCCTGCTGGCCGGCATCCGCGACGTGCTGGTGATCACCACGCCGCACGAGGCCGACGGGTTCCACCGGCTGCTCGGTGACGGGTCGGCGTTCGGCATCGACATCACGTACGCCCAGCAGCCGCAGCCCGACGGGCTGGCGCAGGCGTTCGTGATCGGCGAGGAGTTCATCGGCTCCGAGCCCGCCGCGCTGGTGCTCGGCGACAACATCTTCTACGGCCAGGGGCTCGGTACCCAGCTGGAGCGGTTCGCCAAGCTCGACGGCGCCGCGATCTTCGCCTACCGGGTCACCGACCCGCAGGCGTACGGCGTGGTGGAGTTCGACGAGAACCACCGCGCGGTGTCGCTGGAGGAGAAGCCGACCCGGCCGCGCAGCAACTACGCCGTGCCCGGGCTGTACTTCTACGACAACGACGTGGTCGAGATCGCCAAGGGGCTCGAGCCGTCCGCGCGCGGCGAGTACGAGATCACCGGGGTCAACCAGGTCTACCTCGAGCGCGGCACCCTGCAGGTCTCGGTGCTGGCCCGCGGCACCGCCTGGCTCGACACCGGCACGTTCGAGTCGCTCAACGACGCCTGCAACTTCATCCGCACGGTGGAGACCCGGCAGGGCCTGAAGATCGGCTCGCCCGAGGAGATCGCGTGGCGGCAGGGCTTCCTGACCGACGACGAGCTCCGCGAGCGCGCCGAGAAGATGCTCAAGAGCGGCTACGGCGACTACCTCCTCGGGCTGCTCGAGCACCCGGAGGACCTCCGCCGGCGGGCCGCGGAGGCTCAGGCCAGCGCGTCCAGCAGGTAGTCGACGACCCGCCCCGACGCACCGCCGTCGTCCCACGGGCAGAACCGCTCCCGGAAGGACGCCCGGCCGGCCGCCCGGTCGTCGCCGGCGCCGAGCACGTCGACGACCTCGTCGGTGGTGCGCACCAGCGGCCCCGGCGCGATCTCCTCGATGTCGAGGTAGAAGCCGCGCTCGACGTCGCGGTACTGCTCCAGGTCGGGCGTCAGCAGCACGATCGGCCGGTCGGTCAGCGCGTAGTCGAAGACCACCGAGGAGTAGTCGGTGACCAGGGCGTCCGCGGCGAGGAACAGGTCGGCCACGTCGGGGTAGCCGGTCACGTCGTGCACCCACGGGTGGCCGACGAACACGTCCGCCTGGCCGATGCTGTTGTAGTGGCCGCGGACCAGCACGTGCGTCCCCGGCAGCGCCGCGGCGACCCGCTCGGCGTCGAGCAGCAGCGGCTTCGCGTCGCGGGTGCCGAGGTACTCCCGCCAGGTCGGCGCGTAGAGCACCGCCCGCTGGTCCGGGGCCACGCCGAGCCGACGCCGTACGTCGCTGCGGACGGCGTCGGCCTCCGGTGAGCGGAGCAGGTCGTTGCGCGGGTAGCCGCTGTCGAGGATCCGGCCGTCGTACCCGAAGGCGCTGCGGTAGGCACGCGAGCAGAACGGGCTCTGCGAGACCATCACGTCCCAGGCGGCGGCCTGCCGGGCGACGTGCCGCCGGTGCCGCCAGGTGTTGAAGTCGCCGGGGCCGCGGTCCTCGCCGATCCGCTTCAGCGGCGTGCCGTGCCAGGTCTGCACCTGCACCTGGCCGTCCGGCTTGTGCCACCAGTACGGCGCGGCCGCGTTGGTGACGTAGGCACCCGCCGAGCACATCGCGTGGTGCCAGGCGGCGCTGCGCCGGACCACCACCCGGCCGCCCCGAGGTACCTCCACCGACGGGTCGTCGACGACGAACGCCACGTCGAGCCCGAGCCCCTCCGCGCGGTCGCGGGCGAGCAGCGCGCGGCCCACCGCGCCCGGGCTGTCGCCGGTGCTGCGGCCGCGGAAGGTCTCGACCAGCACCGTGCGGCGGCGCAGCGACC
>JABFXA010000128.1 GCA_013361955.1 Nocardioidaceae bacterium
GAGGAGGGTTGCGGTGTCGGACATGAGTCCATTCAAGCAGTGTCCACCGACAGTTCCTGGGCCGAATCCCCTGCTGTGGAAAGGGATTCTCCGCATCAGCCTGTGGACGGAATCCGGCTCGCCGGGTTGGTTTCGAGGCTCGCGGCGGGCCGCTCGCACCTCAACCAACGGTCAGGGGTGTCCCGCGTGCGGGGCCGGGGCAGGGTAGGTCAGCACCTGCCCGGTGCGCTCACCGCCGCCGTGCTGCCAGTCCAGCCGCTCCCAGTCCGTCGCCACGATGTGCAGCAGCCGGCCGTCGGGGCCGCCCAGCATGCAGGCGAAGCAGCCGCGGTCGACCTCGACCGTCTCGAGCACGGTGCCGCCCTCGGCGACCCGGCGGCAGTGCCGGTGCGGCACGTCGGCGTACCAGACCGCGCCGTCCACATCGAGGCAGATCCCGTCGGGCGCGGCGGCGTCGCCCAGCTCCGCCCAGGTACGGCGGCCCGTCAGCGACCCGTCGGCGGTGATCGTGAACGCGGTCAGCCGGTGCGCGTGCGACTCGGCCACGATGAGCGTCGACCCGTCGGGCGTGACCGCCATGCCGTTCGGGAACCACAGGTCGTCGGCCACCTCGCGGGTCTCGCCGTCCGGGGTGACGACTGCCGCGATGCCGGGTCGGGGCTCCTCGCCGGGCATCGACCCCGGCATGTTCACGAACACCCGGCCGGCGGGGTCGACGACGACCTCGTTCCACGGCCGACCGGTCCCGCCGTACGGCGACAGGTCGGGGCCGACCAGCACACCGCGGGGCGTCGTGTAGACCTCGCGGCCGTCGGGCAGCCAGTCCACCGAGACCGGCAGCCCCTCGATCCGGCGGACCACGTCCACGCTCCCCCGGTCGTCGACGGTGACCACCTCGCCGGCCAGCCAGTCGCAGAGCCAGAGCCGGTCGTCGTGCCACCGGGGTGACTCGCCCATCGCGAGTCCGGTGGCGAGCACGCGCGTCGTCATACGGAAACAGACCTCGGTCAAGACGGGAACTCATCGCGCCCATGCGCAACGGCCCATCCGCGCGCGATGCTGGACGCATGGGCGCTGCGGTTCGTCGGCCGGGTCAGCTACGCCTTCTACCTGTGGCACGTGCCGCTGTTCCGGCTCTCCGGTACGACGTACGGGCGCGCGTCCACGCTGCCGTGGATCGTGCTGTCCTTCGCGCTGGCGGTGGCCTCGACGCTGCTGGAGGAGCCGCTGCGGCGTAGGTGGCGGCACCGCAGCGGCCGCGCGGGGTCAGCCGGCCAGCCGGGCCCGGGTCGCCTCGACGTCCATCCCGTGCAGCCGTAGCAGGTTCTCGCCGAGGATCTTGCGCTTGGCCTGCTCGGTGAGGGGTGGGTACCCGTAGCCGTCGACGAGGTCCTGCGGGATCTCGAAGTTCCAGAACGCGTCGAGCGCCCACTGCGGCTGCCAGATCGGCGCCTCGCTGCCATAGACGATCTTGTCCTCGCCGCACCAGAACAACAGCTTGCCGATCAGCTCCGCGAACATCCGGGGCGCGCGGACCACGAAGTTGATGGAGGCCGCGAGCGACGCGTAGAGGTTCGGGTAGCGGATCAGCTGCCAGCAGGTCTCGTCGATGAACGGCAGACCGACGTGGTAGATCACGAAGTTGATGTCCGGGAACGCCCCGGCCGCGCCGTCCATGTCCCAGGTCTGGGTGTGCTCGATCATCTGCGGGCCGAGCGGCACGCCCTTGTGCACGCCGATCAGGTTCACACCCAGCTCCTGGATCCGCTCGAAGACCGGGAACGCCACCTTCGGGTCGTCCATCCGCCACGGCACCTGGCCGCCGTCCTCGTAGCGCACGTTGTAGAACTTGAACGCCCTCGCGCCGTACTCCTCGACCTGGCGGGTCACGTCGTCGAGCGCCGCCTTGCCCTCCAGCGGGTTCACGGTGCCCCACAGCACGGTGCGGTCGGGGTCGATCTGCGCGAGCTTCGCGCACTCCGTCCAGGGCGACAGCCCGTCCTTGTACAGGTCGGTGAGCGGCAGCGGCATCGCGACGAGCATGTCGGTGTCGGAGCCGCCGTAGACCATCTCGTGGATCTCCTCGACGCTCCACTTGTGCAGGAACTCCTCCGCCGACATCAGCGGCAGCCCCTGCGGCGTCAGCACGGTGTGGAACGCGTAGAGGTGGTTGGAGAACATCCGCCCGGCCGGGCCACGGGCGTTGTCGTCCTCGAAGTTGAACGGGTGTGCGACCCCGTCGAACACCAGTGCGTCACCGATCATGGCGAGTCCTTCGTGGAGTGGGCGGAGACCCGGCTCGCGGCGTACGACGCGGGGTCGGCCACCGTGTTCGGGTCGGGGAGGAAGCGGAGCTTGGCGCGGGCGCTGTCGGAGAGCCGTGCCGGCGACCAGGCCTCGTGCCAGACCAGCTCGACGGTGGCGGTCTGCACACCGGGGAGGGAGCACACGGCGGTCTCGATGTCCCCGAGCACCGCGGTCGCGAACGGGCACCAGCCCGAGGTGAGCACCAGCTCGACGTGGGCCGCGCCCGCGTCGATCTCGGCGCTCTGCAGCAGCCCCATGTCGACGACGGAGATGCCCTTGTCGCGGCAGCACGGGTCGTAGACGTCACGCAGCACGTCGCGCACCGACGGGTCGATCACGCCGCCAGTCTCGACCCGCTCCGATGGGCCGGGTACCCCCTCAGATTTCGCATGACGAAACGGTGGACGGTCCCGCGCCGCTGCCTACGATGGGGGCACGGCCGGGTGGCGACGGCCGAGGACGAGGTGTGCGATGGAGCCTGGTGCCGAGGTTCCGGACGACGGCCGGCCGGACGACTTCGTGCAGAGTGTCGGGCGCGCCGTGCGGGTGCTCGAGGTCGTCGGGCGCGAGCCGGGGCTGCCGGTGAAGGCGATCGCCCGCAAGTGCGAGCTGAACATCTCCACCAGCTACCACCTGGTGCGCACGCTGGCCTACGAGGGCTACCTGGTCCGGCTGCCCAACGGCACCTACGTGATCGGGGAGTCCGTCGCGCGCCGGTTCCACGACCTGGTCACGTCGCTCGGACGACCACCCGAGGCGGCGGTGGTGCTCCGCCAGCTGTCCGAGCGGGTGGGCCTGAGCTCCTACCTCGGCCTGCTGCACGAGGAACGCGTCACCGTCGTCGAGGTGGCCGAGGCCGCCGGCTCACCGTACCTGGAGGACTTCGAGGTGGGCCTCGACGTGTCCGCGCACGCGACCGCGCTCGGCAAGGCGCTGCTGGTCGGGATGCCGCCGCGGCAGCGGCACCGGTTCCTGGCCAGCCACGAGCTGCGGCCGTTCACGAGCCGCACCCGCACCGACGTCGAGGCGCTCGAGGCGGAGCTGCGCCTGGTCCGGCCCGACGCGCCGGTGAGCGAGCACGGCGAGTTCCGCGACGGGGTCTCCTGCACCGCCACGCTGGTCCCCCGGCAGCGGGCGCAGGATCCGGCCTGGGCGGTGGTGGTGGCGGTCGCCGACGAGGAGGTCTCCGAGCGGATCGCCGCCGAGGTCACGCTGGCCGCGGCCGACCTGGCCGGGAGCGTGGGCCGCTGAACGGCCCGGGCAGGCACCTCGGCGTCGACGCCGTCAGGACGACCGCGTGTCCAGGAACCGGTCCACGACGCCGCGCACCCGTCGTCGTCACCCGGCCCGGTCCCGAGGCTGCAGGAGGCGGTGTCGTACGCCGGCCGCGACCGTCAGCGGCTGCCGGTGACGGACAGCCGGTTGCGACCCAGCTCGACGCTGTGCACGCGGCCGGGGAGCACGACGTGCCGCAACGGCTCGGTGGACCCGGACATCCGGGCGTGCAGCACCCGGGCCGCGGTCGCGCCCATGTCGCGCGCCGGCAGGGTCGCGGAGACGACGGCCATCGGCGAGACGTCGTACGGGCCGAGCTCGTCCATGTTGGCCAGCTCGATGGTCCCCGGGAACCCGTCCGGGAGCGCCAGCAGGTCGGAGGCCGCCATCGCCATGGTCCCGGCGTTGCCGCCGATGATCGCGGTGAGCCCGCCCGGCGAGTCGATCAGCGACCGCAGCCGGCGCTGCCGCCGGTCGGGCGACAGCGCGGAGTAGTCCCGCAGGGCCGATCGCTCCGGCAGCTCGGACAGGCCGCGGTCGCGCAGCGCCCGGTAGTGCCCGCTGAGCCGGTCCCGGACGCTGGTGACGTCCTCCTCGCCCCAGAGCAGCGCGGGCGAGCTGTGCCCGCGGTCGAGCACCGCGGACGTCACCTCGTAGCCGATCGCGAAGTCGTCGAAGATCACCGCGTCGGTCGGCATCGAGGGCAGGTACCGGTCGACCAGGACGAACGCGGCACCGGCGCGCCGCAGCTCGTCGACCGTGGTCGCGGCGCGCGAGTGGTCGCGCAGGTACGCGATCACGCCGTCCGCGCCCTCCTCGACGGTGCGGCGCAGCACGGCGTTCTCCGAGTCGAGGTCGGGGGTGGTGGCCACCACCAGCCGGTGGTCGTGCACCTGGCACTCGGCGGCGATGCCGGCCCGGACGGCGACCTGGTGCGGGTCGACGTCGTTGGGGCTCACGAACGCGACGGTGCGCTGCCGTGACCGCCTCGCCGGGGTCGCGGCCGCGGGCTCGGTCTCGGCCACGAAGGTGCCCTTGCCGCGGTGCCGGACCACGAGTCCCTCGGCCACCAGGTCGTTGAGCGCCCGCACCGCCGTGGTCGTCGAGACACCGAACTGCTCGACGATCTGGCGCTGGGTCACGAACGGCTCGTCGGGCGCGAAGTCGCCGCGGGCGATGGCGTCGCGCAGCGAGGCCTTGACCCACGCGAACAGGGTCGTGCCGGCCGGTGGTCCGCCGCTCGGAGGCTCGATGCCCACGCTTTCACCCCTCTCCGGGTGTCATGAGCATACGAGCATCCGCTGGATTTGATGTATTGACGTGCTAAATCCCGGGACTTAGGGTCCGAGTGACGCACCCAACACGGAGGCATGCCACATGCATGACGATCGGGTCCATGTTGAGCGCCGCATCTCGCGGATGCTGGACGAACGCCTGCGGCCGGCGGTCTACCGCGACGCCGTCCCGCTCGCGCTGGAGTCCTGGCAGGCACCGGGTGAGCCGGTGCCCGTCGAGGAGGGGCTGCGGGCCCAGTACTCCGAGGCGAAGCCCGGTGAGCTGTGGGGACCGCCCTGGGGCACCACCTGGTTCCGGGTGACCGGCACCGTCCCCGGGTCCTGGGCCGGCCGCGAGGTGCAGGCGGTCGTCGACCTCGGGTTCGCCACCGACCGGCCCGGCTTCTCCGCCGAGGCGCTGGCGATGCGGCCCGACGGCAGCCCGATCAAGGCGCTGAACCCGATGAGCACCTGGCTCCCGGTCGCCTCCCCCGCCCGCGGCGGCGAGCCCGTCGAGGTGTACGTCGAGGCCGCGTCGAACCCCGACGTCGCCGGCGCCGGCATCGGCAGCCACCTGGGCGACGTGCTCACCGCCGGGCGCGAGCCGCTCTACCAGGTCCGCCGGGTGGAGCTCGCGGTGTTCGACCGCACCGTCTGGGAGCTGGTGCAGGACCTCGAGGTCCTCGACCAGCTGATGCGCCAGCTGCCCACCGACGCGAACCGCCGCTGGCAGCTGCTGCGCACCCTCGAGCGCGCCCTCGACCTCCTCGACCTCGGCGACGTCTCCGGGTCGGCCTCCGCGGTCCGCGACGAGCTCGCGCCCGCGCTGGCGGCGCCGGCGCACGCGGGGGCGCACGTGGTCAGCGCGGTCGGGCACGCGCACATCGACTCGGCGTGGCTGTGGCCGCTGCGCGAGACGGTCCGCAAGGTGGCCCGCACGGTCTCCAACGTCACCTCGCTGATGGACGACCACCCCGAGCTGGTGTTCGCGATGTCGTCGGCGCAGCAGTGGGCATGGATGAAGGAGCACCGTCCCGAGGTGTGGGAGCGGATGCGCGAGAAGGTCGGCACCGGGCAGCTCGTCCCCGTGGGCGGCATGTGGGTGGAGTCCGACACCAACCTGCCCGGCGGCGAGGCCCTGGCCCGCCAGCTGGTGCACGGCAAGCGGTTCTTCCTCGACGAGCTCGGCATCGAGACCACCGAGGTGTGGCTGCCCGACTCGTTCGGCTACACCGCGGCGCTGCCGCAGCTGGTGGCGCTCTCCGGGTCGCAGTGGTTCCTGACCCAGAAGATCTCCTGGAACCAGACCAACAAGCACCCGCACCACACGTTCTGGTGGGAGGGGCTCGACGGCACCCGGGTCTTCACGCACTTCCCGCCGGTGGACACGTACAACTCCGAGCTGTCCGGCGCGGAGCTGGCGCACCTGGTCCGCAACTTCTCCGAGAAGGGCCTGGCGAACCGGTCGCTGGTGCCCTTCGGCCATGGTGACGGCGGCGGCGGACCGACCCGCGAGATGCTCGCCCGCGCCGCCCGCCTGAAGGACCTCGAGGGCTCCGCGAAGGTCGAGATCGAGGCGCCTGCGGCCTTCTTCGAGAAGGCGCTGGCCGACCACGCCGACCCGGCGGTGTGGGCCGGCGAGCTGTACCTCGAGCTGCACCGGGCGACGTACACGACGCAGGCCGGCACCAAGCAGGGCAACCGGCGCAGCGAGCACCTGCTGCGCGAGGCCGAGCTGTGGGCGACCACGGCGGCGGTCCGCACGGGTGCGCCGTACCCGGCGGCCGAGCTCGACCGGATCTGGAAGGTCGTGCTGCTGAACCAGTTCCACGACATCCTCCCCGGGTCGTCGATCGCCTGGGTGCACCGCGAGGCGCGCGACACCTACGCCCGGGTGGCCGCCGAGCTCGAGAGCCTGATCGCCACCGCGCAGACCGCGCTGGCCGGCGACCCCTCCACCGACGACCGGGTGCTGTTCAACGCCGCACCGCACGCCCGTGGCGGTGTGCCGGCCGGCGGCGCGGTGGTCAGCGAGCAGGCCCTCGGCGCGACCGAGGCACACGTCACCGCCGACGGCGACGGCTACGTGCTCGACAACGGGCTGGTCCGCGCGGTCGTCGACGGTCGCGGCCTGCTCACCTCGGTCGTCGACCTGGCCTCCGGGCGCGAGGCGATCGCCGCGGGAGCCGCCGGCAACCTGCTGCAGCTGCACCCCGACGTGCCGAACAACTGGGACGCCTGGGACGTCGACCGGCACTACACGCGCCGGGTCACCGACCTGGTCGACCACACCTCCCTGGCGCCCGTCGACGGTGCCGCCGCGGTGCGCGTCGAACGGCGCTTCGGCGACTCGACGGCCACCCAGGTGGTATCGCTCGAGCCCGGTGCCGGCCGGGTCGACGTCGAGACCGAGGTCGACTGGCACGAGGTCGAGACGTTCCTCAAGGCGGCGTTCCCGCTCGACGTACGCGCCGACCGGTCGTCCGCGGAGACCCAGTTCGGGTACGTCGAGCGGTCCACCACCACGAACACCAGCTGGGACGTGGCCCGCTTCGAGATCTGCGCGCACCGATACCTGCACGTGGGCGAGCCGGGCTACGGGCTGGCGGTCGTCAACGACTCCAGCTACGGCCACGACGTCACCCGCAGCGTGCGCGACGACGGCGGCACCACCACCACGGTGCGGCTGTCGCTGCTGCGGGCGCCGCGCTTCCCAGACCCGGAGACCGACCAGGGCCGGCACCGGTTCCGCTACGGGCTGGTGGTCGGCGCCGACCTCCTCGACGCCACCCGCGAGGGGCACTGGATGAACCTGCCCCCGCGCAGCATCCCGGGTGACACCGCGTTCGAGCCGCTCGTCTCCGTCGACCAGGACGGGATCGTGGTGTCGGCGGTGAAGCTCGCCGACGACGCCGGCACGGACCCCGACGGCGACGTCGTGGTCCGGGTCTACGAGGCGCTCGGCGCACGTGCGACCGGGCACCTGTCCCTCGGGTTCCCGGCCGGGTCGGTCGTCGCGACCGACCTGCTCGAACGGCCGCTCGCCGACGGCGCCGTCGAGGTGTCCACCGACGGCCGGGTCGGCCTGATCCTGCGCCCGTTCCAGGTGCTCACCCTGCGCGTCACCCGGGCTCAACGCGCCTGACCCCCGCCCGTCCCGTCGCACCCACTGCAGTCCCACCACCCCGCACGCCGCCAGGCGGTTGCTCTCGGAGGAGAACCATGTCGCGTAGAACCCAGCACCACGACCACACCGCCGCGGCCGGTGCCGCGGCACCGCCCCGGGGCGGCGTACGCCGACGGCTCCGCGCGGGCATCGCGACCGCCGCGGTCGCCGTGCTCGCCGTCTCGGTGGCGGGCTGCGGAGGCGAGGCAGGCAACGGCGGCAGCGACACGCTGACCGTGACCTACCAGCAGTTCGGCGACTCGCACGTGCAGGCGAACTTCCTCAAGGGCGTGAAGAAGGAGTTCGAGAAGTCGCACAAGGGCATCACCGTCGACCTGCAGCCGATCAGCGCGTCGGAGGACGACTACTACACCAAGCTGCAGCTGCAGATGCGCTCGCCGAAGACGTCGCCGGACCTGGTCTACGAGGACACCTTCCTGATCAACTCCGACATCGAGGCGGGGTACCTGCGGCCGCTCGACGACCACCTGAAGACCTGGTCGGACTGGAGCCAGTTCCAGCCGGCCGCGAAGAAGGCCGCGCAGGCCCTCGACGGCAAGACGTACGGCGTCCCGGACGGCACCGACACCCGCGGGCTCTGGTACAACAAGAAGCTCTTCGCGCAGGCCGGGCTGCCCACCGACTGGCAGCCGAAGACCTGGGACGAGGTCCTCGACGCCGCCCGCGCCATCAAGGCGAAGGTGCCCGGCGTGACCCCGATGAACGTGTACGCCGGCACCGGCGTCGGCGAGGCCGCCACCATGCAGGGCTTCGAGATGCTGCTCTATGGCACCGGCGACTCGCTCTACGACGCCGACAACCAGAAGTGGATCGTCGGCAGCAAGGGCTTCACCGACGCGCTGAACTTCATCAAGACGCTGCAGGACGAAGGGCTCTCGCCGTCCGCGAAGGACCAGCTGAAGCCGACCTGGAGCAACACCGTCCCGCAGGAGGAGCTGCCGATGGGCAAGCTCGCGATCGCGCTCGACGGCTCCTGGGTCTCCAACAACTGGCTCGACTCCGGCGCCGCGCCGTGGCCGGAGTGGAGCAAGACGATGGGCACCACCGCGATGCCCACGCAGGACGGCGGTGGCAACGGCAAGGTGAGCCTGTCCGGCGGCTGGACCTGGGCGATCCCGAAGAACTCCGACAACGACAGCGCCGCCTGGGACCTGATCAAGCTCCTCGGTGACAAGCAGCACCAGCTCGAGTGGGCGACCAAGAACGTGCAGATCCCGGTGCGCAAGGACGTCGCCGACGACCCGGCGTACGCGGAGGCCAACCCCACCAACGAGTTCTTCGCGTCGCTGGTGCCGATCACCGACTACCGGCCGGCGTACTCGGTCTACCCCCGGATCTCGCAGGAGATCCAGGCCGCGACCGAGTCGGTCGTCACCGGCAGCTCCTCGCCCGAAGACGCCGCGAAGGAGTACGACGAGCAGGTCAAGGGCATCGCGGGGGACGACGTCACTGGCGCCTCGGCCCAGTGACCGTCTCCGCGACCCAGCCCGGTGCCACCGAACGGTGGCGCCGGGGGCTGATCCAGGGGATGCCGCTCGGGCCGGCGGTCGTGCTGCTCGGCGTCTTCCTCGCCGGGCCGATCCTCTACTGCCTGTACGCGGCGTTCACCGACATGGCGCTGACCGGCGGCACGGGCGCGCACTTCGTCGGGCTGGACAACTTCCGCAAGGCGTTCGAGAGCCCGGAGTTCCGGCAGTCGCTCGTGTACACGCTGGTGTTCACGCTGCTGTCCGCGATCATCGGGCAGAACGTCCTCGGCATGGTGCTGGCGCTGCTGATGCGGTCCAGCACCGCCTGGATCCGGGCCACCGTCAGCGCGATCGTGATCGGCGCCTGGGTGATGCCCGAGGTGGTCGCCGGCTACCTCTGGACGGCGTTCCTCGGCGACGACGGGTCGCTGAACCACCTGCTCGGGATGGTGCACCTGCCGCCGCAGGACTGGCTGTTCAGCGTCCCGATCCTGGCCGTGTCGCTGGCGAACATCTGGCGCGGCACCGCCTTCTCGATGCTGGTCTACTCGGCCGCCCTGTCCGAGGTGCCCAAGGAGATCGAGGAGTCCGCCACGGTCGACGGCGCCGGCACCGTGCAACGACTGTGGTCGGTGACGCTGCCGATGATCCGCCGCTCGATCACCACCAACCTGATGCTGATCACCCTGCAGACGCTGTCCGTCTTCGGGCTGATCTGGACGATGACCCGCGGCGGGCCCAGCAACCACAGCACGACGCTGCCGCTCTTCGCCTACCAGCAGGCGTTCCAGCTCTCGCAGCTCGGCTACGGCACCGCGCTCGCGCTGGTGCTGCTGGCCATCGGCGCGGTGTTCTCGCTGGTGTACCTGCGCGCCCTGCGACTGGAGGACGGTCGATGAGCCTCTCCCTCTCCACCCGCGACCCGCGGCGGATCCGCGACAAGGTCGCGGTGAACATCGCGCTGGTCCTGGTCGCCGCCGGGTTCGTGATCCCGCTGGTGTGGCTGCTGCTGGCGGCCTTCGACGCGAAGGCGGGTGTGGCGGTCAGCTGGCCGCACCCGTGGACGTTCGACAACTTCGACGCGATCCTCACCATGGACACGACGTACCGGCCGATGCTCAACGGCGTCATCCTCTGCGGTGGCGGCACGCTGGTGACGGTGCTCGCGTCGGTGCTCGCGGCGTACCCGTTGTCGCGCTACCAGTTCCGGGCGAAGCGGCCGTTCCTGCTCACCATCCTGTTCGCGACCGGGCTGCCGATCACCGCGATCATGGTCCCGGTGTACGGGCTGTTCGTGCAGGTGAACCTGATCGACACCTTCACGGGGACGATCCTGTTCATGGCGACCACGGCGCTGCCGATCTCGATCTGGCTGACCAAGAACTTCATGGACGGCGTCCCGATCGAGCTCGAGCAGGCCGCCTGGACCGACGGCGCCTCGACCATGCAGGGGCTGCGCAGCGTGGTGCTGCCGCTGATGTGGCCGGGGCTCGCGGTGGTGACGATCTACACCTTCATCGGGCTGTGGGGGAACTTCTTCGTCCCCTTCGTGCTGCTCGCCTCCAACGACCGGCTGCCGGCATCGGTCAGCATCTACACGTTCTTCGGCCAGTACGGCCAGATCGTGTACGGCCAGCTGGCGGCGTACTCGCTGCTGTACTCGCTGCCCGCGGTGCTGCTGTACCTGGTGCTCTCCCGTCGGCTCGGCGGGGCGTTCTCGTTCGGTGGGGCGGTGAAGGGCTGAGCTTTGCGGTGGTGCTCCTGGCGCCTCCGCACCTGACCGGTCAGACCGTCAGCGGCACGAGGACGTCCGGGCGCCGCCACTCCCGCGCCAGCACCGCGAACATCTCCGAGTCGCGCCACGAGCCGTCGCGCATCCGCAGGTTCTCGCGCAGCCGGCCCTCGCGGGTCATGCCGAGCTTGTCGAGGACCCGGGCCGACGCGCGGTTGTCGGGGTGGCAGGTCGCCTGCACCCGGTGCAGCCCGAGCTCGGTGAACGCGAACTCGACCACCCGGGCCGCGGCCGCGGTGGCGTGGCCGCGTCCCCACACCTCGGGGTGCATCAGGTACCCGACCTCCCCGCACGCGTCCTGCGCCGCGTGCAGGTGCAGCTCGATGTTGCCGACCACCCGGCCGTCGGGCCGTTGCGCCACCCACACGTAGCCGTTGGACGGGTCGGCCGTCGCGGCGAGGGCGGCAGCGACGTACGCCTGGGTGTCCTCGACCGAGTTCGGCCCCCAGGTCTGGTAGCGGGACACCTCGGGGAGCCGCGCCCACTCGTGGACGGCTTGCCAGTCGTCCTCGCGCAGCGGCCGGAGCGCGATCGCCATGGTCGGGATTCTGCCGCCGTACGCGCCGAATTCGGTTCACCCACGCGGGCAGCTCGACGGGGAGGATGCGCGACCACGCGAGGATCACTACGACCTGTTGGCCTCGGTCGCCGCGTCGTCGAGAATGGCTTGGTCGCGGACGGCGTCCTCCTCGTGGATCTCCTCTTCGCGGACGTCGTCCTCGATATCTGTCGGCTGCTCGGACTCGTGCGCCTCCACCGACGCCTCAGTGCCGCGATGTTGGCTCGTCGCCGGGGGAGTGTCGCCAAGGTCGGTCGGGACCTGATGCCCGGCCCGTGGCTCCACAGGGTCTGGCTCGCCCTGCTGACCCTGCGCGCCCTGCTGACCCTGCTGGTCCTGCAGCACGGTAGGCCCGCCGCCGTGGCCCCCGGCTTCCTGTTCCCGCCTGAACTTGTCGGCGAGCCCAGCAACGTGCAGACCTGTGGTGGCGCCCATGAAGGCGACGAAGGCTGCCGTCAGCAATGCGATCGACTCGCTGACCGAGACTCCCCACGTGGGATCGCTCAAGTAGCTCGCCTGGTAGATCGCGACCGCCGCAGCGGCGCCGGCCACGACCGAGATGATCCCGATGGCAGTGACGGACCAACTCGCCCACTCCTTCGGGTTGAACCTGGTCGCGTCGGGCTTCTGCTCCTTCACCACCCACGTCACCCAGCTACCGGCGATCATCGCCAGGACGACGAGTGCCAACGCCCGCGCCCAGTTCGGATCGGATGCGTCGACGACCAATGGCAGGTCGACGCGTGCGACACGAGGGTCGATGATCGAGACCGTCCCGCTGTAGCTCCCAGGACCGCCCAGCGCATCTGCTTGCCTTCGGTCGACGCACAGGGTGACCCTGACCCGGTCTCCCACGACCCGTGCGCGGGCCCTCACGTCGTCGGGGTTGAGATTCGCACCGTCCGACCGCCTGAACTGCAGGAGGTCGAGCTGGACCGGCGTCTTGCCCAACCGCTTCTTGAGTGTCTCTACATCCTGGCTGGAGGAGGCACCAGCGGCACCCTGCAGGGACAACTTGTAGTCGATGTCGAGTGCACGAACAGCCTGGCTCCGCCCGAAGTGAAGTGTCGTCGCCTGTTCTGGCAGGAGGGCGAGCTGCAAGGGCTGCGCCCCGGACTGGGACTCCGGCGGACTGTTGGGCCGGTCGTACCGGGCCCAGACGGCGTCCTGTCCCGAGGTCGGCTGGTCGAAGCACCGGGGACTGGTGTCGACGCCGGCATCTCCCTTCCAGCCGAACAACAGCAGCCCGACCGTCATGAGGGCGAGCCCTATGAGCAGGACCGTGCCTGCGTTGACCCCAGGTTGATGTGGAGGCGTGCGCGGATGCGCTGATGGATGGGCCATGACAATCTCCCCCGTGTCGCCGATCCGGATTCAAGGACAGATGACTCGGCGCCACCTGTTGGTACAACTATCTGCAAAATGTGCGGATGTGCCATGGCCCGACGGGATCACTTGAGCACTAGAACCCGTGACGCGCTTGGGTTGTCTGCCCTGGGCGCGTGTCGATCGACCCCGAGGCCGAGTACGCGCGGATCCGGACCACGTACGCACGCGCGCGACGGCGTGACGTGCTGGTCCTCGTGCTGCTCTTCGCCGGCTTCGCCGTCGCCAGCCTCGTCCACCGGCTCGACTGGTCCTTCGCGCTCGGCACCCTCGCGGCGTTCGTCGCCTGGGAGCTCACCAAGCTCAAGGTCCGACGCAACGCCCGCGACTTCGCGCGGAGCGCTGGCTAGGACGTCGCGACCAGCGGCGCCAGCGGCTCGCTCACCGGCGGCACCGGTACGCCGAGCTCGGCGACGTTCCAGCCGGCGCACTGCCAGCGCTCCGCGTCGAGCAGGTGCCGCGCGTCCAGCAGCGCCTTGCGGCGCACGATCGCGCCGAGGGTGGCCGGGTCGAGTGCGCGGAACTGCTCCCAGTCGGTGAGCACGGCGACCACGTCGGCTCCCACCGCGGCGCTGCCGACGGTCGGGGCGTACCTCGCCTCGGGCACCACCCGCCGAGCGTTCTCGGCCGCCTGCGGGTCGAACACCGCGACCTGCGCGCCGCCGTGGACGAGCGCGCGGACCACGGCGAGCGCCGGGGAGTCGCGGACGTCGTCGGAGTCCGGCTTGAACGACGCACCGAGCACGCAGACCCGGGTGCCGGCAAGGACACCGCCGGCAAGGTGCCGGACCAGCTCGACCGCACGCGTACGGCGACGCAGGTTCACCGCGTCGACCTCGTGAAGGAACCGCACCGCAGCGCCGGCGCCGATCTCCTCGGCCCGGTGCGCGAACGCGCGGATGTCCTTCGGCAGGCAGCCGCCGCCGAACCCGAGCCCCGGAGCGAGGTACCGACCGCCGATCCGGCTGTCCAGCGACAGCGCGTGCACCAGGTGCCGCACGTCGGCGCCGGCGGCCTCGCACACCTCGGCCATCGCGTTCACGTAGGAGAGCTTGGTCGCGAGGTACCCGTTGGCGGCGACCTTGACCAGCTCGGCGGTGCACAGGTCGGTCTCCACGAGCGGGACGCCGCGCTCCAGCAGCGGGGCGTAGACCTCGTGCAGCCGGTCCGACGCGCGCCTCGAGGCGGTGCCGAACACCAGCCGCTCGGGGCGGAGCGAGTCCTCGACGGCGTACCCCTCACGGAGGAACTCCGGGTTCCACGCCACCTCGGCGGCGTCGCCGACCGGAGCCAGCGAGCGCAGCAGGCAGGCGAGCCGGTCGGCGGTGCCGACCGGGACGGTGGACTTGCCGACCACCACGGTCGCCCGGGTCAGCGCCGGGGCGAGGGCCCGGACCGCGGCCTCGAGCTGGGACACGTCGGCGGCCGGCGAGTCCGGCTGCTGCGGCGTGCCGACGCACAGGAAGTGCAGGTCCGCGAACTCGCCCGCCTCGGCCGTGTCGTGGCCGAAGCGCAGCCGGCCGGTGGCCAGGGTGGTGCGCAGCAACCCGGTCAGCCCCGGCTCGTGGAACGGCAACCGGCCCGCGGCCAGGCTTGCGATCCGCGCGCGGTCGACGTCCACCGCGAGCACGTCGTGCCCGAGGGCGGCGAGGCAGACCGCGTGGGTGGCGCCGAGGTAGCCGGCGCCGATCACCGACACCCGCACGTCAGGCCGCCTTCGCCACGACCGGCGTGCCCAGCAGCGGCAGGTAGTGCTCCCGCACCAGCTCGTCGACCACGGCCGACCAGGTCCGCCCGCGCACCGCGGCGGCGGCCGCGGCACCGGCGGACTCGCGCAGGTCCGGGTCGCCGACCAGGGTGGCCACCGCCCGCCGCAACCCGCGCGGGTCGGCGACGTCGTACAGCAGCCCCGTGCGTCCGTGGTCGACGAGGTCGACCGGACCGCCCGCCGTCGGCGCCACCACGGGTACGCCGCTCGCCTGCGCCTCCTGCACGGTCTGGCAGAACGTCTCGGCCTCACCGGGGTGCACGAACACGTCGAGCGAGGCGAACGCCGCGGCCAGCGCATCGCCGGTGAGCAGCCCGGTGAAGCGCGCGTCGGGCAGGTGCCGCTCGAGCCACGCCCGCTCGGGCCCGTCGCCGACGACGACCAGCCGAACACCGGGGATCCGGGCCACCTCCGCGAGCCGGCGCACGTTCTTCTCGGCGGCCAGCCGGCCGACGTAGCCGACCACCACGCGGTCGTCGTCGGCCCAGCGCGCGTGCAGGTCCGGGTCGTGCCGGTCGGGACCGAAGAGGTCGAGGTCGACCCCGCGCCGCCAGAGGTGCACGTTGTCGACGCCGTAGCCCGCGAGCTGCCGGGCCGACGCGGACGACGGCGCCAGGGTCCGGTCCACCCGGCGGTGCAGGTGCCCGACCCAGCTGTCGACCAAGCCGGCCAGCGGCACGCCGTACTCGCGGACGAAGCCGGCGACGTCGGTCTGGTACACGCCGAGCGTCGGGACGCCGAGCCGGCGGGCGGCCCGCAACCCCCAGGCGCCGAGCGCGACCGGCGACGCGAGGTGCACGAGGTCAGGACCGAACGCGTCCAGCGCCCGGTCGACGTCGAGGGTCGGCAGGCCGACCCGGAAGGACCGGTACGCCGGCAGCCGCGCCGCGCGGACCCGCACCACCGGCGCTCCGGCGTACCGGTCGGGACCCGGACCCGGGGCGATGACGAGCGCGTCGTGCCCGTGCCTCGTGAGGTGCTCGACGACATGACGGACGGTGTTCGTCACGCCGTTGACGTGCGGCAGGAAGGACTCCGTGACCACGGCCACCCGGAGCCGTCGCGCGTGAGGTGCCATGGCTCCACGGTCCCGACGGCCGGTGAACGGCTCGTGACCTTGTCGGTGGTGTCGGGGGACGGCTTCGGTGACAACACCGAAACACCCGCCGCTGGTTGCGGTCCCCCCCGCCGGTCACCTCGTGCAGACCGCGATCGCGGACCGGATCTCCGACGGCCCCACGGTGAACGCGTCGTGGTTCGCGAGCATGGACACCCAGCCGTCGGCCGACCCCTCGACCCGCACGGTCAGCGTCTTGTACGCGTCCCGGGCGGACCGGACGTAGCAGAGCGCGCGGACGCTCCGGCCGGCGGGAAGCGTCGTGACAACCGCCCCGCCGGCCGGCCGGTCGTTGACCGGGGTGAGCCGGCGCGTGAACAGGGTCAGCCCCGGCTCGGGAGGCGCCGGCCGTGGCCGGGCGTCGCAGGCCACCACGCCGACCAGGGCCGGCAGCATCGCCAGCACCCAGCAGGCGGTCCGGGTCCGCACGTCAGGCCGGAGCAACCGTCCGTCTCATCACCGTGTGGTTCTTGCCCTTCGCGCGCTGGTAGTCGAAGCCGGCCCGTTCGTAGAGCGCCCGGGTGCCGTTGTACAGGAACGAGTTGCCGACCCGCCGGCCGTCGGAGAGGTCCTGCGGGTAGCCCTCGACGACGCCGCCGCCGGCCGCGGCGATCAGGTCGAGGGCACCCTGCAGCGCGATCTCGGAGAGGCCCCGACGGCGGTACTCCTTGTCGATGAAGATGCAGGTCAGCCGATAGTCCGGGAGCAGGTCGCGCTCCGCGTCGTACTGCTTGCGGTGGTGGATGTTCGGCAGCTCCTCGGGGGTGCCGTACTCGCACCAGGCCACCGCCCGGTCGCCGTCGAACACCAGCGCGGCGTGCGCCTCGCCCTGCTCGACCAGCTTCCGCTTCAACGCGCGGTTGCCGTCGTAGCCCTGTCCACGCTCCGCGCAGTCGGGGTGGAACCAGATGCACCAGCAGCCACCGAAGATCCCGTTGTGCCGCTCGACCATGGCGGCGAACGCGTCCCAGGTGTCCGCCGTCAGCGGGCGTACGACGAGCTCGTCGGCGCCCATGCTCAGTGCACCCCGAAGCAGAGCGGGTGGCCGGCCGGGCTCGCGTAGACCGCGAACATCTCGTCGCCGTCGGGGTTGTCGGCCGGGCGCCGCGCAGCCCGAAGCTCACGACCGCCGAGCCTGACCGCCGCCTGCCCGGCCGCCGCCAGGTCGTCGACGTGCAGGTCGAGGTGCACCTGCTGCTGCTGCTTGCCGTCGGGCCACTCCGGGGCGACGTGGTTCGGGGCCCGCTGCACCCCCATCACCCACTCACCGTCGACCACAATGCTGTGCCAGTCGTCGTCACGGTGCACCTCCCCGTCGAGGAGACCCGCCCAGAACCTGCTCTCCGCCTCGATGTCGCTCGCGTCGAACACCACGATCCGCCTCGTCACCCGCACGCCGGCTCCTCCTCCCGTCCCGGTCGAGCCGAGCGTACGACGGGTTGCGGACGTTCTGCGTCCGCAAGCGCGGCCAGGTCCCCGACCCCGCCGGGGCGCGCAGCCGCGGCAGTGCGGCCGCCTAGTGGCAGTCGACGGAGGTCCCGAGCGAGGCCAGGGACGCGACGAACGCCGCCACGGCGGTCCGCAGTTCCGGCGCGACCTGGCCCGGGCTCGCCGTGCTCAGCCCGCGAGCGGCCGGTTGCACCCGCTGCCAGGCGGTCTTCACGTCGGCCACGTTGGCGGTCGACTCCTTCTCCAGGGCGGCGAAGAGCTCGTCCACCGCGCTCCGTACGGCGCGGATGTCGGCGGCCAGCGCCGCGGTGTCGTTCGTCTGGAAGTCCTGCTGCAGCTGGGTGCCGGCGGTCCTCAGGTCGGCGAGCGCCGCGCAGGTGGCGCCGCCGCCGGACGCGGAGGACGCGGGCGTGGTCGGGCTGGACGCGCGCGACGACGTGGCCGGCGAGGACTGCGACGAGCTGGTGCCGTCACCGCCGCACCCGGTGAGCACGAAGATCAGGATGGTGAGCACGATGACGATCAGGGTTCGCCGGAGCATCGCCGCCTCCTCGCCTGGGCACGTCTGCGGTGCACCCGGGCAGCGTCTCCCGGGGGCAGCGGGTTCCGCCTCGCCCGAAGCGGATGAGCCGTCAGCCGTGGTGCCGCAGCACCGCGCCGGCGACGACGAGGTCCTCCCAGGACATCCCGACGTTCTTGAACACCAGCGGACGGTCGGCGGGCACCTCCGCCGTGCCGGTCACCACGTCGCGCATCGGCAGCAGGTCGTCGGCGGTCAGCGCACCCTCGCCGACCGCGAGCACCACGTCGCCGGCCTCGCGCAGCGCGGCGCCGACGTCCTCGACGACGACCGTGGACCGGCCGAGCAGCGCCCCGTCGAGCTCGCGGGCGTCGGGCTCGTGCGACCCGACGGCGACCACCACGACGCCGTCCCCCAGCAGCGCGGAGTCGAACACCGGTGACCGCGCCGAGGTAGCGCAGTCCACCACGTCCGCACGGCGCAGCGCCTCGTCGGCGGGCGGGGACCCGAGCGTCACCGCGTCCAGGTCGGTGCGGGCGGGGGCGCGCACCAGGTACGTCTCGTCCGCGAGCGGGCGCACGGCCGCCAGCGTCGCGACGTGACCGGTCGCCTGCGGGCCGGCGCCGACCACGACGACGCGCAGCAGCCGGTCCGGCAGCCGACCGAGCACCGCGGCGACGGACACCGCGGCGGTCCGGAGCGTGGTCAGTGCGGTGCCGTCGAGCATGGCGCGCACCGCGAAGGTGTCCCGGTCGTACAGCAGGTAGACGGCCTGCACCCGCGGCAGCCCCTGTGCGGGGTTGCCGGGGGCGATCGTGACCACCTTGACGCCGACCGCGTCCGGCGACTCCGACGGCATCAGCAGGAGCTGACCGGTGCTCAGCCCGACCGGCACCCGCGGCGGGTCGGCGGCCGGGTCGAGCCCGCCGTGCAGCGCGTCGGTGACCGCGCGCACCGCGCCCGCGGGTCCGAGGGCTGCGACGGCGTCCGCGTCGAGGAACCTCATCGCAGCACGAACCCCGGGACCAGCGGGTCGTGCGGGTCGACCGAGAACCGGTGCTCGCCCGTGCGGTACGCCGTCCCGGTGACCTGCGGCAGCACCGCCGGACGCCCGTCGACGTCGACCCGCTCGAGCACCCGCCCGGTGAACGTGCTGCCCACGATCGAGTCGTGCCGCAGCACCGTGCCGGCCGGCAGCCGGCCGTCCGCGGCCAGCACCGCGAGCCGGGCGCAGGTACCCGACCCGCACGGCGACCGGTCCACCTCGCCGTCCGCGAACACGGCGACGTTGCGCTGGTGCACCTGCCCGTCGCTGTCCCCGAGGTCGTCGAACCAGATCGTGCCGTAGACGCCGTCGAGCCGCGGGTCGGTCGGGTGCGCCGCGTGCGGGCTGTCGTCGAGCGCCCACTTGATCTCCCGACCCAGCGCCGTCAGGTCGCCCAGCCGGTCGGCCGTGACAGTCAGGCCGAGCTGCTCGGCGGGCAGGGTCGCGTACGTCGCCCCGCCGTACGCCACGGTGACCGAGACGTCGCCGCGCGACGTCGGCACCGGTACGTCGCGGGCGACGACCCAGCTGGGCACGTTCACGAAGTCGACCGCGACCACCCGCGAACCCTTCCGGTGCACCCGCGCGGTCACCCGCCCGGACGGCACGTCGATGACCACGTCGACGCTGCCGGTCTCCGGCGCCGCGACCCGGCCGGACTCGACCGCCCAGACGCCCAGCGCGATCGTGCCGTGCCCGCAGGCGGTGGAGAACCCGTCCTTGTGCCAGAACAGCACGCCGAGGTCGGCGCCCTCGTCGTCCGGCGGGACCAGGAACCCGCCGTACATGTCCGCGTGGCCACGCGGCTCCGAGCAGAGCACCGCCCGCAGCGCCTGGACGTCGGGGTCGTTGATGGCCAGCGCACGTCGTTCGGCCACTGTGCCGCCGGGGATCGGCACCGGCGGCTCGGCGACGATCCGGAACGGCTCCCCGCCCGTGTGGTAGTCCGTGGTCGTGATCGTCGACGGCACCATGGCGGTCAGGTCGCGTCGCCGAAGGCCCGGTCGACGGCGTCGGCGAAGGCGGCCATCGACGGGTACTCCGCGGCGTAGCTCCAGTCCCCCGACGGCTCCGGGGTCGCGCCCCAGCCGGGCCGGTCGTGGCGGCGGTTGATCCAGACCGACGGCAGCCCCTCCCGCTTGGCCGGCACGTGGTCGTGGAACAGGCTCTGCGCCACGTGCAGTAGCTGCGGCCGCTCCACGCCGAGCTCGGGCAGGGTGCGGTCCAGTGCCCGGAAGTGGTTCTCCGCGGGCTTGTAGGCCCCGACGTCCTCGGCGGTGATGACCGCCGCGAAGTCGCCGTGCAGCCGCCGGTTGCTGCCCGCGAAGCCCTCGCGGTGCACGTTGGACAGGATGACCAGCCGGTAGTGCTTCGCGAGTCGCGCCAGCGCGTCGGCGGAGTCGGGGAACGCCGGCCAGTCCGGCACCGAGCCGCCGAGCCGCGTCGCCCACCCCTCGTTCACCGGCCGGCCGAGGACCTCCCCGGTGCGCCGGAACGCGGACGCGAGCACCTCGGGGTACGACGCCGCCGGCGTCTCCCGCTCGACCGCCGCCTCGTTGTCGGCGTACGCCAGCAGCAGGTCCTCGTCGCTGCGCTCCAGCCCCTGCTCCCGGGCCCACGGCGACAGCACCGCCGCGATCCCGGCCTCCCAGTCGATCAGCGTCCCGTAGCAGTCGAAGCTCACCGCCCGGTACGAGGTCAGGTCGAGGTCGGTCACCCGGCAAGTCTGTCAGGCGCGGATCGGCTCGACCCGCTGGATCACGAAGGAGCCGCTCAGCCGGGTGCGTTCCGGTCGGCATCGATCGCCACCCGCAGGACGGCGTCGAAGCCGGTCCCGGACGCCTCGAACTGCCAGTGCCCGTTGGCGTCCCGCTTCATCTGCCGGACCGCGGCGCGGACCCCGTCGCCGGCCTGCGCGTCGGCAAGGGCGGTGAGCTCCTTCCGCGTGCGCGCATCGCGCAGACCGACGTACTGCTCACCGGTGTGCAGGAACAGCGCCGGGTCGGCGCTCGGGAACGCCTGCACGTAGTACTGCTTGCGGAAGATCACGTTGTCGGAGAAGCCGATGCCGCGGGTGTCACGCTCGCCCACGTACATGTCGAGGCGGAACACCAGGCCGGGCGTCGTCTGCTCGGGCTTGACGCGACCGTCGACCCATCCCTCCCAGATCAACCGGTCGGCCCCGGCCCACCCCGTGGTCGCGTCGCCACGGTCCGCCAGCGGCTTGCGGAGCTCGGGCTCGAGCGGCGGTGGACCGTCGGCCAACGCCTTGTCCCTGAAGGGGCCGTAGCAGTTCTCCGCGTCCGGACTCTGGTGGAACAGCTCGAAGTCGACGAACCGAGGCTTGATGCTCACCCCGAAGTAGAACTCGCTGTCCCCGAACCAGTCCCCACCGCGCTCGATCCGGGCGTCGTCCAGCCACAGCCGGACCCGGTGGGTCCCGTGGAAGAAGCGCATCGCGATCTCGTAGGCCTCGCGGGACGTGACCAGCGAGTCGACCCCACCATGACACTTGTCGACGAACGTCCGCGGCGCGGCGGGCAGCTGGGCGGCCGACTGCTTGACCAGGCCGTCGCTGCGGTTGGTCATCAGCGAACCTTCGTCGACCAGGGTCGAGAGCCGGTTCGCGAGCGAAGCGGCCGCGACGCCGTACGCCCGGTAGTTGGTGCCCACCACCGTGAGGATCCGGTCCACGGGGAACGCCTTCTCGATCTCGAGGAACCGGGTGCTCTCCGGCGAGAAGGACTCCAGCTCATCCGACCCGTCCTTCGCCTGGGGCAGCGCCTCCAACAGCCAGCCCGGCAGCCGCTGGAACGCGATGCCGCGATGCGGCGTGCCGAGCGTGACCACCCGGTGCACCAGCTGCGACGCCGAGCCCGGCCGGTCCGCGTGCATGGCCAGCAGCGCCTCGCGCACGACGAGCCCGCCCATGCTGTGCGCCACGACGTCGACGCCGCTGAACCCGCCCGGCGTGTGCCTCTCGACCGACTTCCTGATCAGTCGCACCAGCCGGTACAGCCCCCGGCCGTACGTCGCCAGCCCGCGCGGGCGGAGGTCGTAGAACCGGTAGACCCAGATCGTGCCGTTGGCGTCCTGGGCCAGGACCCGCTTGGCGATCTGGGGATCGATCAGCACCGTCCCGCTCGCGTCGTCGGGGTCGAAGCCCTCGAGGTCGGGCGGCGCGGTCATCTGGTCGGCGTAGTAGCCGACGACGTTCGTCGCGTCCGTGTAGCGGTAGCGGTCCGACTTCAGGGCGCGCAGCAGGAAGCCTTCGTAGATGTAGTTGTCGCCACGTCGGCCCGGGTACACCGTGCCGTCGTTGTAGCCCTGGTAGGCGTTGCGCTGCTCGGCGGTGACGTCGAGGCCTCCGAAGCCCCGCACGAGCACCAACGGTCGCGTGGCTGAGTCCGCCATGGTGACCCCCTCGGCGGCCACCACCGCGACAGCCGCCTTTACCAAGGTCCGGCCTCAGGCGACCGTCGTCCATAGGGCGGACGGACCATTCGGCCGCGCACACGTGCGCGGGCGTCAGGCCCGGAGCGAACGGATGAACTCGTCGACGAGCTGCTGCTGCTGGTCAGCCGTGGCCGCGGAGAGCTCCAGTGTCCGCCCGTCGACCGTCACCTTCAGCGACCGTGAGGCGCCCCGCTGCACCCACGTCCGCACGACGGAGACGACGGCGTTCACGAGCGGCAGCGAGTCCTTGAGGTGCACGAGCAGCGCGCCGATCGCGGCCAGCTCGAGGCCCTTGCTGTCGTCCGGCGCCGGCCCGGCCGCGAGCGGGGACACGGAGTCCACGTCGAGCTGGAGCAGCTCCTGGCGGAGGTCACCGGCGAGTCGGTCGAGCTCCTCGGCGTCGGCCTCGGGCTCGAAGATCTCGATCGTCAGCTCGGTGCTCATCGCGCCCACCCCGTCCCCGTCCTCGCTCCTCCTGGCTCGACTTGAGCACAGGCCGGGGGGTGCGTCAACCGACGAACGGCGCGTGCAGTCGCGGATTCCACCTGGCGCCTGAACGTAACGTGTCGTATACCTGCTGGTGGGGGTCGAAGGTCGGCAGACCTGGACGGGGAAGTAGGTCGGCGATGTCCGGATCGCCAGTCGCCCGGACCGAAGACGCGGTCACCTCGCGCCGGGTGGCACTCGTGGTCGCCGTGACGGACTACGTCGACGGAGCGGTGCGAAGACTGCGCGCGCCGGCCGGCGACGCGGCCGAGCTGCGCGACCTGCTCGCCGACCCGGAGATCGGCGGTTTCTCGGTCACGTCGGTGGTCAACGAAAGAGCCCAGCAGATCCGGCTCTCCATCGAGGACTTCCTGTCCGACCGCCGTCCCAACGACCTGCTCCTCGTGTACCTCTCGTGCCACGGCCTGATGGATGCCCGTCGTCGTCTGTACTTCGCCGCCCGCGACACGATCAAGAACCGGCTCGCATCGTCGGGCGTGGAGGCGCACTGGCTGCTCGACCAGCTGGAGGAGTGTCGCGCCCGCCGGCAGATCGTGATCCTCGACTGCTGCTTCAGCGGCGCGTTCGCCCACGGCGCCAAGGGTGATGACGACGACATCCGCCTCGGCGAGCGACTCGTCGGCGAGGGACGCGGCAGGGTGGTGCTGACGGCGTCGCGCGCCAGCGAGTACTCCTTCGAGGGCGAGCCGCTGCAGGGCGAGGACAGTGCGCGCGGATCGGTGTTCACCAGCGCGCTGATCGACGGCATCCGCAGCGGCCGGGCCGACCTGGACGAGGACGGCGACATCTCCGTCGACGACGCCTACGCGTACGCCTTCGAGCAGGTGCGCCGGTCCGGCACCCAGCAGACACCGCAACGCTGGTTGTACGGCGCGGAGGGCTCGATCCTGCTGGCCCACACCGCCCAGCGCCAGGCGGCGTCCGACGTACCCGACCCGGCGCCCGAGCTCGTTGCCGCGACGGAGCCGGCACCCGTCCCCCGTCGAGGCGACTCGTCGCGGCCGAGGGCACGGACCGCCCTCATCGCCGGTGTCGCCGCGCTGGCGCTCGGGGCGGCCGTGCTGGTCGGCGTGCTGATCGCACCGGACGGCGACCCGGGCGCGACGTCGACGAACGGTGGAGGCGGAGGCGACACGGTGACCGACACGTTCACGACGGAGGCACCCTGGCGGTTCAAGATCGACAACGACACCGAGGCGACCCGCGACGGCGAGATCGGCTGCGACGTCACGCTCACCCCCGCCGACAACACCGACCAGCGCGTCTGGAGGAACTTCTTCGGCGCGAGCACCTACCAGATGGCGGACGGGGGCGACTTCACGTACCAGGTCAACGACCCCGGCTGCCTCGTGGTGCACCTCGACGGCGACGACCTCACCAGCCTCCCGTTCAGCTCCAACGCCCAGGACGGTGACACACGTGCGTTCCAGAGCCCCGGCTTCGTCTCGATCAGCGTCTCCGCGTGGAACGGGTCGTCGACCTGCAAGCTCGTGCTCAACACCGTGGCCGAGGGCAAGACCATCAACACCGCCGACGCGGTGGACGGCAAGGGCCCGGTGCGGATGAGCACCAACGGTCCCGCACGCGTCTACGTCGCCTCCCCCACCTGCGACATCCAGGTGGCGGCCGCCGAGTAGGGCGTCAGGGCATCGCCGGCGTGTGCCTCGAGTGTTGGGCCTGCCACCGCACCTCGCGCTTCTTGGGTTGACCCACGCAGACGGCCCACCAGAGCAGCAGGCAGCCCGCCACGATGAGGACCGACCCGACCCATGCCGACAAGTCCGCTCCTTCGTCCGTGAAGTCGCGGTAGAGAGATGTGGCTCTGATCCCGACCTGATACATCAGGATGACGCCGATACATGTCCGCAGAGCCCGGGTTTGGTCGCTGTTGCCCAGCACCACGGCGGCGATGGCGCAGAGCAAGAACGGGATGAGGCTGTCCACCCGGACCAACCACGGCTCGGAGTCGAGAGCCAACGGCAGGGCCCCGGCTGAGTCGCCAGTCACCGCCTTCGCCAACCGGTCCGCCTGCGAGTGAACAAGGAATCCAAGAACCGCGAGGAAGAGCGCCACAACCGCCTGGAGCAGATGGTTGCTGTGCAGACGCTCCCGCAACCGAGCACTGGTCGCGATGCCGACAGCAGCGGCCAACAGCAGGAGGACCAGCACGGTGTGGACGACGTGGTGCGGCTCGGTCCGGTCATGGAACGCGGCCCAGGATTCGGCCACCATCCATGCTGCGGCGGCGGTCAGGCCGAGCATCGTGCCCAGCGTCGACGGCTTGCCGCGGTACACCAGCACCGCTGAGACCAGGGCGACGAGCCCCGGCAACAACCACAGGAACGCGAGCCATTCGTCTGTGTCGGGCTGGAAGTGCCGTGCAGCTCGTAGGTCGTCGAAGATGCTCGGGAGAGCCACGAGCAGGAGCACCAACGACGCCGTCAACAGGCCGACAAGACCCCACCGGAGACCGGGCGCGAACGCCTCGTCGCTCCGCGGTTTGGGCTTCGGCACGGGGACCGGCCGCGGTTGCCGGCGTCGCGTCCCGGGGTCGGCGAGCACCTCGTCGAGCTTCGTGAGGAGCTTGCCGACGGCCCAGTCGAACTGCTCCGGGTGCAGGGCCAGCGCCTCGCGGTACGGCAGCGTGGCCAGTGAGTGCGTCTCGGGCTCGTCCCCCGGCACGGCCGGACTGCCCGGGAGGTCCGAGACCCGCGGCATGCGGGCGCCGTCGACCAGGATCGGCACCACCAGCACCTGGCGGCGCAGCGCGGCCTCGATCTCGATCCGTACGTAGTCGTTCGGGTCCTCGAGGCGCCGTTCGCCGTTCTCGTCAGCGGCGGTCAGCCATGTCGGGCCGATCACCGCCAGCAGCACGTCGCACGACGCCACCGCCTTGGTGATCTTCTTGGCGAAGTCGTCACCGAGCTCGATGGAGTCCACGTCGGTGAAGACCTGTTGCTGGCCGTAGTGCTCGACGAGGCGATCGGTGAGCCAACCCGTCGGGTAGGCGGAGTCGTCCCGCCGGTAGCTCACGAAGATCCGGCCCGTCACAGGCATCTTGTCCATGTCCCCGTCCCCTGTGGTCGAGACGTGGGTGCGACTCCCTCAGTAGAGCACCGGGGGTCGCCGAAAAATACAACGTTCCTTCCTTGGTACAGACCTCTTCATCTCACCCGATCGGGCCATGGACCGTCGCTCCCTAACGGTCGGACCATGGAGTGTCTCGGGCCTAGCGGGGAGGCTCCATGAGATACGTGCAGACGCACCGGACCCGATGGACCGCGGCCGAGGCGGCGACCTACGTCAGGCAGCAGGCGGCCCTGCGAAGCACGAAGTGGCACCGGTTGTGTCTCGGGCTGTGTGCCCGCGCCTACGGGTACGCCGCCAGCGGGACCCCGAACGCGGACCGCGACGGCTACGTGGAGGCGTCGGACTACTGGGACTCCTCGGCGCACCGGCACGTCGGCGACCGACGTCCGCCGGTCGGCGCCCTGACCTGCTGGACACGCCCCGGCCGCGCCGGCCACATCGCCGTCGTCGTGCACAGTGGCGACCACGACGTGCACATCGCGAGCAACGACATCAACGACGTGGTGGCCGTCGTTCCCCTCGGCTACATCGAGAAGAGCTGGGGGCTGACGTACCGCGGGTGGGCCGAGCCGGACTTCCCGAACGGCATCGGGCGGAACCCCGAACAACGTCCTCGTCCGCGAGCCCTGGCGGACGTGTGGTGGCAGCGCCTCAGCCTCGGTGTCACCGACTCGGACAGCGTCCGTGTCTTGCAGCGGCGACTCAACGCGACCGTCCGGGCACGCCTCGAGGTGACCGGCAGCTATGACGACGCGACGCGCACCGCGGTGGCGAAGTACCAACGCAGCCTGGGCTGGACGGGCGTCGATGCGGACGGCCTCATCTTCGACCCGGTGCGTGGCGACGGCGGCCGCGTCACCACCCGCATGCTGTTCCCGGAGACCAGGTTCGACATCCACTGGACCGACCCGGGGACCCGCCCGGTCGTCTCGGTGGACAAGCGCCGGGTCGACGCCAAACGGGCGGGCGCCCCTCCCCGTCCGGCCCCGCGTCCGCGCACCACCAGGCGCCCGCGAACGCTCTCCGCGTCCGGGGCACGGATGATCGGTGAGTTCGAGGGGTTCAGCGGCAGGCTCTACAACGACCCGGCCGGGCACTGCACGATCGGGTACGGCCACCTGGTGCACCGCGGACCGATCAACGGAGCGGAGCCGCAGCGCTTCTCACGCGGGATCACCGAGTCGCAGGGTCGCCGGCTGCTGCGCGAGGATGCCCGCCCGGCAGGGGAGGCCGTCTCGTCGCTCGTCAGGGTCCCCCTGTCGCAGCAGCAGTTCGACGCGCTGTGCAGCTTCACCTACAACCTGGGTGCCGGGAACCTCAGGCGCTCCCAGCTTCTCAAGCGCCTGAACGCCGGCGAGTACGACGCGGTGCCGGAGGAGCTGAGCAAGTGGGTGAACGCCGGAGGACGGGAGCTGCCCGGGCTGGTGAGGCGTCGGCGCGCTGAGGGGGTCCTCTTCCGGGCGGGCTCGTACCCGTGGCAGACCCAGCCGGCCGCCGCCCGCTGAACACGGACGTGCGTCGTGCGGGGGGCGAGCAGCAGTCCGGGTGAGACGTCAGGCATCCCCGCCCGTGACCCGGCCGGACGACGGACGGGCGAGCCCGCTCCCGCCCTCACGTACGCCTGGCGCGCCCACCGTCAGTGGTCGCTGGTGGCGTCGCACGCGCGGCGGTCGTTGGAGCGGTGGCGGACGACCTACCTCGGGCTGCTGCTGGTCGGCTCGGTCCTGGCTGCGCTGGCCGCCCACCCCGGTGGGCTCGCCGGCCCAGCAGTCGGGCCGCTGGCATCGACCGCGGCGGTCGCGCTGGCGCTCGCCACGTTCGTGCAGGCCCGGTTCCTCGCCGCCCCGGCCACCCGCGAGCGATCCCGGAGCCGGGCCGCCGCCGAGGGGCTCAAGGGGCTCGTCTACCAGTACCTGGCGGGTGTCGCCCCGTACGACGCACCCGACCGCGCCGCGGTCCTGGACGCCAAGGTGGGCGAGCTGGAGACGCAGGTCGAGGACCTGGCGCACCTGGTCGTCGGGGTCGACCCCGACGACCGTGACCTGCCCGCGGTGACCGGCGTCGCCGACTACCGCCGCGAGCGCGCCGAGGGTCAGCGTGCCTGGCACGTCCAGGCCGCCCGGGAGCACCTGCAGCGCGCCAAGGCCTGGCGCACTGCCGAGATCCTCTCGGCCGCGGCGGCCACCGTGGTGGCGGCACTGGGAGGCGTCAACAAGTCCCACGACCTCTCCGTGTGGGTCACGGTGGCCACCACGTTCGCGGCCGCCTTCGCGGCCCAGGCCGCGGCCGGCCAGCACGACCGCGTCGCAGACTCCTGTGCACGGACCGCGCACGACCTCGGGACGCTGCTGCGTCGCTTCGACCCCACGACCGCGACGTCGGCGACGTCGGCTGGTTTCGTCGCCGACGTCGAGGGAGTGCTGGCCGCGCAGAACCGTACGTGGCTGTCCTTGTTCCAGTCGTCGCGGGGGCTCGAGCAGCCGGGATCCCCGTGATCGTCACCTACGTCGGCCGCCGGGCGCACAGCCTCCCCGCGAACCTGGGCCAGGTCAGCGAGCGGATCGCCCGCCTGCTCGGCGCGCTCCGACCGACGTACCTCGTCGGCTCCGCGGCGGACGGTGCCGACCTGCTGGTCCTGGAGGCGGCGCTGTCGAGCACCGGCACTCCCGGGCTGCACGTGATCCTGCCGACGTCACGGGCGGACTTCGCCGAGGGCTCGGTCGAGGCCGCGTGGCACGACCGCTTCGACGCGGTGGTCGACGAGGTGGAGCGCCGTGGCGGCGCCGTACGGTCCCTGGAGCGGTCGGCCGGGGACCGTGCGTACCGAGACGCGAACCAGGCGATGCTCGACGCCGCGCAGGCGCTGGCTGCGGAGGCGGAACGCAACGTCCTGCTCGTCCTCGCGCGCGAGGGTGAAGGCGAGTACATCGAGGACATGCAGGCGCGCGCACGCCTGCGCGGGGTCCCCGTGTTGCGCATCGACCCGTCGGTCGACATGTCCACCCGACCTCGGTGCTTCATCGCCATGCCGTTCGGGCGCAAGCCGGATCCGCAACGCCGGATCGACGTGGACTGCGACCTGGTCTACGCCAAGGTCCTGGTCCCGGCCCTGGAGAACGCCCAGCTGAACTACCGGCGAGGCGACGAGGAGATCGACTCCGGTCTGGTTCTCGAGCCGATGATCGACGCGCTCGCGAACGCCGACATCGTCGTCGGCGACCTCGGCACCGGCAACTTCAACGTCGGCTGGGAGCTGGGGCTTCGGCACCTGCTGCGGCCCCGGCAGACGGTGCTGATCCGGCCGGCCGGCACCACCGCCCCCTTCGACCTGGCCGCGCTTCGACACGC
Source organism: Nocardioidaceae bacterium (assembly GCA_013361955.1). Lineage (GTDB taxonomy): Bacteria > Actinomycetota > Actinomycetes > Propionibacteriales > Nocardioidaceae > Nocardioides_B. The sequence goes on from JABFXA010000128.1 coordinate 29,550, forward strand.
GCGGTACGTCCAGGACCAGACCGGCATCACCGACGGCGCCGCCATCGACGCGTGGCACGACCTGGCGCAGTACCTGTGCCGGGACGGGACTGCCGGCCCCAACGACTCCCCCGTGGCGGCCGCCATGGACGTGAAGCGATGGGCGGAGGTACGCCGGCGCAACCGCCGCGACGCCCGGTGGGAGGAGCTGCGCCAGCGACTGGCCCTGGCTCGCGACCTCCGGGACGCGGACATGATCCGCGAGGTGCTGGCCGACGCGGACGCGCTGTCGGACGACCACCAGCGTCTGGTCCGCGCCGAGGCCGGCGTCGGCCTGGTCAGGCTGGGCCGGTTCCACGAGGCCAGACCGCTGCTCCGGGAGATCGTCGACACCGACCGACCGGTGCAGCGTCCGGATGCACACGTGTACTTCGCGCAGTCGCTGTACCGCCCCGATGGCGCGAGCCTCGCCGACCTCGACTGCGCGGAGGCGGTGCTCGAGCACGTCCTGCTCCGGCGCCCCGCCCATCCCCAGGTCCGAGCCCTGCTCGGCGCAGTCGCGAAGCGGCGGCTCCGCATGATCGACGACCCGGACCTCGTCGCTGCCGGCCTGCGGGCCGCGCTCGGCCACTATCGGCACGACGTGGAGCGGAACCTCAACCTGTACTACGAGGGCGTCAACGTGGTGGCGCTGGGCACGGCCCTCGCGGTCAGGTACGCGGACACGTCGGCGGGTCAGCTCGCGCGGGACCTGCTGCCCGCCGTCCAGGTGGCCGCCCGGCTGGCCTCACGAGGGTCCGACGACCGCTTCTGGGCCCTGGTCTCCCTCGCCGAGTGCACCCTGCACGAGCATCTCCTCGACGGCGTCCCGGACCAGCGAGCCGTGCACGCCGCCTACGCGACCGCCGCTGCCGAGCGTCCCGTCGAAGGCGAGCTGACCAGCGCGCTCCAGCAGCTCGACCTCCTCGAGTACCTCGGGCTCCCCGCCGTACCGATCAGGAGTGCGCGTGCGGGACTGCGCGGCGACTCCTGGCACCGATGAATCCACCGCGTCCGTCGGGTCGTATCGACTGAACCGGCGGACGGCCCCGTCCGCCATGACCGTCCGAGGAGGGCACGATGACCAAGCTGTTCCCCTGCTTGTGGTTCGACGGCGACGCCGAGGAGGCTGCCGACTTCTACGTGACGCTGCTGCCGGACAGCCACGTCGACAAGCGCTGGCGCGCGCCGACCGACACCCCGTCCGGCCCGCAGGACATGCTGCTGACCGTGGACTTCACGCTGGCCGGCCAGAAGTTCCAGGGCCTCAACGGCGGCCCGGACTTCAGGTTCAACGAGGCGGTCTCGTTCGTCATCGACTGCGAGGACCAGGCCGAGGTCGACCGGCTCTGGGAGGCGCTCACGGCGAACGGCGGCCAGCCGGGTCCGTGCGGCTGGCTCAAGGACCGCTTCGGGCTGTCCTGGCAGATCACCCCGCGCCGCCTCGACGAGCTGATCAACGACCCGGACCCGGAGCGGGCGCGCCGCGCGTTCGAGGCGATGCTGAAGATGGGCAAGATCGACATCGCCGAGCTGGAGCGGGCCGCCGACGCCCCCTGAAGCCCGGCTGAGCGCGTCCGCTGCGGCGTTTCGAGGCGGGCTGCAGCCCGCCCGCACCTCAACCAGCGGTGGGGGGCACGGTCGTCCAGGCCTGCTTCGCGACGGACTCGTTCAGGGCGGCCATCACCGCGGCCGCCGCCACCGCGTCGTCGAGCGTGGCCCCGAGCCCGCTGCCGGGCACCCCCAGCACCGCGCTGAGCAGGTCGGCGCACTCGGCGACCTTGAGGTCGTCGTACCCCATCGCGATCCCGGCGCCGGGCTGGAAGCGGCCGTAGTCGCCGTCGCCCGGCCCGACCGTGGTGTCGGTGACCGGCTGGTTCTGGTACTCCGTGCCCGTGGAGATCCGGAGCTCGGGCATCCGCCGGAAGTCCCAGGCGACGCTCCCCTGCGTGCCGTGGATCTCGAAGCCGTAGTTGTTCTGGTTGCCGACCGCGACCCGGCTGCTCTCCAGCTGCACGGGTACGTCGGAGTCGGTGCGCATCAGCGCGGACAGGTGGTCGAGGTTCTCCACCCGGCCCTGGGGCCCGCCGGTCGCCACCTCGTAGTGGCTGCCCGATCCCGACGGCAGCGGCCGGTCGGCGATGAACACACCGCCCTCGGCGACCACGGCGGCGATCTCGCCGACGAGGTAGCGCACCAGGTCGACGCCGTGCGAGACCAGGTCGCCGACCACGCCGTCGCCGCCGCGTGCGCTCTCGAACCGCCACGACAGCACGCCGCCGGGGTGCGCGGCGTAGTCGGTGAGCAGCCGGAACCGGGCGTGCGTGACGGTGCCGATGGCGCCGGAGCGCACCAGTGCCCGCGCCTTCACCACCGCCGGCGCGTGCCGGTAGTTGAAGCCCACCCGGCCGACCACCCCGGCCGCGGCGACCGCGTCGCGCACCCGCCGGGTCTCGTCGAGCGACAGCCCGACCGGCTTCTCGATCCACAGGTGCTTGCCGGCCGCACCGACGGCCTGCCCGATCTCGGCGTGCAGGAAGGTCGGCGTGGTCACGCTGACGACGCGGATCCGCGGGTCGTCGACGAGCCGCTGCCAGTTGTCGAGGCCGGTCTCGAAGCCGTACCGGTCCACGGCGTCCTCGCGCAGGTCGGCGACCGGGTCGGCCACCGCGAGCAGCCGCGGCCGGGCACCGAGGTCGCGGTAGTGGTGCGGCACCCGCAGGTACGAGCGCGCGTGCGCGTGGCCCATCCAGCCCGCGCCGACGACGCCGACGTCAAGCGGCGTCACAGCCACCTCACCTGGCGGTGCTTCCCCTCGTCGTACGACGCCCGGCCGGACAGCGACTCCGGCACGCCGGTCTCCCACCAGGCGCCGGCCTCGGTCCAGGCGGACTCGTGCACGGTGCACGCCACCACCGCCGGGCGCCGGGTGGCCCGGGCCGCCTCGCGGGCGCGCAGGTACGCCGCCCGCAGCTCCTCCACGTCGGTGCTGCCGCGCACGTCCTCGACGTGCGCGCCGAGCGACGCGGCGTGCGCGGCGAAGTCCACGCGGACACTGCCGTCGGCGCCCGGACCGCGGGCGTCGGAGAGCAGGTTGTTGAACCCCTCGGCGCCCTGGTTGGTCTGCAGCCGGTGGATCACCGCGAAGCCGCCGTTGTCGCAGACGACCGCGACGTACGGGTGGCCGGCGAAGGCCGCGGAGTAGATCTCGGAGTTCAGCATCAGGTACGAGCCGTCGCCGAAGATCGAGGTGACCAGTCCCTCGGGGTGGGTCTGCTGGCGGGCCATCGCGGCACCCCACGGCGCGACGACCTCGTAGCCCATGCAGGAGAAGCCGTACTCCAGGTCCATCGTCGCGCCGGACGTCGGACCGGCGCCGTGCTTGACCTCCCCGGTGCGCCAGCCGCCGTGCAGCTCCCCGGGCATGCCGCCGGACGCGGTCACCACGTAGTCGTCGGGAGTGCTGGCGTCGTTGACGATCCCGGTCACCTGCGCGTAGGTCAGCGTGCCGTCGGGGGTGTGCCCGCCGGCCCGCAGGTCGTCGACGTGGGCGTCCCAGCGCTGCTTCTCCGACGCCGCCCGGCCGGCCCAGGAGGGGCCCGTCGACCAGTCGCCGAGCGCAGTGCTCAGCTCGGGCAGCGTCTCGCGGGCGTCGCCCACGACCGAGGGGGCGTTGTGCTTGACCGCGTCGAAGCGCGCCGCGTTGACGGTGACCAGGCGCGCTCCGTCGGCGAACCCGGTCCACGACGACGTGGTGAAGTCCTGCAGCCGGGTGCCGACCGCGACGACCACGTCGGCCTCCGCGGCCAGCGCGTTCGCCGACGCCGACCCGACGATGCCCAGCGCCCCGCCGTACAAGGGGTGGTCGTGCGGGACCAGGGTGCGGCCGGCCACCGTCTCCACGACGGGTACGTCGTGCCGCTCGGCGAACGCGACCGCCTGGGCGCCCGCGCCGGAGTACCGGACGCCACCACCGAGCACCAGCAGCGGACGCTCGGCCCGCCGCACCACCTCCGCCGCCGCCGCGAGGTCGGCGAGGTCCGGACGGGCCCGCGGCACCCGATGCACCCGGGTCTCGAACATCGCGGTCGGGAAGTCGAACGCCTCCGCCTGCACGTCCTGCGGCAGCGCGACGGTGACCGGCCCGGCGTCGGCGGGGTCGGTCAGCACCCGGGCGACCTGCGGCAGCGTGGCGAGCAGCTGCTCCGGTCGGGTGATCCGGTCGAAGTAGCGCGACACCGGCCGGAACGCGTCGTTGACCGAGATCGTCGGGTCGCCGTAGTGCTCGACCTGCTGCAGCACCGGGTCGGGAGCACGCCCGGTGAACGTGTCACCCGGCAGCAGCAGCACCGGCAGCCGGTTGGCGTGCGCGACGCCGGCCGCGGTGACCATGTTCAGCGCGCCGGGTCCCACCGAGCTGGTCGCGGCCATCACCTGACGGCGGTCGGTGGCGCGGGCGTACGCGACCGCGGCGAGCGCCATGCCCTGCTCCGTCTGCCCCCTCCAGGTGGGCAGCCGGTGGCGGGCGTCGTGCAGGGCGGTGCCGAGACCCAGCACGTTGCCGTGCCCGAAGATGCCGAACACCCCGGCGAACAGCGGCACCTCGGTGCCGTCCAGCAGCTCCGAACGCTGCGCCAGCATCCAGCGCACCAGGGCCTGGGCCGTCGTCAGCCGGGTCGTCGCGCTCATCGGGTCTGCCTCTCTCTCGGACCGTCGACCAGGCCGTCGCACCGGCCGGCCGCGGACGTCACCGGGCACCGCGGGTCGAGGGGCGTGTCCGCCCACCCGTCGCGGACCCACGCGTGCCCCGGGTCGTCGCAGAAGGCCAGCACCCGGTCGTCGGCCGGGCCAGCCATCACGTTCAGGTAGTACATCGGGTAGCCCGGCGCCGCGATGCACGGGCCGTGGTACCCGTGCGGGACCAGCACCACGTCGTGGTCGCGCACCTCGACGAGCTCGTCGAGCGGGTCCAGCCCGGCGGCCCGGTGCTCGGGACCGGTGTACGTGCGGTGGTAGCCGAACCCGTCGCGCGACGGCGTCACCTGGTCCGGCCCGGCGATCCGGTAGTAGTAGATCTCCTCGTTCACCACCGGGCAGGGCTCGCTCGCGTCGTGCTTGTGCGGCGGGTAGCTCGACCAGTTCCCGTCCGGCGTGATCAGCTCGCAGCAGATCAGCTTCTCGGCGTGGTCCCAGACCCCGGGGATCCCGAAGTTCGTCACTTGCCGGGTGGCGTTGCCCGCGCCCCTCACCTCGACCGGCACGTCCTCCGCCGCGCCGTACGCCGGAGGGCGTCGGCCGGCGCAGCGCGACGCGGGCACGGCCACCTCGGCGCCGTCGTCGCTGCGCAGCTCCACGACGCTGTCGCGACCGACGTACAGGAAGTCGGTGACCGCCGCGAACACCGACGGCCGGCCGTCGAGGACGAACCGCTCGCTGCCGCCCTCCCAGGAGACCTCGGCGGTCATCGCGCGGCCGGCCAGCGGCAGCACGAACGCCTCGGACTCGCCGGTGCGCACCGTCGTCGGCGCTCCGGGCGCGAGGGCCAGCACCCGCAGGCCGGTCCACGACCAGCCGGCGTCCTCGGGGGTGATGTCGACCAGCGTCGGCGAGCCGGCCGCGGTCCAGGGTCGGTGCAGGGTCACCGGGTCGCCTCCCGGGCACAGCGCAGCACGGTGGCCGCCGCGTCGACGGCGCTGCGGACGTCGCCGTCCGGCGGGTACAGCAGCGCGCGTCCGACCACCAGCCCGCGGACCGTCGGCTGGGTGAGCGCGCGGCCCCACGAGTGCAGGTCCTGCTCGGGGTCGGGGCTGGGCACGCCGCCGAGCACGACGCACGGCAGCGTGGTCGCGTTGAACACCGCCTCCGGGTCCTCGCACGCCGGCATCTTCAGCCAGGTGTGCGCGCTCGTGGTGCCCAGCGCGCTCGCGATCGTGATCGCCCGCGCGAGGGCGGGCGTGCCCTTGAGCAGCGTCAGCGCGCCGTCGTCGTCGCGGTGGTACGGCAGCGGCTCGACCATCGCCAGCAGCCCCCGCGCAGCGAGCTCGCTGACCGCCTGCGCGCAGCGCTCCAGGGTGCCCGCCGTGGACGGGTCGCGGTCGTCGATGCGCAGCAGCATCTTGCCGCCGTCGAGCCGGTTCCCCTCGATGGTGGCGGCGTCGTAGCCGGTGAACCGGTCGTCCATCGTCCAGCTGGCGCCGTCGAGGCCTCCGCGGTTCATCGAGCCGATCACCAGCTTGTCCTCGAGCGCGCCGAGGAGCAGCAGCTCCTCGACCACGTCGGGGCTGCCGAGGACGCCGTCGACGTCCGGGTGCTCGAGGGCGGCGCTGAGCCGGGCGAGCAGGGACCTCCGGTCCGCCATCGCCATCGCGTCGTCCCCCGACCTCAGCGAGCCGCGCGCGGGGTGGTCGGCGGCGACGAGGAACAGCGTGCCCCGCTCGGAGAGCACCCGGCCGGCGCGCTTGCGCGACGCGTAGGCCTGGGCGATGGCGGCCGGCTGGTGGGCGCGGACGTGCAGCAAGCGTCGCCACTGGTCGTCGGTCAGGGTCGGGGCCAGCCGGTCGGGTGGTGCGGCGAGCCGGGGGCTGTCGAGGTTCATCACGCTGTCACTCCTCCTCGCGACGAGACCATCGCGTCGAGCTCGGCCAGGGTCGGCATGGCGTCGGCGCACGCGAGCCGCGACGCCACCACCGCTCCGGCGGCGTTGGCGTGCTCCGCGATCCGCACCGGGTCCCACCCGGCGAGCAGGCCGTGCACGAGCCCTCCCCCGAACGCGTCGCCGGCGCCGAGCCCGCACACCACCTCCACCGGGTGCGGCGGCACCACGCTCTCCCCCTCGGGGGTGGCGACCAGGACCCCCTCGCCGCCCATCTTCACCAGGGCCAGCTGCACACCCTTCTCCAGCAGCCGTCGGGCGGCCTCCCGCGGTTCGGCGGTGCCGACCGCGACCTCCACTTCCGCGCGGTTGCCGACCACGACGTTCGCGAGGTGCAGCATCTGCTCGTACTCCGCGCGCGCCTCCTCGGGCGAGGGCCAGAACATCGCGCGCCAGTCCAGGTCGAGGCAGGTCCACCGCCCCGAGCCCGCGACCGGCCGGCCACGGCGCTCGAGCATCGCCAGCTGGGTGCTCCGGGCCGGCTCGACGCTGACGCCGGTGCCGGTCACCCACAGCACCGGCACGTCGGCGACGACGTCCCACGGCACGTCGGCCTCGGTGAGGGTCAGGTCCGGCGCCACCGGCAGCCGGTAGAACAGCAGCGGCGGGTCCTCCGGCGGGTCGATCTCGCAGAACACCACGGGGGTGAGCAGGTCCGCCGACGTCCCGACGTACGACGCGTCGACGCCGAAGCCCTCGAGCGCCTCGCGGACGTAGGCGCCGAAGCCGTCCGGGCCGACCTTGGTGAGCACCGCGGTACGTCGGCCCAGCCGGGCCGCGCCGACGGCGACGTTCGTCGCGGTGCCGCCGAGGAACTTCGCGAAGCTGGTCACGTCCTTGAGCGGGCCCTGCTGCTCGGGGTAGAGGTCCACGCCCACGCGACCGACGGTCAGCAGGTCGAGGGAGGTCATCGTCACCACCGCCTACCAGGTGATCTGGATGGCGCGCGGCAGGTGCGCCGCCACCTGCAGCCCGGCCGCATCTTCATCGCGCGCCGCCCTTCGTCTCGATGCCAGTCACGTGTAGAGCGCCGGCTTGTCGACCAGCCGGATCTCGACGCGCTCGCCGCCGTAGAGCGCCGCGAGTCCCGCGTCGCAGACCACCTGCGCCGCATAGCCGTCCCACGAGCTCGGACCGGTCGGGTCGGCGCCCGCGCTCACCTCGTCGATCCACTCCTGGAGCTCGACGTCGTACGCCGCGATGAACCGCTCGCGCCAGTCCTGCGGGACGGCGACGCCCACCGAACCGGCGGACCGCAGCACCACCGGCCCGCGCTCCGCCAGCGCGGCCGTGCCGCTCTCCCCCACGACCTCGCCGCGGATGTCGTAGCCGTAGCGGATGTTCACCGAGGTCTCGACGTTGACCAGCACGCCGGACGTGGTCTCGATGATCATCAGCAGCGGGTCCTGCAGGTCGACGCCCTGGCTGTTCGGCTTCGCCGCGATCACCCGGATCGCGGCGAGCTCCTCGCCGAGCAGCCACCGGGACACGTCGAAGTCGTGGACCGCCGTGTCCACGATCGCCATGTCCTTGGTGTAGTGCGCCGGCACCGACGGGTTCCGGTGGCCGGAGTGGAAGATCAGCGGCGCGCCGACGGCCCCGGAGTCGACCACCTGCTTCAGCGCCCGGTAGTCCGCGTCGTAGCGGCGCATGAACCCGACCTGCACGAGGCGCCGGCCGGCCCTCCCCTCGGCCTCGATGATCCGCAGGCAGGCGTCCGTCGTGGTGGCGAGCGGCTTCTCGCAGAACACCGGCTTGCCGGCGTCGACCGACGCGACGACGTACTCCTCGTGGGTCGGTCCCCACGAGCAGACGATCACCGCGTCGACGTCCGGGTCGGCGACGACCTCCGCGCCCGTCGTGTGCACCCGGGCACCAGGCAGGTTCGCGGCCACCTTCTCCGCGACCGCCTGCTCGGCGTCGGCGACCGCGACCACCTGCGCACCGGACACCACGTGGGTGAGCCGGCGGATGTGGTCCTGGCCGATCATGCCGGTCCCGATGACTCCTACCTTGAGCGTCATGTCAGGTCTCCCTGGTGCCGGTCGTGGGTGGTCAGTAGGGCCAGCGCCGGACCGGGCCGAGGCCGCAGCCGACGTAGTAGCCGGCGGTGCGGGCGCCGATGGGCATCGGGATGTGCGGCTCGACGGGGTAGAGGTCCTGCTCGATGACCGCGAAGATCTCCCGGTCCAGCCGGCCGAGGGCCTCGAGGAGCGGGGGCATGTCCGGCTCGCCGTACGGCGGCTCGCACATGATGCCGAGCTTCACCGACTCCGACAGCGGCATCTTCTCCGCGAGGGCACGGGCCCGCACGACGGGGTCGACGGACTTCAGGTGCACGTAGGTGACCCGCTCCGGGTAGCGCTGGACGATCTCCAGGTTGTCGCCCTCGCAGTACGCGACGTGCCCGGTGTCGAGGCACAGGTTCACCAGGTCGGGATCGGTGTCGTCGAGGAACCGCTCGATCCGGTCCTGGGTGTCGACATGGGTGTCGGCATGCGGGTGGAAGACCAGCTTGACGCCGTGCTCCTCCAGGAGCACCCGGGCCAGCTGGTCGGTGCCGGTCACCAGGTTCTTCCACTGCTCGGTGTCGAGGTCGGAGGACTCGGTGCTCTGCCCGGAGTGCTGGTCGGTGTACTGCTCGGGCAGGTGGACGAGGTACTCCGCACCCACCGCCGAGAGCAGCCGGGCCTCCTGCGAGAACTCCCGGATCGCCTTGTCCAGGGCCTCCTTGCCCTTGTGCAGCCCCGCGAACACCGTGCCGCCGCAGACGGTGAGGCCGCGACGGTCGAGCTCGTCCTGGAGATGCGAGGGGTCCTGCGGCATGAAGCCCTGCGGACCGAGCTCGGTGTAGACGTACCCGACCGCGGCGATCTCGTCGAGGTACGCGTCCCAGGTGACCTGGTGTGGGTCGCTGGGGAACCACACTCCCCAGGAGTCCGGCGCGGTGCCGAGGCGCAGCTGGGTGAGGTCGGACATGCTCCTCCTTGACGAGTCGTCGCGTGGCGGCCGCGGGGCCGGGTGCTACTTGGACGTGGGGAAGTGGAAGCTCGCGTCGCTGGCGTGAGAGACGTGCGGCCAGCGCGCGGTGACCACCTTTGCGCGGGTGTAGAAGCTGACGCCCTCGGGACCGTGCACGTGCTTGTCGCCGAACAGGGAGTCCTTCCAGCCGCCGAAGGAGTAGAACGCCATCGGCACCGGGACCGGCACGTTGATGCCGATCATGCCGACGTGCACGCCGCGCTGGAACCGTCTCGCGGCCTCCCCGCTCGAGGTGAAGATCGCGGTGCCGTTGCCGTACGGGTTGGCGTTGACGAGCGCGATGGCCTGGTCGACGTCGTCGCTGCGCACGACCGAGAGCACGGGCCCGAAGATCTCCTGCTGGTAGACGTCCATCTCAGTCGTCACCCGGTCGAGCACCGTCGGTCCGACGAAGAAGCCGTCCTCGTAGCCGGGCACGGCGAACCCCCGCCCGTCGACGGTCACCTTCGCGCCCTGCGACTCCCCGGCGTCGATGAGGCCGAGGATCCGCTGCTGCGCCTCGCGGGTCACCACCGGGCCCATCTCGCTCGCGGCGTCACGGCCGGACCCGACGCGTACGGCGCGGGCCCGGTCGTTGACCGCCTCCACGACGGCGTCGGCCGCCGACCCGACCGCGACCGCCGCCGAGATAGCCATGCACCGCTCGCCCGCCGACCCGAACGCCGCCGCGGCCAGGTGGTCGGCGGCGAACTCGACGTCCGCGTCCGGGAGCACGATCGCGTGGTTCTTGGCCCCACCCAGCGCCTGCACGCGCTTGCCGTTGGCGGTCCCCCGCTGGTGGATGTACCTCGCGATCGGGGTGGACCCCACGAAGGACACGGCGGCCACGTCGGGCGAGTCCAGGATCGTGTCGACCGCGACCTTGTCGCCGTGCACGACGTTGAACACGCCGTCGGGCAGCCCGGCCTCACGCCACAGCTCCGCGAGCTTGAGCGACGCCGACGGGTCCCGCTCGCTCGGCTTGAGCACGAACGTGTTGCCGCAGGCGATCGCCACCGGGAACATCCACATCGGGACCATCGCGGGGAAGTTGAACGGCGTGATGCCGGCGACCACCCCGAGCGGCTCCCGGAACGAGTAGGTGTCCACGCCCGCGGACACCTGGTCGGAGTACTCCCCCTTGAGCAGCTGCGGGATCCCACACGCGAACTCGACCACCTCCAGCCCGCGCTGGACCTCGCCCAGCGCGTCCGAGAGCACCTTGCCGTGCTCGTCGGTGATCAGCTCGGCGATCTCCTGGGCACGCGCGTTGACCAGCTCCCGGAACGCGAACAGCACCTTCGCCCGCTTCGTCAGCGACGTCTGCGACCACTCCGGGAAGGCCTCGCCTGCCGCCGCGATCGCCGCCCCCACGTCGGCCTGCGAGCCCAGCAGCACCTCGGCCTGCTGCGCCCCGGTCGCCGGGTTGAAGACGGGAGCGGTGCGGTCAGCGGTGCCGGCCGTGGCCTTGCCTGCGATCCAGTGCTGGACGGTCCTCACGAACGGGCCTCCGATCTCGGTGTGCGTCGCGTGACGGGGGAAGACGCCGGCGTCCGGTTCATGGCGCCGCTTCCGCTCCATCAAAGCCGCCGGGCGCAACCAGTGTCAAATATTTGTTCTGACATTCTATCGGTCGCACATTGCGGCTGAACCCGACGGGCCCGGCATGCCTGATCGGCTGTCCGGATGTGTGTCGCGACTTTGACTCATGGTTCTGACATACTGATGTCCGTGGATGCTTCCTCGGACGTCGACGCGCCCGACGCCTTCCGCGGCTTCCGGGTCAACCGATCCAGCCCGATCCCGCTGTACTTCCAGCTCTCCCAGCACCTCGAGCAGGCCATCGAGTCGGGCACCATCCCCCACGGCACGGTGTTCCGCAACGAGATCCAGCTGGCCGAGCAGCTCGGCCTGTCCCGCCCCACCATGCGGCGGGCGATGCAGGACCTGGTGGAGAAGGGCCTGATCGTCCGTCGCCGCGGCGTCGGCACCCGTGTGGTGCAGCCCAAGGTGCGCCGGCCGATGGAGCTGACGAGCCTCTACGAGGACCTGGCCGGGTCCGGCCAGTCGCCGGCCACCGAGGTCCTGGAGATCGAGGTGGTGGCGTGCGAGGAGGCGGTCGCCACCCGCCTCGGCATCACGCCGGGCGACCCGGTCACCGAGGTGGTGCGGCTGCGCAGCGCCGGGAAGAACCCGATCGCCAAGCTCACCAACTACCTCCCGGAGAGCGTCGGCGAGTTCACCGCCGCGGAGCTCGAGGCGCGCGGCCTCTACGAGATCATGCGCGGCCGCGGCATCCACCTGCACACCGCCTCGCAGACGGTCGGCGCGCGCAACGCGACGACAGCCGAGGCCAGGCTGCTCAACGAGCGGCGCAACGCCGCGCTGCTCACCATGCAGCGCTGCACCTACGACGACCGCGGCGTCGCCGTGGAGTACGGCGACCACGTCTACGCCGCGAGCCGCTACAGCTTCGAGATCGACCTGCTGACGCCCTGATCCGGCTCAGCCGACGCCGGCCTGCGCCCCCACGCTGAGCAGGTTGCGGGCGGCGTACTCCAAGCTCCCGACCCGCCGGTCCGGCGCCGCGGCGCGCCTGACGAGTCGGACCTCACACGAGGAAACCCGGCCCCGTCGGCCGACACCGGGGGTGCGGTCTGGCAACGTGGACCCCCTTGTGCGCGGCCACGCCGCACGGGATCGAGGGAGGGTCCGTGTCCACGTCGTTCCGCCTGTCCACCGTCGCGGTGGCCGCCGCTGCCCTGGTGGGCGGTGTGCTGGGGGCACCCGCCGCCGAGGCGACGACACCGTCGAGCAACGCGGTACCCGCTGGCGCTCTCGTCAGCGCCGTCCCCGCGAACGTCCGGAGCGCCGACTCGGTGCTCGACGAGATGACGCTGCGGCAGCGGGTCGGCCAGCTGTTCATGGTCGGCACCCCGGCCACCTCCGCGTCCGGGGCCACCCTGGCCGCGATCAGCCGACGGCACGTCGGCAACGTGATGCTCACCGGCCGCAGCTACGGCGGCACCGCGACCCCGGCCCGGGTCGCCGCCGCGATGCAGAACCGGGCCACCCAGGACGCCACCGACCGGGTCCGGATGCTGGTCGCCACCGACCAGGAGGGCGGCCTGGTGCAGGTGCTGCACGGCCGCGGGCTGGCGGACCTGCCATCCGCCCTCCGGCAGGGTCGCTGGGCGCCGTCGACGCTGCGGGAGCGGGCCGGCACCTGGGCCGGGCAGCTTCGCAAGGCCGGCGTGAACATGAACCTCGCGCCCGTCGAGGACACCGTCCCGAGCGCCAGCGCGGCGCGCCGGAACCCGCCGATCGGCGCCTTCGACCGGGAGTTCGGCTACCGGGTCAAGCCGGTCTCCAACCACGGTCGCGCGTTCGCCGTCGGGATGTCCGAGCACGGCGTGGTGCCGACCATCAAGCACTTCCCCGGCCTCGGCCGGGTGCACGCCAACACCGACACCTCACGTGGCGTCACCGACTGGGTCACCACCCGCCACGACGCCTACCTGCAGCCGTTCGCCGCCTCGGTCCAGGCCCACGTTCCGGTGGTGATGATGTCGACGGCGTACTACCACCGGCTCGACCCGAAGCACCCCGCCGCGTTCTCGCCGTTCGTCATCAACCGGATGCTCCGCGGCGACCTCGGGTTCACCGGCGTGGTGATCTCCGACGACCTGGCCAACGCGCGGCAGGTGTCGGGCTGGAGCTACGGCGCCCGCGCGGTGAAGTTCGTCAACGCCGGCGGCAACCTGGTGCTGACCGTCGACCCGGCCTCGCTCCCGGGCATGTACCAGGCGGTGCTCGACAGGGCCGCGCACGACGCGGCGTTCCGGGCCAAGGTCAACGCCTCCGCCCGCCGGGTGCTGCTGCTCAAGCAGGACCGCGGGCTGCTCTAGGGCTTCGGGAGCGCCGCGCGGAACCGCTCGGGCGCGACGGTCGGGCAGCGGATCTCGCCGGTGCCCGGCTCGCCGCATCGCCGGCGTGACCACCTCGGACGCCACCACGGGGAGGGCGCGGTCGTCGAACGCCGCACGTGCCAGGCTGGTCCCCCAGCAGGCCGTGACGAGGAGGACATCGTGCAGGACGCCGGTGCGTGGACGTCGTTGACCCCGCTCGAGACGGGACGCTTCCCGGACGCGCCGGTGCGCTACCCCGACCCGGCGGTGCGGGTGCTCGACGAGCGGTTCGCGCGGTACCGGATCGGCAGCGCGGCGGTCGAACGGCTGGCCACCGGCTACCGGTGGGCGGAGGGCCCGGTCTGGTTCGGCGACCACCGCTGCCTGGTCTGGAGCGACATCCCCAACGACCGGATGATGCGCTGGGACGAGCAGACCGGGGCCGTCACGGTCTTCCGGCAGTCGTCCAGCTTCGCGAACGGCAACACCCGCGACCGCAGCGGCCGGCTGGTGACCTGCGAGCACCTCACCCGGCGGGTGACCCGCACCGAGCACGACGGGCGCGTCACGGTGCTCGCCGACCGCTCCGAGGGCAAGCCGCTGAACGCCCCCAACGACGTGGTGGTCAGCGACGACGGCGCGGTCTGGTTCACCGACCCCGGGTACGGGATCCTGTCCGACTACGAGGGCGACCGGGCCGAGCCCGAGCTGCCCACCCGGGTGTACCGGATCGACCCGGCGAGCGGCGACGTCGAGCCGGTGATCGACGCGCTGGAGCGACCGAACGGGCTGTGCTTCTCCCCCGACGAGTGGCTGCTGTATGTCGTCGACTCCGGGTCGCGACGCACCATCCACGTGTACGACATGGCGTCCGGCCGCCCGACGAACGGCCGGGTGTTCGCCGACATGGGGCCGGGCACGTCCGACGGCATCCGCTGCGACGTCGACGGCAACGTGTGGTCGGCGGCCGCCGGTGGCGGTGACGGGTACGACGGCGTGCACGTCTTCGACCCCGACGGCACCGTGATCGGGCAGGTCGTGCTCCCGGAGCAGTGCGCCAACCTGTGCTTCGGCGGCCGGCGCAACAACCGGCTGTTCATGGCCGCCGGGCAGTCGGTGTACTCGCTGTACACCAACGCGACCGGCCTCTAGGACGACCGAGCGCTCAGGCGATCCGGCGCGTCCTCCCGGTGGACGCGGCGGGGGTCCTGAGCGACGCTGGGCCTCATGCACCCGCGCCACCGGACCGCAGTCGAGATGGCCGAGGCCGCGGAGGCCTGGCTGGGTTCGCTGACCGACGAGCAGCGGGCCGTCGCGCAGGGCACCGCGCCGGCGTACGACGACCCGGCCGACGCCGAACGGCGCCGCTGGTTCTACACGCCCACCGACCACGGCGGCCTGACCGTGCACCAGCAGCGGCCGGCCCAGCAGCGCGCGGCGATGCGGCTGGTGGCGACCGGGCTGTCGATGGCCGGCTACGTCACGGTCGCGACCACGATGGGCCTGGAGAACGTGCTCGACCGGGTCGAGGGGTTCGTGACCCGCTTCGACCGCGAGCGCGGTCGCGACCCGGGTCTCTACTACCTGCGCGTCTTCGGGGAGCCGGGCGACGAGGGCACGTGGGGGTGGCGGTTCGGCGGTCACCACGTGTCGCTGAACAACCTCGTCGTCGACGGCGGGCTCGTGGCCACGACCCCGTGCTTCATGGGCGCCGACCCGGCGTCGTCGCCGCTGCTCGGGGGTGCGGTGAACCGGCCGCTGGCCGGCGTGGAGGACCTCGCCCGCGAGCTGGTCCGCTCGCTCTCCCCCGACCTCGCCGCCCGCGCGGTCCTGCTCGACAAGGCGCCCTCGGACCTCGTCACCGCGAACCGCGCGTCGGTCTCCGAGGGCGACCGGGTGGTCCCGCTGGCCGGGATCTGGCGCGACGCGCGGTTCCCCGACGACACCGAGCAGGCCAGGCTGCAGGCGCTCAGCGACGCGATCGACGACGCGGCCGGGTTCGGCCCCGAAGACCACCGGGCGCTGGAGTACACCGCCGTCCCGAAGGGCGTTCCCGGCAAGGAGCTCGACGGCCCCCAGCGCGAGCTGCTGCTGGCCCTGCTCGGCGCGTACTTCGACCGGGTGCCGGAGAGCGCCTCACCCCTCCCGGCGTACGACGAGGCGGCGCTCGACGCGGTGCGTGTCGCCTGGGCCGGGCCGACGGAGCCCGGGCAGCCGCACTACTACCGGCTGCAGGGCCCCCGGCTGCTCATCGAGTGGGACAACACCCAACGTGGCGCGAACCACGCGCACTCGGTGTGGCGCGACCCGGAGGCCGACTTCGGCCTCGACGTGCTGGCCGCGCACCGGGCCGCGCACCACTGAGCGTCGTCAGGCCGGCCCGCTGAAGAGCAGCGTGCCGAGCCCGCGACGTACGCCGGGCACGTCGCCGACCCGGCGGACCGCCAGCAGGGTGCCGTCGACGTACGGCTCGGGGCCGAGACCGGGGTCGTGCCGCATCACCAGCCGCTCGCCGGCCCCGCCGAAGACGATGTCGGTGGCGACCACGAAGCCGGGCAGCCGCAGCGAGTGCACGCGCGAGCCGGCCACGTCGGCGCCTCGTGCCTCGACGGGTCCGTGCAGGTCCGCCAGCGGCACCGCGGGCTCCGGACGGCGGACCCGGCCGAGCTCCTCGGCGAGCTCGCGGGCGGTCCCGCTGGGCACGTCCGGCTTGGTGGCGCCGGCGTAGTCGAGGATCTCCCAGTGGTCGAGGTGTTCCGCGGCCATCGCCGCGGCGCGGTTCAGGATCGCGGCCATCACCGAGAAGTTCCCGGCGGCGAAGACGCCGACGCCCCGCTCGCGGGCGCGCCCGTCGAGCTCGGCGTACTCCTCGGCGGTCAGGCCGCTCGACCCGACCACGACGTGCACGCCCGCGTCGACCGCGGCCTCGACGTTCGCGAGCACCGCCGTGGCGCTGGTGTAGTCGACGAGCACGTCGACGTCGTGGGCCTGCACCGCCTCCGGCACGGTCGCGTGGACCTGCCCGCCCACGTCGAGCCCGGTGGCGTCGGCGACGCTCCGGCCGGCGGCGCTGCGGGCCACCCCGGCCACCAGGTGCAGGTCGTCGGCTGCCTGGATCGCCGCCAGGATCGGCGGGGCGGTCCAGCCGGTCACCCCGGCGAAGCAGACGTTGGTCATCGCGTCCTCCTCACGGTCGTGACTGACACCTTGCCCTGCCGCGCGGCTTCCACGGTGCGCTCGACCCGCACCGTCGTGTCACGCGCGGCGACCTGCGCGAGCGTGTGCGCCGGGGGCGCGTGGAGGACCGGACCCAGCACACCGGTGACCAGGTCGGCGGTCGTCGCGGCCGTGCGCGCGGCCTCGGCGGTCCCGATGCCCGCGGCCGGGAGACGTCCGAGGAGCTGCCGGCCGACCGGCGTGAGGTAGCCGGACACGTCGGAGAAGCTCAGGTGGGTGGTCCCGGCGAGCGTGACCAGGGCGCCGCCGCCACGGAGCCGCTCGAGCAGCTCGTCACGGGTCCGGTGGGTCGGCCCGAGCTCCCTTCGGGTCTCGGTGGAGGCCTCGGACTGGACCCACAGGAACGGCCGGTCCAGCGACGGGACGGCCCCGAACAGCCGGCCGTCCAGGTCGGCGCCGGCGCGGAACCGGTGGTCCAGCGCCATCGCACGGGCCGCGGTCGCGCCGCCGAGCGAGTGCCCGAGGATGCCGACGTGGGCCAGGTCGAGGTGCCCGGCCAACGGCGACGTCGTGAGCCGCTCCAGCCGACTGAGCACGAAGGAGCTGTCGGCGGCCCGTACGTCGACCAGGCGCGCGACCTCGGCCCGCCCGGCCGGCGTGCTCGGGTCGAACCTGTGCGGTGCGGCCCGGTGCCCGTCGGCGAGCACGGTGACCGGCGACTCGTACGGGTGGCTGATCGCCACGACGACGTACCCGCGACTGGCCAGCTCGGTGCACAGCGCGGTGTAGGACTGGCGGGCCATGCCCAGCCCGGGCGAGAAGAGCAGCACCGGCCACCGGTCCTGCGCGGGGCTGACCGGGACGTCGTCGTGCGCCGGGACCCGGGTGTGGTCGTAGCGGCGGAAGAGCCCCGGCGGCAGGTCGGTCATCAGCGCCGTGTCGCCGCCGGCGCCGACGTAGCGGGTGGTGCGGCCGCTGGTGCGGGCGGTCGGGTACCACGCCTGCGCGACGACCTGACGGAGGTCGCCGGCGGCCGCGGTGAGCGGTTCCCTTCGGGACCGGTCCGCCCAGGTGAGGACCGTGCTGCCCACCTCGAAGGGCCCGGTCGGCGCCGGCAGCGACGCGACAGGCGCGAGCTGGGTGGCCGCCGCGCAGGCCAGCAGCAGCACGGCGAGCACCGCGCGGTGCAGCACCCGCCCGACCCGACCGGTGCACGGGCCGCGCGTGCGCCACAGCGCCGAGAGCGCGACGACCCCGGCCAGCACCTGCCACGGCACCAGCTGCGAGGTCGGGCCCTCCGCGACCAGCACGACGAGGGCGAGCCCGGCGACGCCGAGCGAGCAGAGGCGCAGGGCCGAGGTCAGCCGCCGGCGGGCGACGACCCACCAGACGGCGGTGACGCCGGTGCCGGCGACCAGGGCGGTCTCGAGCGGGTTCAGCCCCGTGCCGTCGAGCACCACGACCATCGCGGCGAGGAGCACCAGCACCGGCACGACGTACCGGGGGCCGGTGGGCGGGTGCAGGGCGTGGGTCGTCATCGCGGGTTCCTCCGGTGGGCCGTGCCGGGACGCATCGGGCGGGTCGGGCCGGCCGTGCCGAGCGCGGCGAAGTCGCCGGCCCAGTAGCCGTTGTGCCGGTGGGTGCGGCCGCCGCGGTACACGCCACGCTCTTCCTCGACGATTCGCGATGTAGCCATGACCCCGCTCCTTCCGGTGAGTCCCGTGCTGTTCGTGGCTCCAGCGTCGCGACCGACGGCGCCTGGTCGCGCCGGGGAAACCACCGGGGTCACCCGGTGCAGGTGGTGCGGGGCGTGCGGGTGTGTGGTGGTCTGCCGGTTCTGTGGACGATGAGGAGCGACGATGGCGGAGCGGCCGAACATCCTGCTGTACGACCGGCGGACCGACCCCCACGCGCACACCAACCTGGCGACCGACCCCGCCCACCGCGACCTCGTCGCCGCGATGCTCACCAGGCTCGAGGCCCTCATCGACGACGAGATCGGCACCGACGAACGGGCCTGGGTCGCCGCACGCCCCCGCCTCGTCCGCTGGCTCACCTGGCGCGGCGACGCCGCCTAGGTCACCGCTGGGTGAGGTGCGAGGTGTCGCTGGTTGAGCTCGGCCCGCTCGCATCTCACGAACCTGGTTTCGAGGCCCGCTTCGCTCGCACCTCAACCAGCGACGGGTTGCTCAACCAGCGGCGGGGAACTCGGTCGCGAGGATGCCCATCATCACGTCGTCGTACCAGGCGTCCCCGATGTGGGCGGACTCGCGCTCACGGCCCTCCTCGACGAACCCGGACCGTCGGTAGCTGCGGAGCGCGCGTTCGTTGAAGGCGAGGACGCGGCTGTCGACGCGGTGCAGCCCGAGCTGGCGGAAGCCGTACCCCAGTACGAGTCGCGTCACGCGCTGGCCCAGGCCCGTCCCGAGCAGGTCGCGGTCGAGGATCCCCACGGCGTACCGCGCCCGCTGGTCGACCTCGTCGAGGTGGTGCAGGCGTGCGGTGCCGGCGAACGCGCCGTCGAGCTCGATGGCCCAGTGCAGCGGGTTGCGGTCGGCGCTGACGTGCTGGTACCAGCTGGCCGCCTCGTCGGGCGTCATCTCCGTCGGCTCCGTGTACGACGGGGAGCCGCCGAACATGCGGATGATCTCCGGGTCCTTGCCACACCGCCGACGCCCGTCGACGTCGGCCGGCTCGAAGCCGCGGAGCAGCAGGTTCCCCTGCTGGAGACGGGGCGTCACGTCCGGCACCTGCATGCGCACGATGCTGCCACGCGCCCCGCGGCCTACGGGTCGGCCGACTGCGGGGCGGACTGCCGCTGGGTGTAGCGCCAGCCGACGATGAACAGCGCGCCGAGGACGGCGGGCGTGCCCAGTGTCACCACCCGGTAGGTGACCAGGGCCGCGACGAGTGCCGCCTCGAGCTCGACACCGCCGACCGCGGTCAGCGCCGCCACGATCGTCGCGTCCATCACGCCGAGCCCCTGGAACGGGAACAGGGTGAGCGGGAAGGCCACCAGGAAGGCGGCGATCACCTCGACCCACGACAGCTGCGCCTGGGTGATGCCGACGAACCGGATCGCCAGCAGCAGGATCGCGCCGTCCACCAGGAGCTTGACGACGAGCACCGGCATCGACAGGGCCAGCCCGCGCCGGAACCGGTCGGCGATGTGGCCCTGGAAGTCGGCGACCGAGGACGCCCACCGCTCGGGGTCGACCGACCGGCGCACCCGGGCGGCGACACCACCGGCGAGCCGGCCGAGGCGGGTCGCGAGCGGCCGCGACGTGGTCACCAGCATCGCCCCGACGAGGATCGCGATCGCGACCAGGAGGCTCACGCCCGCGGTCACGCTGTAGGCGCCGTCGAACCGCACCGTGGCCAGCAGCAGGACGCCGAGCAGCGGCGCGACCCACCGAGCGATGTAGAACACCAGGATGTTGCAGGTGCTGCCCGCCGCCGCCTTGTCGAGGTCGATGCCCCACGACCGCATCACCATGATCCGGAACACCGTGTCGGAGGTCGGCGGCGCGATCATCGACATCAGCGTCGAGCCCTGGTCGCAGCCGGTGGCGCGGAACACCGAGAGCCCGTCGATGAAGAACACGAGCGGCATCGCGTTCAGGACCTGACGGAGGATCACCATCGCGACCAGCACCACGAGCTGCCAGGCGTGCAGGTGCGAGATGCCGCCCCGTACGGCGTCCCAGTCGATGGCGCCGACCAGGTCGATGATGATCCGCGCGCAGATGATCGACAGCACGAACAGCGCCGCCCGGCGCAGCCACGTCGCCCGCCGGGACCGCCCCGGCGGGACCTGGGGTACGTCGATGTCGTCGACCTGCACGGGTCGCGGCTTCAGACGTCGATCGGGTCGCGGGAGATCGGGCAGGTCATGCAGTGTCCACCGCCGCGGCCACGGCCGAGCTCCGCGCCCACGATGGTGATCACCTCGACGCCGGCCTTGCGGAGCAGCGTGTTGGTGAGCGTGTTGCGGTCGTAGGTGAACACCACGCCGGGTTCGAGGGCGACCGCGTTGTTGCCGCTGTCCCATTGCTGCCGCTCGGACTGGTACACGTCGCCACCCGTCTCGATCACCCGCAGCGACCCGAGGCCGAGCGCCTTGGCGACCACGTCGACGAACGGCGTCGACCCTTCGTCGACCACGTCGAAGCCGAGCGCCGCGTCCGCGGGCAGCAGCGTGAAGGTGTGCACGGAGTCCATGATCGTCGGGTAGACGGTGACGATGTCGCGGTCGGCGAAGGTGAACACCGTGTCCAGGTGCATCGCGGCGCGCAGCCGGGGCATGCCGGCGACGACCACCCGCTGCGCGGCGCCCTGCGCGAACAGGGTGGCGGCGACCTGGGTGATCGCCTGGCGCGAGGTGCGCTCGCTCATCCCCATCAGCACCACGCCGTTGCCGACCGGCATGACGTCGCCGCCCTCGAACGACGCCTGGGCCCACTCCTTCTCGGGATCGCCCCACCACACGGTCGAGCCGACGTAGTCGGGGTGGAAGGAGTAGATCGCCTTGTAGATCAGGGTCTCGTCCTTGCGGGCCGGCCAGTACAACGGGTTCATGGTGAGCCCGCCGTACAGCCAGCACGTGGTGTCGCGGGTGTAGAGCGTGTTCGGCAGCGGCGGCATCAGGTACTCCCGCACGCCGGTCGACTCGCGAGCCAGGCCGAGGTAGCCGGAGCGGTAGTCCTCCGGCAGGTCGTGGGTGGCCACCCCACCGATCACGAACTCCGCCAGCTGGCGCGACGACAGCGACTCCAGGTACGCACGCGTGCTGTCGACCAGCCCGAGCCCCACCTGGTTCGCGGTGATCTTGCGGTCCAGCAGCCAGTCGCGGGCCCCGTCGACCTCGAGCGTCTGCGCCAGCAGGTCGTGCAGCTCCACGACCTCGACCCCGCGCGTGGTCATCTTGTTCACGAAGTCCGCGTGGTCGCGCTGGGCGTTCTCGACCCACATCACGTCGTCGAACAACAGGTCGTCGTTGTTGCTGGGCGTGAGCCGCCGGTGCGCGAGACCCGGCCGGCACACCAGCACCTTCCGCAGCCGGCCGACCTCCGAGTGCACGCCGTACGACGGGCTCGTGGTGGCTTCGCTCATGTCCGTCCTTCCTTCCTGCTAGAGGCCGATCCGTCCGGTCCACAGCCCGACTGAGCCGACCACGGTGCCGGCGAGGATCAGCACGAAGAGCCCGAGCTCGGCGGGGGTGAACATCCGCCTGCCCTGCTCGCTGCGTGCCTTGATGTAGAGCAGCGCGGCCGGCCCGAGGATCACCGTCATCAGCAGCACGAACTTCAGGCCCGCGGCGTCGAAGAGGAAGATCGTGTACGCCGTGGCCGCGCCCGCGACGATCGTCTCCCGGCGCCGGACCCCCGCGGCCACGCCGTCGTAGGTCTCGCCGGTCAGCCCGAGCTTCAGCGCGTACGCCGCCGCGAGCAGGTACGGCAGGATCGCCAGGCTCGTGGAGAGGTCGAGCATGAAGTTCAGCGCGTCGTTGACGAACAGCGTCAGCGCGAGCAGCGCCTGCACGCCGAGCGAGGTGACCACGAGCGCGGTGATCGGCGTGCCGGCCGCGTTCTCCTGCCCGAGGAACCGCGGGAAGTCGTCCTGTCGCGCCGGGATGAACATCACCTCGGCCGCCATCAGCGTCCACGCGAGGTAGGCGCCGAGCACCGACACGATCACCGCGACGCTGATGAACACCTCGCCCCAGTCACCCACGACCGACTCGAAGACACCGATCATCGACGGCTGCCGGGTCTTCGCGAGCTCGGGCTGCGGGAGCACCGAGTAGCTCGACAGGGTCACCAGCGAGAAGATCGACAGCACGCTGAGGAAGCCGAGCACCGTGGCCCTGCCGACGTCCTCGCGTCGCCGGGCGTAGCGGGAGTAGACGCTCGCGCCCTCGATGCCGATGAACACGAACGTCGTGATCAGCATCGTGTTGCGGACCTGCTCGTTGAGGTTGCCGAGGTCGCCGTACGTGCCCGCGGTCCAGTTGTCGCCGAACACGCCGGCGTCGAAGTTCACGAACAGCACGACGATGAACACCAGGATCGGGACGATCTTGAACACCGTCACGATCCGGTTCACGACCGCCGCGTCGCGTACGCCGCGCGCGACGAGGTAGTGGAACAGCCACACGCCGGCGGTCGAGACCGCCACCGCGAGCACCGTGTCGCCGTCGCCGAAGCCCTCGAAGAAGGTGCCGACGGTGGCACTCATGAACACCCAGTAGAACGTGTTGCCGGCAACCGCACTGGCCCAGAACCCGATCGCCGAGTTGAAGCCGGCGTAGTCGCCGAACCCGGCCTTCGCGTAGATGAACACACCGGAGTCCAGGGCGGGCTTGCGGATCGCCAGGTTCTGGAACACGAACGCCAGCATCAGCATCCCGGTGCCGGCGACCGCCCACGCGATCAGCGACCCGAGGATTCCGGTGGCGACGCCGAACCGTGCGGGGAGCGAGAAGACGCCGGCGCCGACCATGCTGCCGACCACCATGCCGGCCAGCGTGGGAAGGCTCATCTTCGCGACGGTGCCGCTCGGAGCCGCCTCGGTCTCTGTGGTCATGACGTCACTCCCACGTCCAGGGAAGCCCCGCTCCAGACCGGTGGGAGTGGAGCCGAGACCACCCTCCACCTCAGTCCCACGCTAGCGCCCAGACGCCGGTTGCGACACCGGCAAATCCCGATTTTCGGCGAGCCGGGCCAGCGGGGCTCAGGGCTCGATCAGGCCGGACCGGATCGCGTAGCGGGTGAGCTCGGTGCGGTCGCGCATGCCGAGCTTGCCGAGGATGTTCGCCCGGTGCCGCTCCACCGTCTTGATGCTGATCACCAGCGCATCCGCGATCTCCCGCGACGAGTGCCCCTCGGCGATCAGCTTGACCACCTCGTCCTCGCGGCTGGTGAGCACGGTGCGGGGCAGGTCCTCGCCGCGCGCGAGCCGGTCGAGGTAGCTGCGCACCAGGGTGCTCTCCACACCGGCGTACTGGAACGCCTTCCCGGCGGCCGCGGCGTGGCAGGCGTCGACGAGGTCCTGGTCGACGACCGACTTCAGCACGTAGCCGCTGGCGCCGGCCTTGAGCGCCTCGAAGAAGTACTGCTCGTTGTCGTAGATCGACAGCATCAGCATGGTCGGGTGCGGGGGGCGCCGGCTGATCTCGCGGGCCGCCTGCAGCCCGGTCATCCGGGGCATCGCGACGTCCATCACGATCAGGTCCACCTCGGCGCTGCGGGCGAGCTGGACGGCCTCGGCGCCGTCACCCGCCTCGGCGACCACGCGGAGCCCGGGGCTCCCGTCGAGGATCAGCCGTACGCCGCGACGCACCAGCGCGTGGTCGTCGACGAGCAGCACCCGGAGGTCCTCGGAGGCGGTCGAGGTCACGACAGCCCGCGCCTCGGCAGCGACAGGGTCACCTCGGTGCCGGGGTCCGCGGCGCGCACGGTCAGCGTGGCCCCGACCGCGCGGGCGCGCTCGCGCATCCCGCGCAGACCCTCGCGTTCCCTGCCCGCGGACAGGCCGAGGCCGTCGTCGCGCACCACGAGCCGGACCCCGTCGGAACCGGCGCCGACGTGCAGCGCGATGTGCTCGGCGGACGAGTGCCGCGCGGCGTTGGTCAACGCCTCCTGGGCCACCCGGAAGACCACCAGCTCGTGCTCCTCGGGCAGCGGTGGCAGCCGTCCGATGGACCGGGCGATCGGCACGTCGGCCCGCGCGCCGACCTCGTTGGCCATCGCGCCCAGGGCCGCCGCCAGGCCGAGGTCCTCCAGGACGCCGGGCCGCAGACCGTGCGCGACCCGGCGTACCTCCTCCAGCCCGAGGCGGGTGTTGTCACGAGCCAGCAGCAGCTCGTCGACCGCGCCGGGTCCGGCGTCGTCGAGCGCGCGCTTGATGCTGAGCAGCACCACGGTCAGCCGCTGGCCGACCTCGTCGTGGAGCTCGCGGGCGACCCGGCGACGTTCGTCCTCCTGCGCCTGCAGCGCGCGGGAGGCGCTGCTGGCCCGCTCGTCCTCGATCCGCTCGAGCATCGCGTTGAAGCTGCGCGCCACGGTGGCGGTGACCCCGCCGTGGGGCTCGGGAAGGCGTTCGCTCAGCTCGTACCCGTCGAGCCTGTCGAGCTGTGCGGCCATCCGGTCCAGCGGCACCAGGACGGTGCGCAGCAGCAGCGCGTTGGCGAGCAGCAGCACCACCAGGCCGACCGCGAGGACGAGCACCTCACGCCCGGTCACCTTCGCGGAGACCGTGGCGGGCGAGACCACCAGCACCAGCGCCGCGGTGCCGAACACCGCCGCGTTGATCAGGCAGACCCGTCCGTACAACGACGTCCGGCTGCGCACCGCCGTCACCCGCATGTCGGCCTCCCGTGTGTGTGACTGGATTGTCCACCCGGGACGGGCCGACCGGCCGGTCGCTACGGGCCCACCGCGGCGCCGGCGCCGCTGCGCACCGCCCGAGCGGCCTGCTCCGCCTCGACGAGGCCCTCGAAGGTCTCCGAGGAGGTGGCGATCCGGTGGCCCATCCGCCAGGCCCGCCAGCGCCAGGTCTCCCCGATGTCCTCGTAGACCTCGTAGCGCGCGTCCGCCGCGGACTCGCGGAACTCGGTCGCGGCCTGGTGCGCCTCCTCCGTCGAGTCGCACGGCCCGCCCGACCACGCGATCACGGTGTCCGAGTCGTCGTGCAGCCACCAGGCGCACCGGCCGTTCTGGTCTTCGCCCACTCGCAGGTACATCGCTGCTCGTCCTTTTCGCCGTCGCCCCGCACGCCCGGGGAGCGTGCTGGTCGGCCGGCGCCGCGACGGGTCCGACACCCAATCAGGGACCCTGCGCAACGCCGAGGCGCCGGCCGTTCCCACATGCTCCGGGTTGCCGGTGATGCCGGGAATGGGGTCGAGCACCCATCTCCGCGGTGTTGTCGGCGCTCGCTCCGCGCGCGTGCCCGCCGCCCGGAAGATCCTGTCTTCCCTCGTCCCAGAACACCCCTCCTCCGCTTCGCTCCCCCGGAGCACCCTGCTCCTCAGTCCAGACAGGATCGCGGCGGTGTTGTCGGCGCTCGCTCCGCTCGCGCGTGCCCGCCGCCCGGAAGATCCTGTCTTCCCACGTCCCAGAACACCCCTACACCGCTTCGCTCCCCCGGAGCACCCTGCTCCTCAGTCCAGACCGGATCGCGGCGGTGTTGTCGGCGCTCGCTCCGCTCGCGCGTGCCCGCCGCCCGGAAGATCCTGTCTTCCCACGTCGCAGAACACCCCTCCTCCGCTTCGCTCCCCCGGAGCACCCTGCTCCTCAGTCCAGACAGGATCGCGGCGGACGCTTGGGCTGACTCCCTGCCCGGCCCACGTCGTGGTCTCGAGGCTCGCGGAGGCCCGCTAGGGCGAGCCTCGAAACCAGGACCGGACGCGCCACCCGTCAGGTGCGGGGCAGCCAGAGCTCGACCGTGGTCCCGCTCGGTCCGGACGAGCGGGCCGAGAACGTGCCGCCGGCCAGGGTCGCCCGGTCGTGCATGGTGCGCAGGCCCCGATGGCCCGGCGCTGTGAACTGCCGGGTCCCGAGCCCGATGCCGTCGTCGACCACGCGGATCTGCAGCCCGCCGTCGCAGCCGTCGACCGCGATGCGCACGGTGTGCGCGTTCGCGTGCTTGCGGGCGTTGGTCATCGCCTCCTTGGCGACCCGGTACGCCACCGCGCGCGTCGACTGTGGAGCGGGCGGCTCGTCGCCGGACTCGACGTACCAGTCGATGTCGGTGGCTGCGAACATCTCCTCCGCGGCGTGCTCGAGGGCGCCGCCGAGACCGGCCGCCAGGTCCGGCGGCTCCAGGTCGAAGAGCAGCGCCCGGAGCCGGCCGGTGGCGCTGGAGACGGTGGCCTCGAGCGACTCGACCTCGGCGAGCAGGTCCGGGGCGCGTTCCGCGAGCTTGCGTTTCAGCATCCCGAGCCGCAGGTCGACGGCGGCGAGCACCTGGACGGAGTCGTCGTGCACGTCGGCGGCGATCCGGCTGCGCTCGGCGTCCTGTGCGTCCACGAGCCGGGTCAGCAGCGCCTGTCGCTCGTCGGACAGCCGGCGGACGGCGCGCTCCGCGGCCAGCCGCTCGGTGATGTTGCGCTGCTTGGTGGCCAGCGCGAACGGCTCCCCGGTCTCGACGTCCTTGACCACGAAGCTCGAGACCGAGACGGGTACCTCGGCGCCGGACCGCGCGCGCAGCGTCGACTCGCCCTCCCAGTGACCCCAGGACAGCACGGCGGGCTGCTCGACCCGCTCCGCCTGGGCGAGCCCCTCCGGCGTCAGGTACGCCGCCATCGTGGTCCCGGCGACGTCCTCGTCGGCGGCCCTCCCGACCATCCGCCGTCCTGCGGGGTTCAGGTACCGGATCCGGCCCTCGAGGTCCGAGATCGCGATGAAGTCCGGCGACGCCTCGACCAGCGCCTGGAACTGCTTGAGGTCCGCGCTCACCGTGCGCAGCGCGGCGCGCACCGAGCGGACCTTGGTGACGTCCTCGCCGATCCAGCCGGTGCCCAGGTGCTCACCGGTCGCCGGGTGCGTGATCCGGAAGCAGTCGAAGTGCAGCGGGTGGTGCTCGGTCCCGCGGGCGGTGAGCTCGCCCGACCAGCGGCCGCTGCGTTCCAGGCTGGCGCGGATCGCGGCCACCTGGTCCTCGCCGAGGCGGCCCACCAGGAACTCCCACTGGTCCAGGCACGGGTCCACGCCGCTGCCGAGGACGCGGGGGTTGCCGTAGACGAGCCGGTCCTCGCTGTCCCAGATCGCGACGTAGTCGTCCGACTCGTCGGCCAGTGCCCGGAACAGCTCGACGTCGTGGCCGTCGTACGCCGGCATCAGACCGCCTCCTTGCCCGACGCGTCGGAGAGCAGGTCCGGGAGGCTGCCCCCGATCCGGCCCTTGACGAGGAACGCCTTGGCGCCGGCCGCCAGCATGTCGCGGGCGACCGCACTGCCCGGGTCCGCGGAGATCGCCACCACCACCGGCGGGGCGGGCAGGGCGAGCAGCGCACGGGTGACCCCGACGCCGCCGCCCGGCATCCGGACGTCGAGCAGCGCGATGTCCGCGGGGACCTCACGCGCCCGCTGCAACGCCTCACCACCACTGGCCGCGGTCGCGACCACCACGAACCGCGGATCGCCGTTCACCGCGTCGACCAGGGCCGTGAGCACCACGGGGTGGTCGTCCGCGACCAGTACTCGAATGGGCGACACGCCCCCTCCTCCTGCACGTACGCTCGGCTGGAGCCAGTGTCGGCGCTCCACCGAGGCCGCGCATGATCCATGGATACTAGAGACGAGCCGGCTTTCATCGTCTCGGGGAGGACCCGTTGAGCCGCGACAGCGCAGCACTGTCGACTCCCGTGCCGTCGAGACCGATCCGCGTCCTGATCGTCGACGACCACGAGGTCCTCGCCGACAGCCTGGCGAAGGTGCTGGACGACGAGCCCGACATGATCGCGGTGGGCCAGGCCCGCACGCTCGCCCAGGCCCGCAGCCGGACGCGGTCCGAGGCGCCCGACGTGATGCTCCTCGACCGGCGGCTGCCGGACGGCGACGGGGTGGAGGCGATCCCCGAGCTGCGGCAGATCCGCCCCACGATGAGCATCGTGGTGCTGACGGCGACCACGGCCGACAACGTCCTGGTGCGGGCGATCGAGGCCGGTGCCGCGGGCTTCATCTCGAAGAGCCGGGGGCTGCGCGAGGTCACGAGCGCGCTCCGCGCCGCGGCCGCCGGGGAGGCGGTGATCTCGCCGGAGCTGCTGCGGAGGCTGCTGCCCGGGCTGGGCCGGAGCCCGCGCCCGCAGCCGGAGCTCACCAACCGGGAGCGGGAGGTGCTGGGCCTGCTCGCCCAGGGGATGTCCAACGCGGCGATCGCCGAGGAGATCTCGGTCAGCGTGCACACGGTGCGCAACCACATCGCGAACCTGTCGGCCAAGCTCGGCGCGCACAGCAAGCTGGAGGCGTTGTCCATCGCGGTGCGCGACGGCGTCTTCGACCCGTGACCGTCCCCGGTGAGGTAGTGCCAAGGCACTAGTCGCCGTCGTGCGTTCGCGTCTGAGCCAGGCCCTGCGCGGCCGCCACGCTGGACGCGTGTCCGGCAGCGACGACAACGGCAGCGCGGACGACCCCGGCGACCTCGAGGTCCACGCCACCACCATCGACACGACCCTGCGCATCGTCGTCCGCGGTGAGGCGGACCGGTCGAACTCGGCCGACCTGGGTCGCACCCTGGAGGCGATCGACCTGAGCGCGGTCACCCGGACCCGCATCTCGCTCGGGGGCCTGACGTTCTGCGACCTGGCCGGCTTCGAGGTGCTGGCCGACTACCTCGACGGCCTGAAGGAACGCGGGCTGCGACCCCTCGTCGACAGCGCGAGCGACGGCGTACGACTGGTCGCGCACGTGGACGGACGGCCCGCACTTCTGGACGGTCGGCCGCCCTGGACCTGGTGACCCGCGTCAGGCGACGACCAGCCGGACGAGCAGGAACGCACCGGTGCCGAGGCACGCGAGCGCGACCAGCAGCCGGAGCCGGTGCGAGGGCAGCTGGAGCGCCAGCCGGGACCCGGCCACGACGCCGCAGGCAGCGGCGATGCCCAGCACCGTGCCGAGCCGGACGTCCGTCGCACCGGCGGTGACGAAGCCGATCGAGGCGGGGACCACGACCGGCAGCTGGGCGACCTGGCTCACGGCCACGGCGCGCACCGGAGCCACTCCCAGCGCCAGCAGCAGCGGCACCAGCAGCACCGGCCCGCCGGTCCCGGTGAGCGCCGACCCGAACCCGACGACGGCACCGATCAGCACCAGCTGCCAGGTGGTCAGGTCGCGGTCGGCACCCGAACCGACCCCGCGCCGGAGCGCGAGCACCTGGTGGGTCCCGGCGAGCAGGCTCACCGCGGCGAGGGCCACCAGGATCACCGTCGGCGGGAGGGCGGCGCTCACGCGGGCGCCGGCGTACGCCGCGGGGACCAGGCCCACGGACAGCCGGAACAGCATCGCCCAGGGGATGACACCGCGGCGGCCGTACGCGAGGGTCCCGGTCGCACCCGTGAACATGAAGGTGAACGTGCTGGTGGCCGTGGCCGCGTGGGCCGACAGGCCGCCGACGGCGATCAGGAGGGGCGCGAGCAGCACCCCGCCCACCCCCACCGTCCCCACGAGCACGCCGATGCCCAGCGCGAGCACACCGAGGACGACCACAGTCACGGGGGGCCTGATACCCCGACGACCGGCCGCGAACCGCTGCGCGGAGTGCGGTCAGGCCACGATCATCGCGCCCATGCCCAGGGCCATCGCCCACGGCGCTGCTCGGGCGACCCGGGTGAGGGACGGTCCGGGGACGAGGCGCCGACGCGAGACGGCCCAGGCGCCGAGCAGCACCACGACCTGCGCGGCCAGCACCAGCCGGTGGTCCCCGTGGGCGTGCCCGGCGTGCTGCCCCGCTCCCGGCGCGGCCCCGAGCACCAGCGGGACCGTCATCAGCAGCACCAGCGCTCCGCAGACCGCGACGTCCAGGGCGCAGGCCCGGTCCTCGCGCCCCCGCGCGCGGGAGAGCACGGCCGCGGTGGCCGCCAGCGCGAGAGCGCCGCCGACGACGGCCGGCACCGAGTGCCCGGCGACCACGAGCACCGCCATCGTCGCGACGACGACCCCGTGCGCGGCCCGGACCGTCCGGGTGCGCGTGCCGCCGAGCATCAGCAGCGCCGCCACGACGCACGCGACCCCGGCGTACAGGTGCACGCCGGTCAGTGGCACGACGACCCCTCGGTGTGGCAGTGCCGCGACGCGGGCTCGGGTACGTCGAGCGCCGGGTTGCGGTCGAAGAAGCCGACCGGCTTCATCACGAACCCGGTGTGGTCGACCGGCATGATCGGCCAGTCCTCCGGCCGCGGGAAGTGGGTCAGCCCGAACGTGTGCCACAGCACGATGTCGGTCCCGTCGATGTCGCGGTCCGCGCGCACCCAGGTGTCGATGCCGGTGTTGCCGGGGTTCTGGTTCACGTACTGCCCCGCCGGGTAGCGCTGGTCGTCGTCCTGCGCGGTCACCCACAGGTGCCTCGTCGTGAACGCCGCCCGTCGCGCGATCGACGACGCCGGGTCGGCCAGCAGCGTCGGCAGGCCCTCCGGGTGCAGCGCGTAGGCGACCGGATGACCCAGGTGGTTGGTGCGACCTGGGTTGCTCACCTGCCAGACCCGGCCGACCGAGCCGTCGGCGGTCCGGGCACCGTCGGACTCGCGCCGCAGCCGGGTGGCGGCGCGGGTGAACCCGTTGCCGTACGGGTTGTCCGGCCCCATCGGCACGCGCGCCGCGTCGACCTCGTCGACGCAGTTGCCGACCCCGTCGACCATCATGTCCAGCCGCGCCGAGAACAGGTGCTGGTGGTACGGCGCCCCGACGCCCGGCGCGATCTCGCTCGCCCAGGGGTACGCCGACCCGTCGGCGCGCGGACCCGGGTACGCCGACGGGAACACCACCCCGGTGGCCTTGCAGTCGAGCTCGATGGTGCCGTCGAGGTAGAGGTACCAGTAGAAGCCGTAGTCGTAGTTGCCGACGGTGATGAAGAACGAGATCACCAGCCGGCGCTGGCGGCGCACCGAGCCGGTGCCGTTGTACATGTCGGTGTGCTTCCACAGCACGCCGTCGTCCTCCTCGTGCATGCAGATCGCGTTCTCGAGGACCCGCGGGTGGCCGTCGTCGTCGGCGACGACCGCGTCGAAGTAGTGGATCTCGCCCAGGCAGTCGCAGCCGAGGCGCAGCGAGTTGGCCTCCTTGCCGAGGGAGTACTCGCCGGCGTCGAAGTAGTTCTGCCAGAAGCGCACCGGCGACGGGTCGCCGTACGGCACCACCATCTCGGCGATCGAGGCGCGGTAGACGATCGGGCGCACCCGGCCGCCGTCCTCGAACCCGACCTGGTGCAGGGTCAGCCCCTCGACCTGGTCGAACCCGATCCGGAGCTCCCACTTCTCCCAGCGCACCACGTCGCCGTCGACGATGAAGCTGGCGCCCTCGGGCTGGGTGATCTCGATCGGCCGCTGGCTGGTGCGCGCCGGTACGGCGGACGGCTGGAAGTCGGCCCGTTCGGTCGGGATCGGGAGGACGCCGTCGTCGACCAGCTCGACGACCTCGGCGGTCACCAGGTCGACGTACGCGACGAGACCGTCGACGGGGTGCGCCCACACGTTGTCGCTGTCGTCGAGCTGCAGGAAGGACAGGCAGCGCACCAGTCGCCGGCCCTCCTCGCCGTCGATGTCGAAGCAGCCGGCGCTGAGCGCCGAGACCCGGATCCGGCGCGGCTCGGTCAGTCCGCGGCGGGCCATCGCGGCGCACCAGCCCGCATCGGCCCAGAGCACCCGCTCCACCAGCGCGAACTCCTCGGCCATGATCGGCGGCTGGCCCTCGGCGACCACGTCGACGGTGCGCCGCCCGACCACCTCCTCGGCGGTCAGCGAGACCACGACCTCCTCGACCTCGCCGGTGCCGCGGTCGAGCAGGGTGGTGCGCACCCGGCGGTTCACCGGGTCGCCGGGACGCCAGGCGAGCACGTCGCCCTTGGTCGGCTCGACGAGCATCACCAGCGGGAACCGGGTGGTGGCGCCGACCAGCCCGGCCTTGTCGAGGACGGTGCGGTTGTGCGCGATCTCGTCGGCGGTCAGGCGGTCCAGGGGGTGGCCGGTCACGGCGTGGCTCCTTCGGTGACGGACTGCGGGGTGGGCACCGGCGTGCCGGCCGGCGACCCGACGTCGCGGCGGACCCGGGCACCGCGCACGTAGCCGACGACGCCGAGCACGAGCAGCACGGCGAGGGTGCCGAGCGTGAAGAGCTCGAAGCGGGCCTGGCTGACGCCCCAGATGTCCGCGAACGGGTAGTCGATCCCGAACAGCGCCTCGAGCGTGCCGGGGAAGACCGCGACCCACGACCCGAGCAGCACCCAGGCGAAGCAGACCGCGCCGAGCAGCGCGAACCCGCGATCGGAGACCGGCACCCGGAACGGGCGCGCGACGTCGGGGTACTTCGTGCGCAGCCGGACGGCGGCCGGCAGCACCAGCAGGTAGCTGAGCAGGAACGTCGAGATCGAGATCGTCAGCACCACGCCGAACACCGCTGCGCTCGAGCCGGTGAGCTGCATGGCGGCGAGCAGGAACGTCGTCGCCACGACACCGGAGAGCAGGTTGACCCGCACCGGCGTACCGAGGGTGCGGTGGAAGCGGCCGAAGAAGCCGCCGAAGAAGGACCCGTCCGCGGCCGCCATCGCCTGCATCCGGTCGGAGATGATCATCCACGCGGAGCCCTGGCTCATCAGGATGAACACGAAGGCGCCCGCGGTGAGCTTGAGCATCACGTCGGCGGCGGGGCCGTACACGCTGAAGACGGTACCCACGGCGTCCAGCAGACCCCCGATGCCGGTGATGTCGTCCTTCGGCACGACCACCAGGATCGCCAGCATCGGCACCAGGTAGCAGAGCGCGGCGGCGGCGCAGGAGCGCGCGATCGAGATCGGCACGTCGCGGGCCGGGTTCTCCATCTCGCCCGCCGCGCTGTTGGAGGACTCGAAGCCGAGGTAGGCGAACAGCAGGATCGGCACCGAGCCGAACAGGCCGAGCAGCGTGGGGCTGAAGTCGCCGGCGCTCAGCCCGGAGACGCCGTGCTGGACGGCGTACACCACGGTGGTGAGCACGAAGACCACGAGCAGCCCGACCTTGACGATGGCGCCGACCGTGGGCAGCCACTTGCCGCGCTGCAGGCTGACGATCGCGGCGGTCACGGTGACCCAGATGAACACGACCTTGAACGCGTAGTCCCAGAAGGAGCCGGCGTGGATCGGGGCCAGGTACGTGCTCCAGGTCTCGGCCGCCAGGAACGCCATCGACCCGCCGACCCAGACCGGCTGGGTCACCCAGGTCAGGATCGCGGCGATCGCCGCGGCCGGGCGGCCGAACGCGTCGCGCACCCACGTGTACGCGCCGCCCTCCTCGCTGAACGCGGCACCGACCTCGGCGAAGATCAGCCCGTACGGCAGCAGGAACGCGACCGCGAGCACCAGCGCCCAGGTGAACGCCTCGGCGCCGTACGTCGAGACCTGGCCGAGCGTCTCGAGGCCGACGACCGCGGCGATCAGCAGGAAGACGATGTCGAACCGGCGCAGCGTCTTCTTCAGGTGGGCTTCCTGCTCGACCGCGAGGGCCGTGGACGCGGGCTGGGGAGGTGGGGTGGTCGTCATCGGGGTGGCTCCCATCGAGTTCTTTGCGACGTGCCTCAAAGAATCCTGTGGCACGTGCCACAAGGGAAGCCCCACGATCATGGCATTTCTTGATGACGTGCATCAATAATGGCGCTCATGGCCCGACCCAAGGAGCAGGCGGCCCGGCGTCAGGAGCTGGTGGCGGCCGCCGGCCGGGTGATCGTGCAGCGGGGCGTGCGCGGGCTGCGGGTCAAGGACGTCGCCGCCCAGGCCGGCATCTCCGCCGGGCTGGTCAGCTACTACTACCCCGACCTCGGCGACCTGCTGGTCGACGTCCACGAGCACTCGGTGGACCGGTTCTACTGGTCGCGGATGCGCCTGGTCGAGGGCGTGCCCGACGCCCCCGGGCGGCTGCGGGCGCTGGCCGCCGGCGGCCTGCCCTCGGGGCCGGACGACGAGCTGTGCCTCACGCTCTACGAACTGCACCTGCACGCCGCCCGCGACCGCACGCACGCCGCGCTGATGACGTCCCTGTTCGACCGCGAGGTCTCGCTCTACGCGATGGTCCTGCAGCAGGGCGCGGCGGCCGGGGAGCTGCACCTCGCCGCACCGGCCCTCGACGTGGCCACCAACGCGGTGGCGCTCGAGGACGCCTACGGTCTGCACGTCGTGGCCCGCAACAGCCGGGTGGACGCCGGCCGGGCGCGGTCGCTGCTGCTGTCCTACCTGGCCCAGGCGACCGGCGTCGACCTCGGCGACGAGGACCCGCGCGCGACCCCCGTCGGGGCGCGGGATGCGCAAGGATGACCGGCATGTCCGACGCGGGCTTCACGCTCGTCCAGCTCCGCTACTTCGCGGCCGCCGCGGAGCTCGGCAGCATGACCGCCGCCGCGCGGGAGCTCACCGTCTCGCAGTCGGCGGTGTCCACCGCGGTCGCCCAGCTCGAGAAGGAGCTCGGCGTGCAGCTGCTGCTGCGCCACCACGCGCGCGGGCTGACGCTCACCGCCGCGGGGCAGGAGTTCTACCACGAGCTGCGCAGCTACCTGGTGCACACCGGCGAGCTCGCGGAGACCGCGCGCAGCGCCGGACAGGTGCTGGCCGGCGACCTGGCGATCGGCTGCTTCGCGACGCTGGGGCCGTTCGAGCTGCCGCGGATGCTCAGCGCCTGCGAGCGCGACCACCCCGACATCCGGGTCTCGGTGATCGAGGCCGAGCACGCCGCCCTCAAGCAGGCGCTGCGCGCCGGCCGGTGCGAGCTGGCGCTGATGTACGGCTACGACCTCGACGACGACATCGACCACGTGCGTGTCGGCGACGCCACGCCGTACGTGCTGGTCGGCACGACGCACCGGCTGGCGAGGCGCAAGCGGGTGTCGCTGGCCGAGCTGGCCGACGACCCGATGGTGCTGCTCGACCTGCCGCACAGCAGCGACTACTTCGAGCGGCTGGTCGGGTCCACCGGCATCCGGCCGCGGGTGCGGCACCGCAGCGCCGGCTTCGAGACGGTTCGCGCGCTGGTCGCCAACGGGCACGGGTGGTCGGTGCTGAACCAGCGCCCGGCGAGCCCGGTGACCTACGACGGCGCCGAGGTGGTGACGCTGGAGATCAAGGACGCCGTCGAGCCGCTGGCGATCGTGCTGGCCTCGATGGCCGGGGTCCGGCTGACCCGGCGCGCCCAGGCGTTCATCCGCTCCTCGGGCCGGGCCGCACGCGAGGCGAGGGCGGGCCGCTGACCGCGACCCGCCCCCGTCGAGGTGGCGCTCAGACCGCCGGCGCGTGCGCCGGGGCGAGCTCGCTGGCCCGCAGCGTGGTGCCGCGCGCGAGCACGTAGTAGACCGGGCCGGTCACCACGAGCCCGATGATCCAGCTCAGGTCGGCGCCGTTCAGCCAGCCGGACACCGGACCGGCGTACAGCGGGGTGTTCATGAACGGCACCTGCACGGCGATGCCGAGCACGTAGGCGAGGATCGCCTTGCCGTTGAACCGGCCGTAGATCCCGCCGTCGGCGGCGAAGATCGAGTCGAGGTCGTAGTTGCCGCGGTGGATCAGGTAGAAGTCGATCAGGTTGATCGCCGTCCACGGGACCAGCACCACCAGCAGCGCCAGCACGATGTCGACGAAGTGCGAGATGAAGTTCCCGGAGACGCCGATCGCGACGTACGCCGAGACCGCCATCACCGCGACCGACAGGACGAGGCGGGTGCGGGCCGTCGGGATCCAGCGCGCCACGAAGGTCTGCACGCAGGTGATCATCGAGAGCACGGTGCCGTACAGGTTCAGCGCGTTGTGGCTGATCACGGAGGCCAGGAACAGCACCAGCAGCAGGGGGCCGAGCGGGCCGGTGGTGTCGCGCACCCCGGTCATCACGTCCGCGCCGGGCGTCATCGCCAGGCCGACGACCGCGCCGAACACGAACGGCAGGATCGAGCCCAGGGTGCAGCCGAGGTACGTCGCCTTGAACGTCGCCGCCACCCCCACGTCGGCGGGCAGGTACCGCGAGTAGTCCGAGACGTACGGCGCGAACGCGATCTGCCACAGCGCGGCCAGCGAGACCGTCGCGAGGAAGCCGGCGGTGGTGTACTCCCCCTGCGTCCAGAACGTCGACGGCACGCCGGCCACGAAGATCGCCGCGATGCCGAGCACGATGCCGACGCCCAGCACCCAGGTGGCCACCCGGTTCAGCGCGTGGATGAAGCGGTAGCCGATCACGCAGATCAGCCCGGACCCGAGGGCGCCGAGCACGATGCCCGCCGAGACCGGGACCGGCTCGGCGATGCCGTGCAGCGACTGCCCGGCGAGCACGATGTTGGAGGCGAAGAACGCCAGGTACATGACGGCCGCGATGACCACCACGATGAGCGCGCCGTACGACCCGAACTGGCCGCGGCTCTGGATCATCTGCGGGATGCCCATCTGCGGGCCCTGCGCCGAGTGCAGCGCCATGAACACGCCGCCGACCAGGTGGCCGACGACGATCGCGACGATCGCCCAGACGAGATCGAGGTGGAACACCGTGACTCCGGCGGCACCGGTCACGACCGGCAGCGGGGCGATGTTGGTCCCGAACCAGAGCGTGAAGAGATCACGCACCTTCCCGTGGCGGTCCTCCGGCGGCACGTAACCGATGGTGTGTTTCTCGACGACTGGCTCGGACATGGCTGTTCTCCCGGATTGTGAGGCAGGGCACCATCCTGGGAAAGCCCGGAGTCCCCCGGCAAACAGAGGTTTTCTGCCTTCTGCATCGGTTCTCCAGATGACCGCTGGTCCGGCCCCCATCGCCAGAACCGATGCCCAGGGCCGGAAACTTCTGCTTTCCCCTGCGCACGCAGGCGTTCCATCCTCGGCAGCACCGACCGCAGCGACAGGAGACGACCGTGCGCACAGCAGCCGAGTGGCGTGAGCTCGCCACCACCATCCGACCGAGGACCGAGCCGTTCGTCGACGGGAAGTTCGTGACCCCCCAGAGCGAGGAGCGGCGCGCGACGGTCGACCCGGCCACCGGCGCAGTGCTCGCCGAGGTCGCCGACGGCTCGGCGGCCGACGTCGACCGGGCCGTGGCCGCCGCGCGGGCGGCGTTCACCGACCGCCGGTGGAGCGGCGCCACGCCCACGCGCCACAAGGCGGTGCTGCTCCGGCTCGCGGACCTGG
>JABFXA010000390.1 GCA_013361955.1 Nocardioidaceae bacterium
CCCGTCGGCGACCGGGTGGTCGAAGGGCTCCGGATCGCCCGCGAGGTGGGCGGTGGTGAGCTCGGCACGCTGCTGCGCCACCTGTCCGGCTTCCTCCGCGACGACGCGCGCACCCGCTCGGAGCTCGAGTCCCGGCAGGCCTGGACCGTCAACGGCGCGCGCCTCGCGGTGGCCGCGCCCTGGCTGGTGCTGCTGATGCTCAGCCTGCAGCGCGAGGTGATCGGTCGCTACGCGTCGCCGGCCGGCGTGCTGGTGCTGGTCGTCGGGGCGGCGCTGTGCCTGCTCGCCTACCGGCTGATGGTGCGGATCGGCCGGCTGCCCACCGAGCAGCGGGTGCTGCGATGACGGCTGCTGCGTGGGGACTGCTGCTCGGTGCGGGCGCCGGGCTCGGGCTGCTGGTCGTGACGCTCCGGGTCGCGGCGCTGCGCCGACCGTCGCTGTCCGTGCGGGTGCTGCCCTACGTGCGCGACCTGCCCGACGGCGACCGGCCGATGCGGTCGGCGCCCACCGAGGCCGGTCCGTGGCGGACCCTGTTCGCCCCGCTCCTTGCGTCCGCGGCCGACTCGCTCGACCGGCTGCTCGGCGGTCGTACGTCGGTGCGCCGGCGCCTCCAGCGGGCCGCGCTGCCGATGACCGTCCACGAGTTCCGGGTCGAGCAGGTGCTCTGGGGGATGGTCGGCTTCGGTGTGACCGCGTTCGTCGCGCTGCTGCTCGCGCTGCGGTCGCCGGCCCGGACGGTGCCGCTCCTGGTGCTGTGCGCGGTGGCGTTCGTCCTCGGCGTGCTGCTGCGCGAGAACCACCTGACCGCCCAGGTGCGCGAGCGGGAGCGCCGGATCCTCGCGGAGTTCCCGACGATCGCCGAGCTCCTCGCGCTCGCCGTCGCGGCGGGCGAGGGTCCGGTGTCGGCGCTCGACCGGGTCGTCACCCGCGCCCGCGGCGAGCTGTCGGCCGACCTCGCCGCGGTGCTCGCCGAGATCCGCACCGGCACGCCGGTCACCGCCGCCCTCGACGACCTGGCCCGCCGGTCCGGGTTGCCGGTGGTGTCCCGGTTCGCCGAGGGGATGGCCGTCGCGATCGAGCGCGGCACCCCGCTGGCCGGCGTGCTGCACGCCCAGGCGGCCGACGTACGCGAGGCCGGCCGGCGCGCCCTGATCGAGTCCGGCGCCCGCAAGGAGATCGCGATGATGCTGCCCGTCGTCTTCCTCGTGCTGCCGGTGACCGTCGTCTTCGCGTTCTGGCCCGGCGTCGTCGGGCTGCACCTCGTCACCCCATGACCGCACACCCACGGGAGATCGGAACCGACATGACCCTGCTGCTCTTGCTCGTCTCGCTCCAGGCCCCGCCCCGCCGCCGTCGCGACGAGCGCGGCGACGTGCCCGGCTGGGTGCTGATCACGGTGATGACCGCCGGGCTGGTCGCCGCGCTGTGGGCGATCGCCGGGCCGCAGCTGAGCCAGCTGCTCCGTGACGCGCTGAGCTCGGTGCGTGGCTGACCGACGCCCGCGCGGCGCCGACGGGGCCGCGGTGGTCGACTTCGTCCTGGTGCTGGTCGTGGTGGTGCCGCTGTTCCTCGGGATCCTTCAGGTCGCGCTGGTGCTGCACGTCCGCAACACCCTGACCGCGGCCGCCGGCGAGGGTGCCCGGTACGCCGCCACCGTCGACCGGCCGCTGCAGGCGGGGGAGGAGCGGACCCGGTCGCAGATCCGCGGCGCGCTCGCCGACAGGTTCGCGCGCGACGTGCACGCGCGGCCGGTCGACGTGCGCGGCGCGCCCGGCGTCGAGGTGGACGTCACCGCCGACGTCCCGCCGCTCGGCCTCTGGGGCCCGGCGGTCCGGCTGCACGTCAGCGGGCACGCCGTCGAGGAGGTGGCCCCGTGAGGCGGCGCGACCAGCGCGGGACGGCGCTCGTCGAGGTGACCTGGCTGGCGGTGCTGCTCCTCGTCCCGCTGCTGTACGTCGTGCTCGCGGTCTTCGAGGTGCAGCGGGCGGCGTACGCCGTGAGCGCGGCGACGCGCGCCGCCGGCCGCGCCTACACGCTCGCGCCCGACCAGGCGTCGGCCGGCCTCCGGGCGAGGGCGGCGGCGGACGTGGCGATGGC
>JABFXA010000175.1 GCA_013361955.1 Nocardioidaceae bacterium
GCCGCAGGTGCCCGCCGACCTGCTGTACGCCGCCTCCGTCGGCCGGGAGTGCGAGCTCGCGGACCGCGACGCCCGGGTGCCCGCGGGGACCACGCTCGCGCTGTTCCGCCGGCTCTCCCCCGGCGTCCCGCTCGACCGGCACCCGCGCGACCTGTCCGAGGGCCAGCGGCTCACGCTCGCGCTGGCGGTGGTGCTGGCCGCGCGGCCGCCGCTGCTGCTGCTCGACGAGCCGACCCGCGGCCTCGACTACACCGCGAAGCACCGGCTGGTGGAGATCCTGCGCGACCTCGCGGACGAGGGCCACGCGGTGCTGCTGGCCACCCACGACGTGGAGCTGGTCGCCGAGGTGGCGCACCGGGTGGTGGTGCTCGCCGACGGCGAGGTGGTCGCCGACGGTCCGACCGCCGACGTGGTGGTGTCGTCGCCCGCGTTCGCCCCGCAGGTCGCCAAGGTGCTCTCCCCGCAGCGCTGGCTCACCCCGACCGAGGTGGCCGTCGCACTCGCCGACCCGGACTCGGTGACCACGTGAGCGCGGCCTCGCACGTCGTCGTACCGGTGCGGATGCGGTCCGCGCTGGCCCTGGGTGTCACGTTCGCGGTCGGGATCGTGGCGTTCGGCTGGCCGTTCC
This sequence comes from Nocardioidaceae bacterium, assembly GCA_013361955.1. Classification (GTDB taxonomy): domain Bacteria; phylum Actinomycetota; class Actinomycetes; order Propionibacteriales; family Nocardioidaceae; genus Nocardioides_B. The sequence continues at coordinate 629 of JABFXA010000175.1, forward strand.
TGATCCAGCCCGGCGCCGCGCTGGACACCTCGCACTCCGGCGACGCGCCGCTGGTCTTCGTGGTGCTGCTGCCGCTGCTCGCGGCGGTGGTGCTCGCCGAGCTGGCGGCGGGCGGCGTGGACGCGAAGGCGGTCGCGATGCTCGGCATGCTGGCCGCGGTCGGCGGCGGGCTGCGCGCCCTCGGGCCCGGCACCGCCGGCCTGGAGCCCAGCTTCGCGCTGATCATCCTCGGCGGTCGGGTGTTCGGCCGCGGGTTCGGCTTCGTGCTCGGGGCGATCACGCTGTTCACGGGCGCGCTGCTCACCGGCGGAGTGGGCCCGTGGCTGCCGTTCCAGATGGTCGCCGCCGGCTGGGTCGGCTTCTTCGCCGGTTGCCTGCCGCCGACCCGCGGCCGGCCCGAGGTGCTGTGGCTGGCCGTCTACTCCTTCGTCGTCGGGCTCGCCTACGGCGCGGTGATGAACCTGTGGTTCTGGCCGTTCGCGTCGTTCGGGCCGGAGACCAGCTTCGTGGCCGGCGACGCGTTCGCCGACAACCTGCACCGCTACCTGGTGTTCTACGTCGCCACGTCACTGCCGTGGGACCTCGGCCGCTCGGTGCTCACCGCGCTGGTCGTGCTGCTCGCCGGGGCGGCGCTGCTGCGGGCACTGCGCCGCGCGTCGCGACGCGCCGCGTTCGACGCCGAGGCACGGTTCGCCGAGGCCGAGCGATGAGCACCGTCCTGCTCGGCACCGGCTCCGCCGACGGCTGGCCGAACCCGCACTGCTCGTGCGCGTCGTGCGCGCAGGCCCGGCGCGACGGCCGGCTGCGCGGCCAGACCGCGGCCCTCGTCGACGGCACCCTGCTGCTCGACTGCGGACCCGAGACGCCGCAGGCCGCGCAGCGCGCCGGCGTCGACCTGACCGCCTTGCGGCACGTGCTGCTCACCCACGTGCACCCCGACCACTGCGCGCCGGCCTTCCTGCTCTACCGGTCGTGGGTCGCCGACGCGCCGCTCGACGTCCTGGGCCCGCCCGAGGTGGTCGCCCAGGCCCGGATGTGGCTCGCGCCCGACCAGGACGGGGTCCGCTTCGTCGAGGTCGCGCCCGGGGACCGGCACCGGCCCGGGGCGTACGACGTACGGGTGCTCGCCGCCCGGCACGGTGCGCCCGGGTCGGCCGTGCTCTACGACGTGACCGGGCCGTCCGGGCGGCTGCTGCACGCGACCGACACCGGACCCCTCGACGACGAGACGGTCGCGGCGGTCGCCGGTGCGGCGTACGACGTGGTGCTGCTGGAGGAGACGTTCGGCGACCACACGTCGCACGGCACCGACCACCTGGACCTGGGCACGTTCCCCGACCAGCTCCGCCGGCTGCGGGCCGTCGGCGCGGTCACCCCGGCCACCGACGTGGTGGCCGTGCACCTGTCGCACCGCAACCCACCGGCAGCGGAGCTGGGCCGCCGGCTCGGCGCCTGGGGCGCCCGGGTCGTCGACGACGGCACCACCCTCGGCGCGAAGGCCACCCCGGTGCCGCGGGGTCGGACCCTCGTGCTCGGCGGCGCGCGCTCCGGGAAGTCGACGTGCGCGGAGAGCCTGCTCGCTGCCGAGGACGACGTCACCTACGTGGCCACCGCCTACCCCGCCGACCACGACGACGAGTGGTCCGAGCGGGTCCGCCGGCACCGGGCGCAGCGGCCGGGCCACTGGCGGACCGTGGAGACGCTCGACCTCGCCGCGCTGCTCAGCACCGACGGCGGACCGCTGCTCGTCGACTGCCTGACGCTCTGGCTGACCCGGGTGCTGGACCGGCACGGCGGCTGGGACGACGAGACCTGGGCCGGCACCGCCGAGAAGGCGGTCGCCGCGGAGATCGACGAGCTGGTCGCGGCCTGGCGCGGCACGTCGCGCCGGATGGTCGCGGTCTCCAACGAGGTGGGCCAGGGTGTGGTGCCGGCGTCCGCGTCGGGTCGCCGGTTCCGCGACCTGATGGGCCGGCTCAACGCCCGGGTCGCCGCGGAGTCCGAGGACGTGCTCTGGTGCACCGCCGGCCGGGTCACCCGGCTGTGAACGCGCTGCGGCTCTGTCTCGGCACCCTGACGGTCCTCCCGGTCCGCCCGCCCGAGGCCGTCGACCGGCGCACCGCCGGCGGCGCGATGGTGCTCGCCCCGCTCGCCGGGCTGCTGCTCGGGCTGGCCGCCGCCCTGGTCGCGCTGCTCCCGCTGCCGCCGCTGGTCATCGGCCTGCTGGCGGTCGGCGTGCTCGCCGTCGGCAGCCGCGCGCTGCACCTCGACGGGCTGGCCGACACCGCCGACGGGCTCGGGTCGCGACGCCCCGCCGCGGGGGCGCTGGAGGTGATGAGGCGCAGCGACATCGGGCCGTTCGGGGTGGTCGCGCTGGTGTTCGCGATCGGCCTGCAGGCGGCCTCGGCAGCGTCGACCCTGGACCGCCCCGGAGGTGCCGCGGCCCTGGTGGTCGCGGTGATGGCCGCCCGCACGGTGCTGCCGCTGCTGTGCCACCGGCTGCCGGCGGCGCGTCCCGAGGGCCTCGGCCAGATGGTCGCCGGCACGGTCGGCACGACGTCCGCCCTGCTGTCCCTGGGTCTGGCCGCCGTCCTCTGCGCCGGTGTGCTGCTGGCAGACCCGGCGTACGGCGTGGTCCGCTGCGCGCTCGCCGCGGTCGTCGGCGTGCTCGCCGGGCTCGGGTTCGCGGCGCATTGCGTGCGGCGGTTCGGCGGGCTGACCGGCGACGTGCTCGGCGCGGGCGTCGAGACCGCCCTCACCGCGGCGCTGCTGGTGCTCGCGCCGGACTAGCGGACGTCGGTCTGCACGAACGGCGGCCGGGTCAGCACGAACACCTCGCGCCGGCCGCGCACGTCGACCGACACCTCCGCGCCGTCCTCGACCTGGCTGGCCACCAGCGCGAGCCCGATCCCGGTGCGCAGGGTCGGCGAGAAGGTGCCCGAGGTGACCTCGCCGAGCGGCACGTCGGGCGTGAGCAGCACCTGCATGCCGGGGCGCGGGATGCCGCGGCCGCTCGCCCGCAGCCCGCGCAGCAGCCGCGCCGGGCCCTGCGCCTTCTCGGCGGCGAGCACGTCCTTGCCCCAGAAGCGGTCCTTCTTCCAGCCGACCGCCCAGCCGAGCCGGCCCTGGTTGGGCGTGACGTCGAGCGAGATGTCCTGCCCGTGCAGCGGGTAGCCCATCTCGGTGCGCAACGTGTCGCGCGCACCGAGGCCGCAGGCGAGCATCCCGTACGGCTCGCCGGCCGCCATCAGCGCGTCCCACAGCGCACCGGCGAGGTCCGCGGGGCAGACCAGCTCGTAGCCGCGCTCCCCCGTGTAGCCGGTGCGGCACACGGTCACCGGCGTGTCCTCGAACGTCGCCTCGGTGAAGGACATGTACGCGTGCCCGGTGGGCAGTCCGACCGCCGCGAGTACCTCGTCGCAGCGCGGTCCCTGAACGGCGAGGACGGCGAACGCGGTGTGCTGGTCGGCCACCTCGACGCCCTCGGGCGCGGCGTCGGAGAGGCGGCGCAGGACCTCGGCGGTGTTCGCGGCGTTGGGGATCAGGAAGACGTGCTCGGGGCCGTGCAGGTAGGCGATCAGGTCGTCGACGATGCCGCCGGTGGCGTCGTCGCAGCACAGCGTGTACTGCGCCTGGCCGGGCCCGATCCGGCCGAGGTCGTTGCTGAGCGTCGCGTTCACGAGGTCGGCGGCACCGGGGCCGCGGACGGTGCCCTTGCCGAGGTGGCTGACGTCGAAGATCCCGACGGCCTCGCGCACCGCGGTGTGCTCCTTGACGACGCCCTGGCCGGCGTACTCCAGCGGCATCGACCAGCCGCCGAACTCGGCGAGCTTGGCGCCCAGCGCGAGGTGCCGGTCGTGCAGGGGTGAGGTCAGCAGGTCCGTCACGGCGCCGAACCTACCGCAGCCGTTGCGGCCCGCGGACCGCCCGGGAGGGCCTACTAGAGTGCGCCCGTGACCACGTACACGCTGAGCAAGGGCGCGGCCGAGAAGACCAAGGCGGACGTGGTCGCCATCGGGGTGGTGCGCACCGCGAAGGGACTGCAGGCAGCCCCCGGCGGTAGGGGCGTCGCCGACGCGTACGGCCGCAAGTTCGCCCCCCTGCTGTCCACGCTGGGGTTCACCGGCAAGCGCGGCGAGGTGGCCAAGCTGCCGACCGGCGGCACGATCAAGTCGCCGATGCTGGTGCTCGTCGGGCTCGGGGCCGAGGACGACGTCGACGCGGCCGGGCTGCGACGGGCCGCCGGCATCGCGATCCGCACGGTGAGCAACGCGGCGACCCTGGCGCTGGCCCTGCCCGCCCGGGACGCGGCCGAGGTCCGGGCCGTCGCCGAGGGCGCGATGCTCGGGGCGTACGCGTTCACGACGTACAAGACCTCGAGCCGGTCGACACCACCCGGCGACGTCGTGGTGCTCACCGGCACCGCGCGCAGCAAGGCCGCGAAGACGGCGCTGGAGACCGCGCAGGCGGTGGCGTCGGCCACCGCCCTCGCGCGCGACTGGGTGAACACCCCGGCCGCCGACCTGACCCCGGGCCGCTTCGCCGACGCGGTGCTCGCCGAGCACAAGTCCCGCAAGCCCGGCAAGGTCACGATCAGCGTCCTCGACGAGAAGGAGCTCGGCTCGCGCGGCTTCGGCGGGGTGCTCGGCGTCGGCCAGGCGTCGGCGAACCCGCCGCGGCTGGTGCGGCTCGAGTACCGCCCGCGCGGTGCGACCGCGCACCTGGCCCTGGTGGGCAAGGGCATCACGTTCGACTCCGGCGGGCTGGCGCTGAAGGCCGGCCCGAAGATGCGGACCATGAAGTGCGACATGGCCGGCGCCGCAGCGGTGGTCGCGGCGACGTTCGCGATCGCCGAGCTGGGACTGCCGGTGCGGGTCACCACCGTGGCACCGATGGCGGAGAACATGGTCTCCGGCAAGGCCACCCGTCCGGGCGACGTGCTGACCATGTACGACGGCCAGACCGTCGAGGTGCTGAACCCCGACGCCGAGGGCCGGCTGGTGCTCGCCGACGGCATCGCCCTGGCACGGGAGGCGAAGCCCGACCTGGTCGTCGACGTCGCCACGCTCACCGGCGCGTCGGAGACCGCGCTCGGCGACCGCGTCGGCGCGGTGCTCGGCAACGACGACGACCTGCTCGCCCAGACGATCGCCGCCGCGTCCCGCGCCGGCGAGGTGCTCTGGCAGCTCCCGATCGCCGAGGAGATGCCGGAGAAGGTCCGCACCTACAGCAAGGTCGCCGACCTGATGCAGCACAACGTCGACTTCTACGGCGGCGCGCTGTACGCGGCGGCGTTCCTGCAGCAGTTCGTCGGCGACCACCGGTGGGCGCACCTCGACATCGCCGGCCCGGCGTTCAACGGCCGCGGTCCGTACGGTCACGTGCCGAGCGGCGGGACCGGGTTCGCGGTGCCGACGCTGGTCGAGCTCGCGAGCGAGCTCGCCGACGGGAAAGCCTAGGCCTGGTCCTGCTGCTTGCGGCGCCGGTTGTACTCGCGCATCCGCGCGGGGTAGCCGACCACCGCTGCGTCGTACGACGGCACGCCGTTCTGGTTCGCGAACCGGTGCGCCCAGTCCACCGACGGCACCCGCCGACGGGTCCACTCACCGTCGTGCGCGACCAGCAGCAGCGTCACGTCGCTCACGGCGGTGCGCGGCTCGACGAACCCCTCCACCCCGCGACGGGTGGTCGCGAACGCGTGCAGGTGCGCCTCGTCGGCCGCGTCGGAACCGCGCACGGTCGTCGCGGCGCCGGAGCGACCGGGACGCCGCATGCCGGTGCGGTTCCGGCCACGCAGCCGTTCGAGCCAACCCATGGGGCCAAGTCTGCCTGTCACGACTGAGGTTTCGCTGAAACTCGGCGGATCTCACCCGCCGCGGGCCCGCTGTGGAGCCGATCACGATCAGTGCAAGGATGGCGACGGTGCGTCCGGGCGACCCCCGGCGGCCGCCCCGGAGGATCCCGATCGGGACCGACCCCGCAGCGCAGACGGAGGGACCGCGTGACCGACACCGACACGTCCACGGAGCAGGACTACGACCTCGTCGTCCTGGGCGCGGGGAGCGGTGGCTACGCCTGCGCCCTGCGCGCCGCCCAGCTCGGCCTGTCCGTGGTGCTGGTCGAGAAGGGCAAGGTCGGCGGCACCTGCCTGCACGTCGGCTGCATCCCCACCAAGGCGCTGCTGCACGCCGCCGAGGTCGCCGACTCCGCCCGCGAGTCCGAGCAGTTCGGCGTCAACGCGACGTTCGAGGGCATCGACATGGGCGGCGTCAACAAGTACAAGGACGGCGTCGTCTCCCGGCTCTTCAAGGGCCTCACCGGGCTCGTCAAGGGCCGCGGCATCACCGTCGTCGAGGGCGAGGGCCGGCTCGCCGGTCCGCGCACCGTCGAGGTCAACGGCCGTCGCCTGGTCGGCCGCCACGTCGTCCTCGCCACCGGCTCCTACAGCAAGTCGCTGCCCGGCCTCGAGGTCGACGGGCACCGGATCCTCACCAGCGAGCACGCGCTCACCCTCGACCGGGTGCCCGCCTCCGTGATCGTGCTCGGCGGGGGCGTGATCGGCTGCGAGTTCGCCAGCGTGTGGCGGTCCTTCGGGGCCGACGTCACCATCATCGAGGCGCTGCCCCGGCTGGTGGCCGCCGAGGACGAGGCGGTGTCCACCGCGGTCGAGCGGGCGTTCCGCAAGCGCAAGATCGCGCTCCGCACCGGTGCCCCCTTCGAGTCCGTGGAGACCACCGACGCCGGAGTGCGGCTGACCGTGCAGGGCGGCGACACGATCGAGGCCGAGGTGCTGCTGGTCGCGGTCGGACGCGGCCCCACGACGGCCGGGCTCGGCTACGAGGAGCAGGGCGTCGCGATGGAGCGCGGGTTCGTGCTCACCGACGAACGGCTGCGCACCAACGTCGACGGCGTCTACGCGGTCGGCGACATCGTGCCCGGGCTGCAGCTCGCGCACCGCGGCTTCCAGCAGGGCATCTTCGTCGCCGAGGAGATCGCCGGCCTGGCGCCGACACCGATCGACGAGGCCGGCATCCCGCGGGTCACCTACTCCGACCCCGAGATCGCGTCGGTCGGGATGACCGAGACGGCGGCCCGCTCGACGTACGGCGACGCGGTGCAGACGCTGACCTACGACCTCGGCGGCAACGGCAAGAGCCAGATCCTCAGGACGCAGGGCTTCGTCAAGCTGGTCCGTCGGACCGACGGCCCCGTGGTCGGGGTGCACGTCGTCGGCGCCCGCGCCGGCGAGCTCATCGGCGAGGCGCAGCTGATCTACAACTGGGAGGCGCACCCCGAGGACGTCGCGCCGCTCGTGCACGCGCACCCGACCCAGAACGAAGCACTCGGCGAGGCGCACCTCGCGCTGGCCGGCAAGCCGCTGCACGCGCACTCATAGACTGCGACCCGGACCACCCCTCGAACAGGAGCGAAGGAACCTTCATGGCGACCTCAGTCACCCTTCCCGCACTCGGCGAGTCCGTCACCGAGGGCACCGTCACCCGCTGGCTGAAGAAGCCCGGCGACCAGGTAGCAGTCGACGAGCCGCTGCTCGAGGTCTCGACGGACAAGGTCGACACCGAGATCCCGTCGCCGGTCGCCGGCACGCTCCTGGAGATCAAGGCGCAGGAGGACGAGACCGTCGAGGTCGGCGCCGAGCTGTGCACCGTGGGCGACGAGAACGAGTCCGCCGGTTCCGACGACGGCTCTGACCAGGCGACCGCCGAGGAGCCCGCCGAGGAGCCCGCCGAGGAGGCCGCCGAGGCCGAGCAGCCGGACGAGGGCGCCGACGACCGTCGTACCCAGACCGAGACCGACCCGCCGGCCGCCACCACCGAGCAGACCCCGGCCGCGCAGGAGACCGCTCCCTCCTCCGCGGACAGCAAGCCCGAGGAGGAGGCCTCCCGGGCCGGCGCGTCCGGCAACGGGACCGGCACCCCGGTGACGCTGCCGGCGCTGGGTGAGTCGGTCACCGAGGGCACCGTGACCCGCTGGCTCAAGCAGATCGGCGACGAGGTCGCCGTCGACGAGCCGCTGCTCGAGGTGTCCACCGACAAGGTCGACACCGAGATCCCCTCCCCCGTCGCCGGCACCCTGCTGGAGATCAAGGTCCGGGAGGACGAGACGGTCGAGGTCGGCGCCGAGCTGGCGCTCGTCGGCTCCGGCAGTGCGGCCGCCCCGGCCACCGAGGACAAGACGCCCTCCGAGCCGGCCGTCGAGCCGGAGGCGGAGACCAAGAAGCAGCCCGAGCCGGAGCCCGCCGCCGAGGCCGAGCCGGAGCCCCAGCCGGAGCCCGCGGCCCCCGCGTCGACGCCCGCCCCGGAGCCCGCCCGGCAGCCCGAGCCG
>JABFXA010000439.1 GCA_013361955.1 Nocardioidaceae bacterium
GTCGGCGCCTGCGCGAGCGGCACCAGCCGGGGGCTCGGCTCGCGGCGCTGCCGTGCCACTCCGGCGACGTCCACCGCGGCCGCCATCGGCGTGGTCGGGTCGGCGGTGCCGTCGGCGCGGGAGCCGAAGGCGTCGCCGGTGGTGCGGGAGACCGCGTTCTTGGTCGCCGGGTCATCGTGGTCGTGCGCGTGGCCGTCGAGGCTCGGCGGGTCGACGTGCGGCTCCGCCTCGACCGCGCGTGCCCGCGCGGCGGCGACGGTGGAGTCGTGCTGCCGCTGGACGTACGCCGCGCCGGTGCGCGCGGACTGCCCGTAGGAGGGCACCATCAGGCTCGCGCCGACGAGCGCGCCGACGGCGAGGGCCACCGACCAGAGGAGCCGCAGGGTGACGGCCGGGATGGGCCGGTGGTCGTCGCTCACGGGCAGTCCTCCGCGGTGGGTCGTCGTCTCGTTCAACGACCCCGGGGACGTCAGGTCACGGGATGCCCGCCCAGCCGGGTGGTCAGCGAGGCCGCCGTGCGCGACGTGGCGGCGACCAGCACGTCGCGGTCGACGGGGTCGTGCACGTCGTAGGTGACCGCGACGCCGGCGACCGGGTGCTGGTTGTGGTCGACCACCGCGACCGCCACGGACGCGAACCCGGGCGTCACCTCGCCGAGCTCGGCGGCGTACCCGCGCTGCCGGGTCTCGGCGAGCTCGCTGCGCAGCGCGCTCAGGGTGGCCGGTCCGGTGCCGTGCCGGTCCACGAACGCGGAGCGGTCCGGGTAGAGCGCGCGCACCTGGGCCGCCGGAAGCGCGGCCAGGATCGCCCGGCCGCTCGCGGTCAGGTGCGCGGGGAGCCGGACCCCGACGTCGCTGACCAGCGGCGGGCGGCCGGGAGCGCGCTCCTCCAGGACGTAGAGCACGTCCCGCCCGTGCAGCACGGCCAGGTGGGCCGAGTGCCCGACCGCGTCGACCAGCCCGGCCAGGCTGCGGCGGGCGATCCGCTGCAGCGGCGCCTGCCGGGCGTACCCGCTGCCCACCTCGAACGCCGCGACGCCGAGGCCGTAGCGGTGCTCGTCGGGCAGGTGCACGACGAAGCCCTCCTCGATCATCGCGGTCACCAGGTGGTACGCCGTGGAGCGCGGCAGCCCCACCGCGGAGGCGAGCCGGTCGAGGCTCACCGGGTCGGGCTGGGTGGCCAGGAAGCGCAGCACCCGCAGCGTGCGCGTGGCGGCCGGCACCTGTCCCATGCGGTCACGCTAGTGGGCCCGCTCGCGTCCTGGTTTCGAGGCGGGCGGCAGCCGGCCCGCACCTCAACCAGCGCCGGAAGCGTCAGCGGGAGGGGGAGGGGGTGCCGCGCAGGGTCCAGTCGGACGGCAGCTGCAGGGTGGTGAGCACCTGCTGGCCGAGCGCGACCGCATCCTGCTCCGGGTCGCGGCCCTTCGCGGCGCCGGTGACGTCGACCTGGAGCAGGTAGTTGCCGTGCCCGATCCAGGTGTGCCCGGCGTCGCCCTCGGTCCAGGAGTAGCCGAGGCCTTGGTCGGCGGGCAGCTGGTGCTTGGTGTCGTCCTTCAGCGAGGCGTCGAAGTCCTTGCGGGCGTATCCCATGTTGTAGACCAGGCGTACGGCGAGCGCGCTGCTGTCCTGGCCCGCGACGGTGACCAGGCACTGGGCGCCGCTGACCGTGCCGGCGCTGTCCTTGTCGACGCTGCCGTCACCGGAGAAGTCGTCGGTGCCGAGCACGCTGCGCACCGAGTCGCGGTCGACGAAGTCGCACAGCCGCGCGCCGGGCGAGGCCACGGTCGGCAGCGGGTGGGTGTCCTCTGCGGTGGGCAAGGTGTCTCCGTTGCTGTCGTCGGTGCAGCCGGCTGTCGTGAGGACGGCCAGCACGGCCAGGGTGGTGAGCAGCAGCCGCACTAACCGCCACCCGCCAGGTCGTGGCCGGTCTTCAGGCCCTTCTCGAAGGGGGTGTACACGTTGGTGTTCAGCATCGCGTCCATCGGGAACCCGTCGCGCAGCCACTTCTGGTACGCGTCGCTGTCGTAGTCGAAGTGCGGCGGCGGGCCGTCGTCGATCGCTCCGGGCGGCGGCGGCTGGTAGCGGGTGGATCCTGGTCCTCCGTTGGCCTCGTCGAAGTACTTCTGGTCGAAGTACCCGTTGGCGAGCATCTGGTCGAGCAGGCCCTGCTCGAGCTTGGACTCCTGCGCCGGGCCGAGCGTGTTGTAGTCGTCGGTGGCGGTCGCTTCGGACTGGCCGATCTGGTCGGAGACCATGCTGGTGGTCTGCTCGAAGGCGAACTTCGACCACTCGCCGGCCGGGCCGACGCCGGGGATGGAAGTGAACGCGTCGAACATCTTCGACATCATCTCGGCGTTCTTCTTGTCCACCTCCTCCTTGTCGAGGCGGGCGCTGTAGCCGGCGTTCAGCACCCAGCCGATCGTCGCCGCGGACTCGTTGGACGCGGTCACGATGCCGGGGATGTTCCGGCCCTGGAACAACGCCGCGGGCGCCGACGGGCTGCCCCCGTCGTGCAGGGCGTCCTCGAAGGCCCGCGACATCCGCAGCTTCGAGGCGACCGCGAGGCCGGCCAGCACCTCGTCCATGTTCTCGTCGTCGTAGGCGAGCGTGCCGAGCACCTTGGCCATCTGGTCGCGGCTCATCGCGGCGCCGTAGGGCATGCCCCGCAGGTACAGGTCGTTCTCCGGGGCGATCACGGAGCTCAGGTCGTCCGCGTTGCTGTCCGGGCGGCCGATCCGGAACAGGTCGGTCGAGTAGCTGGCCACGATGTCGGCGAGCGCGGGCCGGGCGCCCTCCCACATCTGCCAGCCGTCGTCATTGATCGGACCGAAGTTGTCGGAGCCGTCACCGGTCCTGTCCGCGATCACCGTGAACAGCTGGGAGGCCAGCTGCGCGGAGGTGCGGCCGCCCTCGCCGTCGTCGCGGATCTCGGCGGTGGCCGCCTCGAGCGCGGCGCCGAGGTTCGCGCCGTTCGTGGGGTCGGTCATGACGCCCCACTGGCGGTCCTGGACGAGGTACTTCATCCGCTCGGAGACGGTGACCTTCTGGCCGTCCATCTCGATCGTGGTGCTCGGGCCGCCGCTGAAGAACAGCTGGGAGGCCTCTGGGTTGTGGCCGAGCGCCGCCATCACGCTGGACATCACGTCGAGACGGATCTTGCCGTCGGGACCGACCAGCTTCTCGATCCCCGAGCGGCTGCTCCAGGGGTGGTCGTCCTGGTGCGCCCTCTCGAAGTCGTAGAGGTCGCTGGAGATGCCCGCGAGGAAGCCGGTGCCCCAGGTGCCCTGCTCCATCAGCAGGCCGAGGCGCTGGGCCTGGTTGGGCGGCGCGGTGCCGTCCTTCTGGGTGTACGGCGTCTCGGTGATCGCCGCGGCCCACGTCGTCTCGAAGTCCGGGGGCAGGGTCAGCTCGCCGTCGCCCTGGGTGGCGGTGCCGAGCGTGGTGCCGATCGCCATGATCGCGGCGTTGTTGCGCTTGGCGATCTCCTCGGCCGGGTAGTCGCCGCTCTCCCGCAGCCGCACGTCATACGCCGACAGCACGGCGTTGAGCTGCTGGGGGTCGACGTTGCTCGCCAGCCCGTAGGCGAAGTACGGGTTGCCGCTCTGCTCGTGGATCTGCGCGATCAGCTCGGGGGAGATGTCGCCGTTGCTGTTCATCAGCTGCTCGGCGGCGGTCTTGCCCTTGGCCTCGATGTCGAGGTCGATGCGCTGGTCCTCGAACTGCTTGGTGAGCGCGAGCGACGACTCCAGCGACGAGTGGTCGAGCGTGACCGGGTAGCAGTAGCCGTGCTGGTAGGCCTCGATCGTGGACGGCGGCACGGGGATCGGCACGCCGTTGTCGGCGATCTTGGTGCCGGCGTTCTTGGTGCGGGTCTGCAGGTGCGTCTTGAGCTGCTCGAACTCGGTGTCGAGCTTGCCGACCGCGGTGTCGCGGGTGGACGCGGCGGTGACGACGGCGTTGGCGTGGTCGGTGTTGACCTGGTTCTGGTCGGCCTGCGTCGGCGGCTTGTCGCCGGAGTTGAGCCGCTGGTTCGCGGAGCGCTGGTCGGAGTCGGCCTTGTTGACCGCGGTGGTGTAGGCGTCCTGCGCGGCCTGCCAGCGGGTGTTGAGGCTGTTCAGCGTCCTGGTGGCCTCGTCGTAGTCGTCGGCGAGCCCGTCGACGGCGCCCTTGCAGGCGTCGAGCTTGGCGACGAACCCGGTCATCGTCTGCCCGAGCCCGGTCATCTCGGCCTTGATCGAGGTCGCCGCCTTGCCGGTCCACTGGTCGCCGATCTCGCCGGGCGTGCCGGTGACCGTCTTGCCCTTGGTGTCGCTGTGCTCGGCGAGCCGGTTCAGCGCCTTCGACGCCTTGCGCAGGTCGTCGGGGTGGATGTCGAGGTGGTAGTGGTCGGTCACCGCGGCCTCACAGCTCGATCGTGGTGCTGGCGTCGCGGTCGAGCACGGTCAGGTCGATCGAGAGCCGGTTGGTGTTGCCGGCGATGATCGCGCTGGCCTTCCCGCACACGTCGAAGGCCTCCCGCCAGGACAGCGAGAACGCGCTGGTGGCCGAGGAGATGCTGCCGACGAACTCACCGGCACCCGCATCGATGTCGGAGACGATCGTGGAGAGCTCGTCGGTGGTGTTGTGGAACTCGGCCGCGAGGTCGTCGAAGCGGTTGTTGATCCTCGCCGCCGCCTCGTCGGTCATGCGCACGTCTGTCATTCGGTCGTCCCCCGAGCTGTGGGCCAGTGACTCGCGGGCCAACCTACCCGTGCGTCCGGACGGCGAACCCGGCCCAGGGCAGTTGTGACGCGCCCGGTCCGGATCCGCAACAAACCCGCCGACCGGTCTCGGATCCGAGACTGAAGGCGCGTGCGAGTGGTGGCCGGGACCCCCGCGACGGCGCTCCAATGGACCCATGACCTCTGCGCCCCCCGTGACCGTCGGAGTCGGTCCGCTGTCCTTCGCCGACGTGGTCGCCGTCGCCCGGTACGACGCCCCGGTCCGCCTGGGCGACGACGCCGTGGCCGCCATCGAGCAGTCCCGCAAGGCCGTCGAGCAGCTCGCGGCGGCCCCCACCCCGGCGTACGGCATCTCGACGGGGTTCGGCGCGCTGGCCACCCGGCACATCCCCACCGACATGCGCGCCCAGCTGCAGAAGTCGCTGGTCCGCTCGCACGCCGCCGGCAGCGGCCCCGAGGTGGAGCGCGAGGTGACCCGGGCGCTGATGCTGCTGCGGCTGTCCACGCTGGCCACCGGGCACACCGGGGTCCGGCTGGTCACCGCGCAGACGATGGCCGGGATGCTCAGCCACGGCATCACCCCGGTCGTGCACGAGTACGGCTCGCTCGGCTGCTCCGGCGACCTCGCACCGCTGTCGCACTGCGCGCTGGCCCTGATCGGCGAGGGCACGGTCACCGACGCGCACGGCGTACGCCGGCCCGCCGCCGTCGCGCTCAGTGAGGCCGGCCTCGCGCCGGTCGAGCTCGAGGCCAAGGAGGGGCTGGCGCTGATCAACGGCACCGACGGCATGCTCGGCATGCTGGTGCTGGCGATCACCGACCTGCGGATGCTGCTCCGGGCCGCCGACGTCACCGCGGCGATGAGCGTCGAGGGCCAGCTCGCCACCGACCGGGTGTTCGCCGCCGACCTGCAGGCGCTGCGGCCGCACCCGGGGCAGGCCGCCTCGGCCGCGAACCTGACCACCCTGCTCGCCGACTCCGGCATCGTGGCCAGCCACCGCGGGCCCGACTGCAACCGGGTGCAGGACGCCTACTCGCTGCGCTGCTCCCCGCAGGTGCACGGCGCCGCGCGGGACACCGTGGACCACGCGGAGCAGGTCGCGCTGCGCGAGCTGGCGTCGGCGATCGACAACCCGGTGGTGCTCGACGACGGCCGGGTGGAGTCGAACGGCAACTTCCACGGCGCGCCGGTCGCGTACGTGCTCGACTTCCTCGCGATCGCGGCCGCCGACGTGGCGTCGATCAGCGAGCGGCGTACCGACCGGTTCCTGGACAAGGCCCGCAGCCACGGGCTGCCGCCGTTCCTCGCCGACGACCCGGGTGTCGACAGCGGGCACATGATCGCGCAGTACACGCAGGCCGCGATCGTCTCGGAGATGAAGCGGCTCGCTGCACCCGCGAGCGTCGACTCGATCCCGAGCAGCGCGATGCAGGAGGACCACGTGTCGATGGGCTGGTCCGCCGCGCGCAAGCTGCGCCGGTCCGTCGACGGGCTGGCCCGGGTGGTCGCGGTCGAGTACCTCACCGCCGCGCGGGCGCTCGAGCTGCGCGCGCCGTTCGAGCCGTCGCCCGCCACCGGCGCCGCGCTGGCGCTGCTGCGCCGCAACGTCGAGGGGGTCGGTCCCGACCGGCACCTCGCACCCGAGATCGAGCACGCCTACGAGGACGTACGGTCCGGCGACCTGGTCGCGGCCGTCGAATCAGTGATCGGAGAGATGAAGTGACTGGTCCCCGCGAGGTCCGCGCGCCGCGCGGCCCGGAGCTGTCCGCGAAGTCGTGGCAGACCGAGGCGCCGCTGCGGATGCTGATGAACAACCTCGACCCGGAGAACGCCGAGCGCCCCGACGACCTGGTCGTGTACGGCGGCACCGGCAAGGCGGCGCGGTCGTGGGAGGCGTACGACGCGATCGTGCGCACCCTGCGCGACCTCGAGGCCGACGAGACGCTGCTGGTGCAGAGCGGCAAGCCGGTCGGCGTGCTGCGCACCCACGAGTGGGCGCCGCGGGTGCTGATCGCGAACTCCAACCTGGTCGGCGACTGGGCGAACTGGGAGGAGTTCCGCCGGCTGGAGCACCTCGGGCTGACCATGTACGGCCAGATGACCGCCGGCTCGTGGATCTACATCGGCACCCAGGGCATCCTGCAGGGCACCTTCGAGACGTTCGCGGCGGTGGCCGACAAGCGCTTCGGCGGGACGCTGGCCGGCACCATCACGCTGACCGCCGGGCTCGGCGGGATGGGCGGCGCGCAGCCGCTCGCGGTGACCATGAACGACGGCGTCGCGATCTGCATCGAGTGCGACGAGTCCCGGATCCAGCGGCGGATCGAGCACCGGTACCTCGACGTACGGGCCGACTCGCTGGAGCACGCCGTGCAGCTCGCGGTCGAGGCGCGCGACGCCCGGAAGCCGCTGTCGATCGGCGTGCTCGGCAACGCCGCGGAGCTGGTCCCGGCGCTGCTGGAGCAGGACGCCCCGATCGACATCGTCACCGACCAGACCTCGGCGCACGACCCGTTGGCGTACCTGCCGGTGGGCGTGCCCTTCGAGGAGTGGGACGCGCGTCGTACCGCGGACCCGGAGGGGTTCACCAAGGAGGCGCAGGCGTCGATGGCCGCGCACGTGCGGGCGATGGTGGAGTTCCAGGACAAGGGCGCCGAGGTCTTCGACTACGGCAACTCGATCCGCGACGAGGCCCGCAAGGGCGGCTACGACCGGGCCTTCGCGTTCCCGGGCTTCGTGCCGGCGTACATCCGGCCGCTGTTCTGCGAGGGCAAGGGCCCGTTCCGGTGGGCGGCGCTGTCCGGCGACCCGGCCGACATCGCGGCGACCGACAAGGCGATCCTCGAGCTGTTCCCCGACAACGAGCGGCTGCGCAAGTGGATCACGATGGCCGGCGAGCGGGTGCACTTCCAGGGGCTGCCGGCGCGGATCTGCTGGCTCGGGTACGGCGAGCGGCACCTCGCCGGCCTGAAGTTCAACGAGATGGTCGCCAGCGGTGAGCTCAAGGGCCCGATCGCGATCGGCCGCGACCACCTCGACAGCGGCAGCGTCGCGTCGCCGTACCGGGAGACCGAGGGCATGCAGGACGGCTCCGACGCGATCGCGGACTGGCCGCTGCTGAACGCGCTGGTGAACACCGCCTCCGGCGCCACCTGGGTCTCGATCCACCACGGCGGCGGCGTCGGCATGGGCCGCTCGATCCACGCCGGCCAGGTCACCGTCGCCGACGGCACCGACCTCGCCGCGCAGAAGATCGAGCGGGTGCTCACCAACGACCCGGGCATGGGCGTGATCCGGCACGTCGACGCCGGCTACGACCACGCCGTCGAGACCGCGCGCGAGCGCGGCGTGCGGGTGCCGATGCAGGATTGCTGAACCGACCACTGGTCGAGTGGCCGGCTTCCAGCCCGCCGATCCTCAACCAGCGCGTCGGCGGCGCCAGAACGCGCGCCTCGACGGCTTCTCGGCCGCAACCTCGCGCGCCTCGGCGCGGTGGGCGTCGAGGCGGGCGCGGCGGCGGGTGCGCCAGCGGTCCACCTCGGTGTCCGGGTCACGGGTCGGGGTGACGACCGGGGGGCCGCCCTGCAGCTGCCGGCGGGCCTCGACGACGCGGCGGTTGAAGTCCTCGACGGTCCGGCGTACGGCGTCCTCGGTCGGCTCCTGGTCGAGCGCGTCGTCGAGCTGGGCGTCCTCGGTGCGCAGCATGATCGCGGGCGGCGCGACGCCGGAGATGTTCTCGCGCTCGATGAACTGCTTGAGCCACCAGTCGGGGTCGTGCCGGTCGGGCAGCTTCAGCGGCTTGCCGGCGCCGGGCAGGTTGTCGAACTCGCCGCGCTCGATCGCGCGCTGCACCTCGAGGTCGACGTAGCGGGTCTGGTTGCGCATCCGCTCGCCCGCCGCGGCCCGGCCGGTGCGCTTGTCGCGAGCGGGCTCGCGGTCGGGTCGGCTCTCGTCGGTCATCGCGCTCACCCCCGCGGTGCTGGCTCTCCCTCCACCGTAGCCGGGCGGTCCGCGAAGGCCTGCCCCGGTACGACGAGCAGCGACGCCGCCGCGACGAGCGCGGTGACGGCGCAGACCGCCCACACGGTGAGGTACCCGGACAGCGGGGCGTGCCCGGCCGACGGGTCCTCGATCGAGCCGGTGGACGCGAGCGCGATCGCGAAGACGCTGGACGCGATCGCGCCGCCGACGGTCTTGGTGGTGTTCGTCATGCCGGTGACGAACCCGGTGC
>JABFXA010000350.1 GCA_013361955.1 Nocardioidaceae bacterium
CTCGGCGGTGAAGTCGACGTGCCCGGGGGTGTCGATGATGTTGATCTGGTGGTCCTTCCACCAGCAGGTCGTCGCGGCGGACGTGATGGTGATGCCGCGCTCCTGCTCCTGCTCCATCCAGTCCATCGTGGCGGCGCCCTCGTGGACCTCGCCGATCTTGTAGTTGATGCCGGTGTAGAAGAGGATCCGCTCGGTCGTGGTCGTCTTGCCGGCGTCGATGTGCGCCATGATGCCGATGTTGCGGACCTTGGTCAGGTCGGTAGTGATGTCGACTGCCACTTGGAGTGTTCCCCTCGGGACTAGATGCTGTGTGGCTGGGTGACCGTGGCGGCGGCGACCCGGCACGCCGTACGACGCGCGCGGCCGGGATCTCCGGGCCGGGGCCGTCAGCGTGCGGGCGGTGTCACCAGCGGTAGTGGGCGAAGGCCTTGTTCGACTCGGCCATCTTGTGGGTGTCCTCGCGGCGCTTCACCGCGGCACCGAGGCCGTTGGAGGCGTCGAGGATCTCGTTCATCAGGCGCTCGGCCATCGTCTTCTCGCGGCGGGCCGCCGAGTAGCTGACCAGCCAGCGCAGGGCCAGCGTCATCGAGCGCGTTCCGCGGACCTCGACGGGCACCTGGTAGGTGGCGCCACCGACGCGGCGGCTGCGGACCTCGAGAGCCGGCTTGACGTTGTCGAGCGCGCGCTTCAGCGTCACGACCGGGTCGGTGCCGGTCTTGTCGCGGCAGCCCTCGAGGGCGCCGTACACGATCCGCTGCGCGGTCTGCTTCTTGCCGTCGCGCAGCACCTTGCTCACCAGCTGGGTGACGACGGGGCTCCCGTAGACGGGGTCGACGTCGACGGGACGCTTCGGGGCGGGGCCCTTGCGCGGCATCAGCTCTTCTCCTTCTTCGCGCCGTAGCGGCTGCGAGCCTGCTTGCGGTTCTTCACGCCCTGGGTGTCGAGCGAACCGCGGATGATCTTGTAGCGGACACCGGGGAGGTCCTTCACACGACCGCCACGCACGAGCACGATCGAGTGCTCCTGCAGGTTGTGGCCCACACCCGGGATGTACGCCGTGACCTCGATGCCGCTGGACAGCCGCACACGGGCGACCTTCCGCAGCGCGGAGTTCGGCTTCTTCGGGGTGGTCGTGTAGACACGCGTGCACACGCCACGGCGCTGGGGCGAACCCTTCAGAGCGGGCGTCTTGTTCTTCGACACCTTGTCCTGGCGGCCCTTGCGGACCAACTGCTGGATGGTGGGCACCGCGTGGTTCTCTTTCCTCTAGGTGACGCTGTCGGTGAAGCTCTCCTGCTGTGCCCGGACCCCTCCGGCCGACTGCCCCCGTGGTCGGGCGTGTCGCTCACCGCAGACCGACGCCGCTGCTGCGACGGAGATTCCTACAGGTGAACGCTGCGAGTGCAGCCGCGCATTCCCTGGTGACGAACACCCGCGGGCGCGCGCATGGGCCTGGGTCTCCCAGACACGAAGAAAAAGGTTACCGGGTGGCCGGAGACCGGTCAAAACGAGATCCGCGCGCCCGGATCCCGCTCGCCGAGCCGGTCCGCCAGCAGCTCGGCGAGGTGCCGCGACGGGACCCCCGCGAGGTCGTCGAGCTGGGTGCGGCAGGAGAACCCGTCGGCGAGCACCACGGTTCCCGGGGCGGCGGCCCGGACCGCCGGCAGCAGCGCCGTCTCGGCCACCTGCACCGACACGTCGTAGTGGCCCTGCTCGACCCCGAAGCTGCCGGCCAGCCCGCAGCAGCCGCCGACCCGGGTCACCTCCGCGCCGGCCCGCGCCAGCAGCGCGGCGTCGGCCTCCCACCCGAGCACGCTGCTGTGGTGGCAGTGCGGCTGGGCCACGACGGTGGTGCCGGTCAGGTCGGGCGGCCGCCAGTCCGGGAGCCCGGTCAGCACCTCGGCGAGGGTGCGCACGCCGGCGGCCACCTCGGCGGCGCGCGGGTCGGCGGTGAGCTCGAGCGCGTCGGAGCGCAGGGTCGCCAGGCACGACGGCTCGACCCCGACGACCGGGATGCCCCGCTCGACGTACGGGTGCAGCACGTCGAGCGCCCTGCCGACCACTCGGCGCGCGGTGCCGAGCT
>JABFXA010000210.1 GCA_013361955.1 Nocardioidaceae bacterium
ACCGGACCCCCGACGATGGCGGGTCGCTGGTCGCTGCTGCCCGACCTGGAGACCGACCCGACCCGCCGCGCGCACGCCTCCGCCGAGGGGCTGCTCGAGCGGCACGGCGTGGTGACCCGGGGCGCGGTGACCAGCGAGCGCGTGCCGGGTGGCTTCGCCGGCGTCTACAAGGTGCTCACCGCCTTCGAGGAGACCGGCCGCTGCCGGCGCGGCTACTTCGTCGGCAGCCTGGGCGCGGCCCAGTTCGGCGCGCCGGGTGCGGTCGACCGGCTGCGCTCGTTCTCCCACGAGACCGGCGGCTCCCGCGACGACAAGAGCGAGGCGCTGGCGCTGGCGGCGACCGACCCGGCGAACCCCTACGGCGCCGCGCTCCCCTGGCCCGAGCGGGTCCGCGACGACGCCACCCCCGGCACCGGACACCGGCCCGGCCGCAAGGCGGGTGCGCTGGTGGTGCTCGTCGACGGTGAGCTGGTCGCCTACGTCGAGCGCGGCGGCCGCACGCTGCTGACCTTCTCCGACGACGCCGATGTGCTCTCCCCGGCGATGGGCGCGCTGGCGTCCGCCGTACGCCAGGGGGCGCTGGGGCGGCTCACCGTCGAACGGGCCGACGGGCAGACCATCCTCGGCACCGGTGAGCGGGCCGAGGCGCTGCGCCGGGCGCTGCAGGACGCCGGGTTCGTGGCCACCCCGCGCGGGCTCCGACTCAGGGCGTAGGCCGTCCGTCGCGCTGCGCGAGCTGCGACTGCGCCACCCACTGCCCCACGTCGCCGCCCTCCAGCGCGACCGCGAGCAGGTCCGGGAACAGGTCCGGCGTGCACGCGAACGCCGGCACCCCGAGTGCCGCGAGGGCAGCCGCGTGGTCGTGGTCGTACGCCGGCGCGCCGGCGTCGGACAGCGCCAGCAGCGCGACCACGGTCACGCCGGACGCCTGCATCGCGGCCACCCGCTTGAGCATCTCGTCGGCGATCCCGCCCTCGAACAGGTCGGAGATCAGCACGAACACGGTGTCCTGGGGGCGGGTGACCAGCGTCTGCGCGTAGGCGATCGCCCGGTTGATGTCGGTGCCGCCGCCGAGCTGGCAGCCGAACAGCACCTCGACCGGGTCCTCGAGCTTGTCGGTGAGGTCGACGACCGCGGTGTCGAACGCGACCAGCGACGTGCGCACCGACCGGATCCCGGCGAGCACCGCGCCGAACACGGAGGCGTAGACGACCGACTCGGCCATCGACCCGGACTGGTCGATGGCGACCACCACGTCCTTGGCCACCACCCGCTGGCTGCGGCCGTAGCCGACCAGCCGCTCCGGGACCACGGTGCGGTGCTCGGGGAGGTAGTGCTGCAGGTTCGCGGCGATCGTGCGCCGCCAGTCGATGTCGCGCAGCTTCGGGCGACGGGTGCGCGACGCCCGGTTCAGCGCACCGGACACCGCCGAGCGGGTGCGGTCGGCGATCCGCTGCTCGATGTCGTCGACGACCGTGCGCACCACCGCTCGCGCGGTCTCCTTGGTGTGCTCGGGCATCACCCCGTTGAGCCCGACCAGGGTGCCGACGAGGTGCACGTCGGGCTGCACCGACTCCAGCAGCTCCGGCTCGAGCAGCAGCTGGGTGAGGTTCAGCCGCTCCACGGCGTCGCGCTGCATCACCTGCACGACGCTGCTCGGGAAGTAGGTGCGGATGTCGCCGAGCCAGCGGGCCACCCGCGGCGCCGACGCACCGAGGCCGGAGGTCCGCGGACCGCGGTCGCCGGGACCCTCGCCCTCGTCGTACACCCCGGCGAGGGCCTCGTCCATGGCCCGGTCGTCGTCCCCGAGGCGGCCGGTGCCGAGCGGCTCGGCGGACGCCTCACCGAGCAGCAGCCGCCAGCGGCGCAGCCGCTCCGGCATCTCGGCGTTCACGGGTCGACCCCCAGCAGCAGCGCCACGGTCGCGACCGCGGCCCGCGCGCGCTCCTCGTCGACGGCCTCGTCGGCGACGCCATGCCTCGGCGCGCCGCTGGGCTGCACGCGTCCGGCGATCGAGCGGCGTTCGGCGGTGCTGAAGGAGCCGAAGGTACGTCGCACCAGCGGCAGCACGTCGACGAACT
>JABFXA010000424.1 GCA_013361955.1 Nocardioidaceae bacterium
GCCAGAACGAGCAGGCCAGGAACGGGTGCTCGTCACCGGGCAGGCCGTCGACCCCGGTGGTGGTGCGGTAGCGCAGCACCAGGCCGTCGCGCAGCAGGTCCTCCTCGATGGCGCGGATCGTGCCGAGCATCCGCGGGTCGTCGCCGGGCACGAAGTCGACCAGCGGCAGGACCAGCAGCGACGCGTCGACCTCGCGGGTGTCGTAGTGCTGCACGAACGTGCCGCGCTCGGCGTCGTACCCCTTCTCGAGGACCTCGGCCCGGACCTCGTCCCGGATCGAGCGCCACCGCTCGACCGGCCCGCTCAGGTCGAAGGTCTCGACCGCCCGCACGGCGCGGTCGAACGCCGCCCAGACCATCACCTGCGAGTGGGTGAACCGACGCCGCGGGCCGCGGATCTCCCACAGCCCGTGGTCGTCGTCGCGCCAGCCGCGCGCGAGGTCCTCGACCAGCGACCGCTGCAGCGCCCAGGCGAGGGGGTCGGCGTGCCCGGTGGCGGCGCGGACGCTCTCGAGGGCGACCATGACCTCGCCCACGACGTCGAGCTGGCGCTGGACCGCCGCGCCGTTGCCGATCCGCACCGGCGTGGACCCGGCGTAGCCCGGCAGGTGCGGCAGCTCGACCTCGGTCAGCCGTCGGGCCCCGTCCACGGCGTACATGATCTGCAGGGAGCCCGGGTCGCCGGCCACCGCGCGCAGCAGCCAGCGGCGCCACAGCTGCGCCTCGTCGGTGTAGCCGCCCTCGACCAGCGCGCCGATCGTGAGCGCGGCGTCGCGGAGCCAGCAGTAGCGGTAGTCCCAGTTGCGGCAGCCGCCGGGGTCCTCGGGCAGCGAGGTGGTCGGCGCGGCGACGATCCCGCCCGTCTCCTCGTCGGTCAGGAGGCGCAGGGTGAGGAGCGACCGGCGGACCAGCTCCAGGTGGGGGAGGTCGCCGCGGCAGTGCTCCGACCACTCGGCGCCGTCGCGGACGGCGTCGTCCACGAGGGTCCGCAGCCGCTCGTCGCTGAGGTCCGTGCCGGCCACGTCGTCCACCGAGGCGTGGGACGGCAGCCAGGTGGTGCTGAACGTGAGCAGGTCGCCCTCCGACACGTCGAGCTCGTCGATGTGGTGGTGGTCGTCGGCGCGGGGCAGCCGCGGTCCGCGCAGGACCAGCAGGTCGGGCCCGGCGATCGCGGTGATCACCTCGTCGCCGCAGACCTGCTCGCGGCGCACCCACGGCACGACCGCGCCGTAGTCGAAGCGCACCACCCACTCGTGGTGCATCCGGACCGTGCCCTCGACGCCACGGAGCTGTCGTACGACGTCGGCGCGGCCGTCGCCGCGCGGCATCAGGTCGGTGAGCGTCACGGTCCCGCTGGCGGTGGTGAACGTGGTCTCCAGCACCGCCGAGCCGTTCAGGTAACGGCGGGTCGACGTGTGCTCCTCGACCGGCCGGAACTGCCAGTGCCCGTGGTCGTCGGTGCCGAGGAGCCCCGCGAAGCAGGCGGCGGAGTCGAAGCGGGGCAGGCAGAGCCAGTCGATGGATCCGTTGCGCCCGACCAGCGCGCCCGTGCGACGGTCTCCGATGAGGGCGTAGTCCTCGATGGGCAGCGCCATGGTTTGACCCTAGCGGCTGGCGGTTAGCGTGATTCTGTGAACGACGCCGCCAGCGAACCCCTGGACGATCCCGCCGACGACCCCGTCATCGATCCCGAGCTCCTCAAGCGGATCCACCTCTTCCTCCGGGCCAGCGGCAGCACCGTCGCCACGGCCGAGTCGCTGACGGGCGGCCGGCTGGCCGTGGCGTTCACCGACACGCCGGGCGCCTCGGAGACCTATCTCGGCGGCGTGGTGACCTACGCGACCGAGCTGAAGGCGTCGGTGCTCGAGGTCGACGAGCGGATCATCGACGAGGACGGCGTGGTGTCCGCGGCGTGCGCGAAGGCGATGGCCTCGGGCGTGCGGGCGCTCGCCGGGGCCACCTTCGGGGTCTCGACGACCGGCGTGGCCGGGCCCACCGACCAGGAGGGCAAGGAGCCGGGCACGGTCTTCGTCGGCATCGCCGGCCCCGGCCTGCTGGAGGTGGTCGAGCTGGACCTCGAC
>JABFXA010000428.1 GCA_013361955.1 Nocardioidaceae bacterium
CAAGTACAGGTAATCGTTGAACCGCCGGATATCTCCGGTTTATCCTGTTCTCAGGACCCGCGTGGGGGCGCGCGGGATGGGGCGGGCGGTTCTTCTGGGGGTTCCGCCACTTTTCTGGGGTGACGGGCATGTCTGGGGTGGCTTCGACCGCGCACAGCGGTCAGGAACGAGAGCGCACGGGGGCGCGCACGGCCGAGCGGCCGACGGGCCGGCCGGCGTCGGCGTCACGCGGGCCGGTGGGGCCGCGACGGGTGGTCGACCGGGTCCCGGCGCTGCTGTTGTCCGTCGACGTGCTGGCCCTGCTGCTGTCCGGGACGCTGGTCCCGCTGCCGTCAGTCTTCGACCTGATGCTGGTGCTGGGCACGGTCGCGGCGTACCAGGGCCGCGGCCTCTACCGCGCCCGGCTCACGCTCTCCATCGCCGACGACCTCCCGGTCGTGCTGGTCGGACTGGTGGCGGCGCTGACCGTGACCACCGTGGTCGCGATGTCCACGGTCGGGCTCGACGGCGAGGTGGCGCTGGTGCTCGGCCTGTTCGCGTTCGTGCTGGTGCTGCTCGGCCGGGCCGCCGCGTACGCCGTGGTCCGCGCCGCGCGCAGCAGCGGCTTGGCCACCCACCGCACGCTGATCGTCGGCACCGGCCCGACCGCCACCCGGGTGGCCCGCACGCTCGAGGACCACCCCGAGCACGGCCTGCGGGTGGTCGGGTTCATCGGTCCCGAGCTCGACCTCGACCACGCCGTCGACGACGGCATCCTCGGCCGGACGCCGGCCGACCTCGGCCGCGTCGCGCTCGAGCAGCGCGCCGACGTGGTGATCATCACCCACGTCGGCGACGACGTGGCGAGCATGCTGAAGGCGCTGCGCAACCGGCACCGGCAGCCCGGCTACACGCTGTTCCTGGTGCCGCCGCTGTTCCACCTGCTGCACGTGCCGCGAGGCGAGCGGATCCGCGACGTGGCGCTGATCCGGGTCGAGCCGCGGGTCGTCCACCTGCTCGCCGCCCGGATGAAGCGGCTGCTCGACATCGCGGTGTCGGTCACCGCGCTGGTGCTGCTGGCACCGGTGCTCGCGGCGGTCGCGGTCGCCGTACGCGTCGAGCTGGGGTCGCCGATCCTGTTCCGGCAGACCCGCGTCGGCCAGGGCGGTCGGCTGTTCACGCTGTACAAGTTCTCCTCGATGCGGCCCAGCAGCAGCACCGAGTCGGCCACCAGCTGGTCGATCCAGGGCGACGTCCGGATCGGCCGGGTGGGCCGGTTCATCCGGCGTACGTCGCTCGACGAGCTGCCGCAGCTGATCAACATCGTGCGCGGCGACATGAGCCTGGTCGGCCCGCGTCCGGAGCGGCCGCACTTCGTGGACCGGTTCCGCCGGGAGTACGACGGCTACCCGCTGCGGCACCGGGTCCGTCCGGGCCTGACCGGGTGGGCGGCCGTGAACGGTCTGCGCGGCGACACCTCCATCGAGGAGCGCGCCTACTTCGACAACGTGTACATCGACAACTGGACGTTCTGGCTCGACCTGAAGATCATCTCGAGGACGTTCGTGTCGGTGTTCGGGGCCCACGGCGGGTAGCCGAGCGGTACGGAGAGGGCTGGACCTCGGCTTTGCCCAGGCGCCCGGCGTCCGTAGGGTGATCGGTTGTGTCCGAAAAGCCCGATGCCGGCGCGGTCCCGCCCGACCTGCCCCCGGAGTACGCGGAGGCGTACCGCCGAGGCTACGAACGTGCCTACAAGCAGGCCGCCGGCTCGGACGTGGACGAGCCCGACCCGCTCGCGCCGGAGCCGGTGACGCCGCCCGCCGTCGACGAGGGGACCCGGATCAGCGGGCCGTTGTTCGCCGACGAGGGCGACGCCGCCGACGAGGCCGACACCGCCGAGCCGGACCCGGAGCCCGTCGAGGAGCCGGGGCAGCAGCCCGTCGAGCCGGAGGACGACCTCGAGGTCACCCGGGAGGTCCCGGCGCCGCCGCCGGTCACCGGGCCGGTCAGCGAGCCCACCGAGCCCGCGACCCAGGCCGCCGAGCCGCGGCCGGAGCCGGAGCCGGTCGGCCGTCCGCCCGCCGAGGAGCCGGTGGGTT
>JABFXA010000229.1 GCA_013361955.1 Nocardioidaceae bacterium
TTCCCCACTGCTGCCTCCCGTAGGAGTCTGGGCCGTGTCTCAGTCCCAGTGTGGCCGGTCACCCTCTCAGGCCGGCTACCCGTCGTTGCCTTGGTGGGCCGTTACCCCACCAACAAGCTGATAGGCCGCGAGCTCATCCTTCACCGCCGGAACTTTCCACCACCATCAGATGCCTGAGGTGGTCGTATTCGGTATTAGC
Source organism: Nocardioidaceae bacterium (assembly GCA_013361955.1). Lineage (GTDB taxonomy): Bacteria > Actinomycetota > Actinomycetes > Propionibacteriales > Nocardioidaceae > Nocardioides_B. Next base: position 200 of record JABFXA010000229.1, read on the forward strand.
TCTCGTTTCCGAGGGTTATCCCGAAGTGAAGGGCAGATTGCTCACGTGTTACTCACCCGTTCGCCGCTCGTGTACTCCCGAAGGAGCCTTACCGCTCGACTTGCATGTGTTAAGCACGCCGCCAGCGTTCGTCCTGAGCCAGGATCAAACTCTCCGTTGAAATCTTGCGACGCCTCGCTCGAGAGCGTGGCGCCAATCTTGGAGATATCCCGGCAAGAGACAATCACTGACTATTGTCAGAATTATCGTTCTTACCAAAGGAACCGTCGACCTCTCGTCCGGCGAACCGGATCTCGAAGTCAGACGGGGTTATCAAACTAATTCGTCGACTTTTGGCACACTGTTGAGTTCTCAAGGATCAAGCGCGCACCGCAGTCCGGCCTCCCGGCCTCGCTGTGGGGCAACCTGGTAAAACTTACCGGGCGAGCCAGTCTCCGTCAAATCGGTTCCTGGTGGTCCCGGCCCCGCCCGCGCCACCGCGACCGAGTCGATCCGGGGCCGACAGGGCGCGCACCCGGGCCACCTCGGTTGAGGTGAAGGAGAGGGGTTCCGCCTGGGGGCCGGCCGCCCGGCCTCCTGGCCTTGCGTCCCGCCGCTCCCTGGCGACGAAGAGAACATTACGGAGTACCTGGCGAGGAACGCAAATCGGGGTGGCCGTGGCCCCGGTCACATCGACGTTTCCGCAGGTCAGAGGCGGTTTTGACGGCTGTGCACGCGGCACGGACCCGACTGCGACGGCCTTCCGAACGACATGCGTGTCATTCGAGCGGCCGCTGACCGGGCCTGGTGAGCAGGCTCCGCGGCACCCGGGCCACCGACGCGCACCCCGCCAACCTCAGCGCGTCGACCAGCTCGTCGGCGAGCTCACCGAGCAGCCGCTCGACCCCGGCGCCGCCGTCCACGGCCAGCGCCCAGATCGGCGGCCGGCCCAGGAACGCCGCGCGGGCACCGAGCGCCAGGGCGGTCAGCACGTGCAGACCACTGCGCACTCCCCCGTCGACGTACAGCTCGGCGCGCTCGGAGACGGCGTCGGCGACCGCGGCCAGGCAGTCGGCGGTGGCGGCGGCGTGGTCGAGCTGGCGGCCGCCGTGGTTGGACACCCAGACCGCGGCGGCGCCGGCGTCGAGGCAGCGTCGCGCGTCGTCGGGGCGGAGCACGCCCTTGACCACGACCGGGAGGCCGGTGGTGGTGGCCAGCCAGTCGACGTCCTGCGGGCCCAGGTCGGTGGCCTTCTCGTCGCCGGCCGCGTCGCCGTACTCGAGCGGGAAGTTGGCCCGCAGCCACTCAGGCTCGGCGACCTCCCAGACCGTGGGGCCGGTGCCGTCGTACTTCGTGCCGACGACCGGGGTGTCCACGGTGAGCACCACGGCGCGGGCACCGGCCGCTGCGGCGCGCTCCAGGAGCGGGACGCAGGTGCTGCGGTCGGCGGTGACGTACATCTGCAGCCACCAGTCGACGCCGGTGGCCGCGACGTCCTCGAACGTCGAGCCGGCGTTGCTCGACAGCACCATCAGGGACCCGGACGCGGCGGCCGCCCGGGCCATCGCCACCTCGCCGTCGGGATGGGCGGCGCGCTGCATCGTGGTCGGCGCGACGCAGATCGGGGAGCGGACCGGGGTGCCGAGCAGGGTGGTCGCGGTCTCCACCGAGGTGACGTCGCGCAGCACCTGCGGGAGCAGCCGGAACGCCTCCCAGGCGGCGGTGGCCTCGGCGGCGGTCACCCCCTCGCGGGCGCCCTGCCGGACGTAGCGGTGCACCGGCTCGGCCAGCAGCTCGCGGGCGCGCTCCTCCAGGGTGTCCGCGAACCGCTGCCCGTCGGCCACGGTGTCAGTCCACCAGCTCCACACCGGCGAGGTTCTTCTTGCCGCGCCTGAGCACCAGCCAGGAGCCGGCGAGCACGTCGTCCGGCCCCGGCGCGTGCTCGGGGTCCTCGACCCGTTCGTTGTTGAGGTAGGCGCCTCCCTCACCGACGGTGCGACGGGCCTCGCCCTTGCTCTTCGAGAGGCCGCTCAGCACCAGCAGGTCGACGATCGTGGGCATCCCGTCGGCGCGCTTGGCCTCGGCGTACCCGGCCTCGCGCAGCGCGGCGGCCAGGGTGGACCCGTCGAGCTCGCGCAGGTCGCCGGAACCGAACAACGCCGCCGAGGCGGCCTGGATCCGCGCCGTCTCCTCGGCGCCGTGCACCAGCGTGGTGACGTGCTCGGCGAGCCCCTTCTGGCCGGCCCGCAGGAACGGCTTCTCGGCCGTCTGTGCCTCGAGCTCCTCGATCTCCTGCCGGGGCAGGAAGGTGAACGCGCGCAGCAGCTCGCCGACCTTCTCGTCCTCGATGTTGAGCCAGAACTGGTAGAAGGCGTACGGCGAGAGCATCTCCGGGTCGAGCCACAGCGCGCCGCCGGCCGTCTTGCCGTACTTCGTGCCGTCGGCCTTCGTGATCAGCGGGGTGGCGAACGCGTGCACGTGCCCGCCCGCGGCCCGCCGGATCAGCTCGACGCCGCCGGTGAGGTTGCCCCACTGGTCGCTGCCGCCGAACTGCAGCGTGACACCGTGGTCGCGGTACAGGTTCAGGTAGTCGAGCGACTGCAGCAGGACGTAGCTGAACTCGGTGTAGGAGATGCCCGCGTCGAGCCGGGTGCGCACCACGTCACGGGCGAGCATCCGGTTCACCGGGAAGTGCTTGCCGATGTCGCGCAGGAAGTCGATCGTCGACAGGCTCGCGGTCCAGTCGTAGTTGTCCACCATGGTGGCCGCGTTGCTGCCCTCGAAGGACAGGAACGGCTCGATCTGGGCGCGCACCTTGCCGACCCAGCCCTTCACCACGTCGAGGGAGTTCAGCGTCCGCTCCCCCGACTCCTTGGGGTCGCCGATCATGCCGGTGGCGCCGCCGACCAGGGCGTACGGCACGTGGCCGGCGTCCTGTAGGCGACGGGCGGTGACGATCTGCAGCAGGTTGCCCATGTGCAGGCTCGGCGCGGTCGGGTCGAAGCCGACGTAGAAGCGCACCGGCCGCTCGTCCATCTCGGCGCGCAGGGCGTCGAGGTCCGTCGAGTGCGCGATCAGGCCGCGCCACTCGAGGTCGTCGAGGACGTGCTGGTCAGTACTCACCGTGGGTGCCTTCCGTGCCGTGCTGGGACGGGACAAGCCTGCCTCATGGGGGTCGGGCCGGGGCAAGCGGATTGTGGTGTGGCGCTGGCGCTCGCTCTGTTGTTGGCGCTCGCTGCGCCCGCGCGTGTCCGCCGCCCGGGAGATCCTGCCTTCCCTCGTCGCGGCGCACCCCTCCCCCGCTTCGCTCCTCCGGTGCGCTCCGCTCCTCAGTCCAGACAGGATTCGCGGCGGACGAAACTCCGACGAGTCAACGGCGTACCCACCGCTGGTCGTGCTGGGCGAGCCTCGAAACCACCGGCGACCCTCGACCAGCGTGGGTCAGGTGTGGTCGTGGTCGGCGAAGGCGAGGGGCTCGCGGGTGACGAGGTAGGTCGCCCAGTTCAGCTTGCGGACCCGGCCGGACTCGTCGCGGGTGACGCGGAGGAGCTCGCCGTGCTCGCGGCCGGCGACGGTGCGGTACAGGTCGCGGTCGATCTTCTCGAAGACCGACGACGGCTTGTGGGCGGGGAGGGACGGGGCGCGGGCCTCGAGGCGGCCCTGGCGGACGGAGAAGTCGAAGGGGCTGCCCTCGGTGTACCAGCGGCCGACGAGCTCGGCCAGCTCCTCGGGCAGCTCGGTGCCGGGCCGCCAGGGCTCGGGCTCCACCGGGTCGTGGTCGGTGACGTGGTCGGCGAGCGCGATCGCCCAGCCGGCGATGTCGTCGGTGGTGCCGCTGTTGGTGAGCACCACGCCGCCGGTGCTCGCCTCCCGGTCGGTGAACACCGCGGTGATGTGGCCGGGCATGCCGCCGGTGTGCCCGGCGTACAGGCGGGTGCCGGAGCGGACCAGGAAGAAGCCGAGGCCCATCGCGGCGGTCCAGCGCTCGACGTCCATCACCAGCTGCGGGGAGCACATCTCGTCGACGGTGTCGGGCGAGAGCACCTCCGCCACCGGGTCGGCGACGAACGCCGACCAGCGGGCCAGGTCGGCACCGGTGCTCGCCAGGCCGCCGCACGGGTCCATGCCGCGCAGCTCCATCACCGGCTCCGCGACGGGTACGTCGGTGAACGGCGGGACGTAGTACCCCTGCGCGTGCGCGCCGTCGAAGCCGACCGTGGTGCGGCGCATCTCCAGCGGGTCGAGGATCCGGGCCCGCAGCGCGTCGTACCAGGGGCGGCCGTCCACGCGGGCGACGAGCTCGCCGAGCATCGAGTAGACGAGGTTGGAGTAGTGCCAGGTGCGGTGCGGCGCGTGCACCCGCTCGGCGTCGTTGAAGTCGTGCACGAGCCGTTCGGGGGTCGGGTTCTCCAGGGTCTCCCAGACGTCGCCGACGGGCTCGCGCTGCATGCCGGACGCGTGGGAGAGGCACTGCCGGATGGTGAGGCCGCCGTGCTTCACCTCGGGGATGAACGTGTCGAGGGTGTCGTCGAGCGAGAGTCGGCCCTCGTCGCGCAGCTGCATCACCAGGGTGGCGGTGAAGGTCTTGGTGTTGCTGGCGACCAGGAACTGGTCGTCGTCGCTCGGCGGGGTGTCGAGGTCCTCGACGCGCGCGGCGCCGATGCCCGCGGACCAGGCCAGGCCGCCGCCGCGGACGACGCCGGCGAACACACCGGGCACCCGGCTCTTGCGCTGCCGCTCGAGGGTGAGTCGTCGCAGCTGCCGGGTGGTCTCGTCACGCAGGGTCATGGGGTCGAGCCTAGGTGCTGCGGCGGAGCAGCAGCGCGCGTGCCGCGCCGTCCATCGGCCCGTCGCGCTCGTCGAGGTGCGCGGCGATCCCGGCACGGTGCTCGGGGGTCTTGTTGCCGCCGTACTTCATCTTGGCGCGGACCGCAGTGACGGTGAGCCGCAGCCCGCGGATGCCGGGCAGCTGCCGGCGGTCGGACTCGGTCGCGGTGCTCGGCGTACGTCGCGTGGAGCCGGCCGGCTCGAAGTGCGCGAGCTGCGCGGCCAGGATGGCGGTCTTCTCGTCGGGGTCGTCGACCACCTCCGCGGTGCACAGCAGCTGGATGCCGGTGTAGTACGACGTCGGCACGCCGAGCTCCGGGTCGGTGCCGGGGTCGGCGTTCCAGGCGGCCTCGACGTACGTGTAGTCACCGGTCAGCGCGAGCACCACGTGCGGGTCGACGTCGAGCGCCTTCCAGACCGGGTTCGGCCTCGCGAGGTGCAGCAGCACGGTGGCGTCGCCGTCGTACAGGAAGTGCGTGGGCACGACGACCGGGTAGCCGTCGACGTGCCCGGCGGTGACCAGCTGACCGAAGTCGACGCGCGCCAGCACGTCCTGCCACTCGGCGCGCGTCGCCTCGTCCCACGGGTGAATCAGCATGCGGAGCATTCTGCTCGCTCCGCCCGCCGGTCAGCTGAACAGGCTGGCCGTCTTCACCAGCGTCTGCTGGATGCCGAAGAGCAGCGGCACCGCGACGATCACCCACGACACCACCAGCAGCACCGGCTGGGTGGACGTCGCGGTGGACACCCCGGTGCGGGTCTTCGTCGACACTCCCCCGCCCTCGACGGCGTGGTCCATGAGCTGCACCTCCTCGTGGTCCTTCTCGTGGAACCGGTCGGCGACCGGTCGGATCATCAGGTTCGCGACGAAGCCGACCGCGAGCACGCCGACCATGGTCAGCAGCGCCGGCGTGTACGCGTCGGACGTGAGCTCGCCGGGCGTGCCCTTGGCGTCGAGGAAGCCGTTGATGATCAGCGGCCCGGCGATGCCGGCGGCGGACCAGGCGGTGAGCAGCCGGCCGTGGATCGCGCCGACCTGGAAGGTGCCGAAGAGGTCGCGCAGGTACGCCGGCACGGTCGAGAACCCGCCGCCGTAGAAGGAGATGATCACGCCCGCGAACACCACGAACAGCGCTGTCGACTGGTGCCCGGCCAGCGCGAGCAGGATGTAGAGCACCATCCCGACGCCCAGGTAGCCCATGTACATCGGCTTGCGGCCGATCACGTCGGAGGTCGACGACCAGAGGAACCGCCCGCCCATGTTGCAGATCGACAGCAGGCCGACGAAGCCGGCCGCGGCCGCCGGGGCGACGCTCGACTGCCCGCCCTGGCGGAAGAAGTCCTGGATCATCGGCGAGGCCTGCTCGAGGATGCCGATGCCCGCGGTGACGTTGCAGAACAGCACCACCCAGAGGAACCAGAAGCTCGGCGTCTTGATCGCGTTGCTCGCCGAGACGCTGGCGGTGGTGACCATCGACTTCGCCTTCACCTTGGCCGGGTCGAAGCCCTCCGGCACCCAGTCGTCGGCCGGCACCCGGACCAGCCAGGCGCCGAACATCATCACCACGAAGTAGCCGACCGCGAGCGTCACGAACATCGCGGCGACGGCCGAGCCGCTTGCCACCGAGGTGCTGTCGGACGGGTCGAAGCCGCTGTCGTACGCCGCCAGCAGCTTGCTCTCCAGCGGCGAGGCGACCAGGGCTCCGCCGCCGAAGCCCATGATCGCGAGACCGGTGGCCAGGCCGGGCCGGTCGGGGAACCACTTGATCAGCGTGGAGACCGGCGAGATGTAGCCGATGCCGAGACCGATGCCGCCGATCACGCCGTAGCCGAGGTAGAGCAACCAGATCTGCTGGCTGGCGATGCCGGCCGCGCCGACCAGGAATCCGAGCGACCACGCACAGGTCGCGGTGACCATCGCGCGCCGCGGGCCGACGGTGTCCACCCAGGTGCCGAACACCGCGGCCGAGAGGCCGAGCATCACGATCGCGATCGAGAAGACCAGGCCGACGGCCGTGAGGCTGGTGTCGAAGTTCTCCACCAGCGAGGTCTTGTAGACGCTGGTCGCGTACGCCTGCCCGATGCACAGGTGGATGGCGAGGGCGGCGGGCGGGACCAGCCAGCGGTTGTATCCGGCGGGTGCGACGGTCCGGGAGCGGTCGAGTACGGCGAGCGACATGAAGCGCCTCCATCAAGAGCCCGAAATGTGCCGGCGGTCACCTTGCCCGTCCGACCGGTTGAAATGCCAACCAATGCCCGTCGCTGCGACGGACGGTCGGATCCGTGCGCCGAGCGGTCAGCGCCGGCGGGGACGGGCGACCGCGGGCCGGTACGTCGACACGGTCGGCTCGCCGTCCACCCAGAACCGCCACGCGCGGTCGGCGGCCTGCCGGAGGCCGACGCGCGGACCGGTGCGGACGTCGGTCGCCGGCTCCGCGGGCAGGGTGAGCGTGAGGCTGCCGCGGGACAGGTCGGCGCCGTCGTGGGTGCGGTCGATGCCGAGCGCCTGGCACAGCCGCGCCGGGCCGCGCGCCAGGTCGCGGTCGGTGCTCCCCCGCCTTGCCCGCGCGGTGTCGAGCCCGTCGACGACCTCACCGGCCCGCACCAGCACGGCCGACGGACGGCCCTCGGCGCCGACCACCACGTTGCAGCAGTGGTGCATGCCGTAGGTGAAGTACACGTAGAGGAACCCGGGCGGTCCGAACATCACCGAGTTGCGGGGCGTCCGGCCGTTGAACGCGTGCGAGCCCGGGTCGTCCGGCCCGTCGTACGCCTCGACCTCGGTGAGCCGGACCGCGACGTCGTCGTGGCGGAGCACGGCGCCGAGCAGCCGGGGCGCGACGTCGAGGACGGCGCCCTCGAGCTCAGGCCAGCCAGGCACGGTGGTCCGCGACGGCGGCCCGGAGCTCGGTCAGCTGCTCGGCCACCCGGTTCGGGGCGGTGCCGCCGCGGGAGTCGCGCGACGCCACCGAGCCCTCGACGGTGAGCACCTCACGCACCGCGGGGGTGAGGTGCTCGTCGAGGTCGGCGAGCTGCTCGTCGGTGAGCCGGTCGAGCTCGACGCCGAGCTCCTCGCAGCGGCGAACGGCGGCACCGGCGACCTCGTGCGCCACCCGGAACGGCACGCCCTGGCGGACCAGCCACTCGGCGACATCGGTCGCGAGCGAGAACCCCTGGGGGGCGAGCTCGGCCATCCGCTCGGTGTCGAAGGCGAGCGTCGCGACCATCCCGGTGAACGCCGGCAGCAGCACCTCGAGGGTGTCGACCGAGTCGAACACCGGCTCCTTGTCCTCCTGCAGGTCGCGGTTGTAGGCCAGCGGAAGCGCCTTGAGCGTGGCGAGCAGCCCGGTGACGTTGCCGACCAGCCGGCCGGCCTTGCCGCGGGCGAGCTCGGCGATGTCCGGGTTCTTCTTCTGCGGCATGATGCTCGACCCGGTCGAGTAGCCGTCGTCGAGCGTGACGAAGCCGAACTCCTTGGTCGCCCAGAGGATCACCTCCTCCGCCTGCCGGCTGACGTCGACGCCGACCATCGCCGTCACGAACGCGAACTCGGCGACGAAGTCCCGCGCCGCGGTGCCGTCGATGGAGTTCGCGCTGGACCCGGTGAACCCGAGCTCGCGGGCCACCTGCTCCGGGTCGAGGCCGAGGCTCGAGCCGGCGAGGGCGCCCGCGCCGTACGGCGAGTCCTCGGCGACCCGGGCGTCCCAGTCGCGGAGCCGGCCCACGTCGCGGACCAGCGGCCACGCATGCGCCATCAGGTGGTGCGAGAGCAGCACCGGCTGCGCGTGCTGCAGGTGCGTGCGGCCGGGCAGCACCGCGCCGAGGTGCTTCTCGGCCTGCCCGGCCAGCGCCTCGACGAGGTCGAGCACCAGCCC
>JABFXA010000458.1 GCA_013361955.1 Nocardioidaceae bacterium
GAGGGCCGCGACCCGATGGCCGTGCGGCTGGCGCTGCTGGCGCACCACTACCGCTCCGACTGGGAGTGGACCGACGCCGACCTGGCGGCCGCCGAGGAGCGGCTGGCCTCGTGGCGCCGGGTCGCCCGCACGGTCTCGCGCGAGCGGGCCGAGGCCCTCGTCGGCGAGGTCCGGGCCGCTCTCGCCGCCGACCTCGACGCCCCCGCCGCCCTGACCGCGGTCGACGCCCTCGCGGCGCTGGAGGACCACGACCCCGGCGACGGCTCCGGCGAGGACCTGTTCCGCCGCCTCCTCGACGCCCGCCTCGGCCTCCTCGTCGCTGGTTGAGGTGCGAGCCCGCTAGGGCGAGTCTCGAAACCAGCGTGAGGTGCCTGCTCCCGCAGCCACGCCCGGCACCTTCTGGTCTCGAGGCTCGCGGTGGCCCGCTCGCACCTCGACCAGGGAAGACAGGATCTCCCGGGCGACGGACCAGGCGAGGCGGAGCCGAGTCGAGTCCGACTCAGTTCTCGTCGGTCTCCCGGCGCTTCAGGTACCGCTCGAACTCGCGGGCGATGGCCTCGCCGCTGGCCTCGGGGAGGTCGGCGGTGTCGCGGGTCTCCTCGAGCGCGCGGACGTAGTCGCCGATCTCGTCGTCCTCCTCGGCGAGCTCGTCGACGCCGCGCTCCCAGGCGCGGGCCTCCTCGGGCAGGTCGGCCAGCGGGATGCTGACCTCGAGCAGGTCCTCGATCTGGCCGAGCAGCGCGAGCGTCGCCTTCGGGCACGGCGGCTGCGCCACGTAGTGCGGCACGGCGGCCCAGAACGACACCGCCGGCAGGTCCAGCCGCACGCACGCGTCCTGGAAGACCCCGACGATGCCGGTGGGCCCCTCGTAGTTCGACTGCTCCAGCTTCAGCCTGTCGGCGATGTCCGGCTCGGTCGCGGTGCCGGTGACCGGGATCGGGCGGGTGTGCGGTGTGTCCGCGAGCAGCGCGCCGAGCGTGACCACCAGCTCGGTCCCGAGGTCGTCGGCGGCCGCGAGCAGCTCGGCGCAGAACTGCCGCCAGCGCATGTTCGGCTCGATCCCGCGCAGCAGGATGACGTCGCGCAGCGCGCCGGGCGGGGAGCAGACCGACAGCTGCGTCGAGGGCCAGGTGATCCGGCGCATGCCGTGCTCGTCGCTGCCGACGGCGGGGCGGTTGACCTGGAAGTCGTAGAAGTCCTCCGGGTCGATGGCTGCGACGAGCCTCGCGTTCCATACCTTGGCCAGGTGGTCCACCACGCCCGAGGCGGCATCCGCGGCGTCGTTCCACCCCTCGAAAGCGGCGATCAGCACAGGCGACCGCAGCTCCGGGAGGTCCTCGATCTCGATCACTCGTCAAGCCTAGACGGAGCGGTCCTGCCCGCGGCCAGCCGACGCGGCGTACGGCGAGCCGGGCCGGCCGTGAGACGATGACGGACGACATGTGAGACGCCGGTTCACCATCCGGAATGCCGGTCCGGGGCCACCGGGGGCCGCCCCTTACGCTCCATCGAGCCAGCCGCCGCAGCCGTCCACCCCAGGAAGCCGAGGACCCGTGACCGACGCCCAGCACCGTCCCGACGCCACCGAGGCGCTGCGCGCCACGCTGCGCGAGCGCATCCTCGTGATGGACGGCGCGATGGGCACGATGATCCAGCGGCACGGGATCAGCGAGGAGGACTACCGCGGCGAGCGGTTCGCGGACTGGCCGCAGGACGTCCGCGGCAACTCCGACCTGCTCAGCCTCACCCAGCCCGACGTGATCCGGGAGATCCACACCGAGTACCTCGAGGCCGGTGCCGACCTGGTCGAGACCAACACCTTCAGCGCCCAGCGGATCTCCCAGGCCGACTACGGGATGGCCGACCTCGCCTACGAGATGAACCTGGCGTCGGCGCGGCTGGCCCGCCAGGCGTGCGACGCGATGACCGAGCGCACCCCGGACCGCCCGCGCTGGGTGATCGGTGCGCTCGGCCCGACCAACACCACCGCGTCCATCTCGCCCGACGTCAACGACCCCGGCAAGCGCAACATCACCTACGACAGGCTGGTCGAGGCGTACCTCGAGCAGGCCCGCGGCCTCGTCGACGGCGGCGCCGACCTACTGCTGGTCGAGACGATCTTCGACACCCTCAACGCCAAGGCCGCGATCTTCGCGCTCGAGACGCTGTTCGAGGAGCATGAGCGCCGCTGGCCGGTGGTCATCTCCGGCACGATCACCGACGCGTCCGGGCGCACCCTGTCCGGCCAGGTCACCGAGGCGTTCTGGAACTCCGTCCGGCACGCGCGCCCGCTCGCCGTCGGCCTCAACTGCGCGCTCGGCGCGGCCGAGATGCGCCCGTACGTCGCCGAGCTGTCCCGGGTCGCCGACACCTTCGTCTCCTGCTACCCGAACGCCGGCCTGCCCAACGCGTTCGGCGAGTACGACGAGGCCCCGGCGCAGACCGCCGGGGTGCTGGAGGAGTTCGCGAGCAGCGGGCTGGTGAACCTGCTCGGCGGTTGCTGCGGCACCACCCCCGAGCACGTCGCAGCAATCGCCGCCGGGGCCGAGGGCAAGACGCCGCGCGAGCCGGCGACCGTCGAGCCGGCGATGCGGCTCTCCGGCCTGGAGCCGGTGGCGATCACCGACGACTCGCTGTTCGTCAACGTCGGGGAGCGCACCAACATCACCGGCTCCGCCCGGTTCCGCCGGCTGATCAAGGAGGGCGACTACGCGACCGCCCTCTCCGTCGCCCGGCAGCAGGTCGAGTCCGGTGCGCAGGTCATCGACGTGAACATGGACGAGGGCATGATCGACGGCGTCGAGGCGATGGACCGCTTCGTGAAGCTGATCGCCAGTGAGCCGGACATCTCGCGGGTGCCGCTGATGGTCGACTCGTCGAAGTTCGAGGTCATCGAGGCCGGCCTCAAGTGCGTGCAGGGCAAGCCCATCGTGAACTCCATCTCGATGAAGGAGGGCGAGGAGAAGTTCGTCGAGCAGGCCCGGCTCTGCCGCAAGTACGGCGCGGCCGTGGTGGTGATGGCCTTCGACGAGGACGGCCAGGCCGACTCGCTCGACCGTCGCAAGGCGATCTGCCGGCGGGCCTACGACCTGCTCGTCGACGAGGTCGGCTTCCCTGCCGAGGACATCGTCTTCGACCCCAACATCTTCGCGGTGGCGACCGGCATCGAGGAGCACGCCAACTACGGCGTCGACTTCATCGAGGCGACCCGGTGGATCAAGGCGAACCTGCCCGGCGCCCTGGTGTCCGGCGGCGTCTCCAACGTGTCCTTCTCGTTCCGCGGCAACAACCCGGTGCGCGAGGCCATCCACGCGGTCTTCCTGTACCACGCGATCCAGGCCGGCATGGACATGGGCATCGTCAACGCCGGGGCCCTCGCGGTGTACGACGAGATCGACCCCGAGCTGCGCGAGCGCATCGAGGACGTCGTGCTGAACAGGCGCGCCGACTCCACCGAACGGCTGCTGGAGATCGCCCCGGACTACGCCGGCGACGGCGCGCAGCAGGAGGTCGCCAACGAGGAGTGGCGGTCGCTGCCGGTCGCCGAGCGGATCACCCACGCCCTGGTGAAGGGGATCGACGACCACGCGGAGACCGACACCGAGGAGCTGCGCGCCGAGATCGAGGCCCGTGGCGGCCGCCCGATCGAGGTGATCGAGGGCCCGCTGATGGACGGCATGAACGTCGTCGGCGACCTGTTCGGCGCCGGCAAGATGTTCCTCCCGCAGGTGGTGAAGTCGGCCCGGGTGATGAAGAAGGCGGTCGCCTACCTGATCCCGTACATCGAGGCCGAGAAGGCCCGGAACCCCGACGCCCAGGGCGACAAGAAGGGCACGATCGTGATGGCCACCGTCAAGGGCGACGTGCACGACATCGGCAAGAACATCGTCGGCGTGGTCCTGCAGTGCAACAACTACGAGGTCATCGACCTCGGCGTGATGGTGCCGGCCCAGAAGATCATCGACACCGCCCGGGAGGTCGACGCCGACCTGATCGGGCTCTCCGGCCTGATCACCCCCTCGCTCGACGAGATGGTCGGCTTCGCCACCGAGCTGGAGCGGCAGGGGTTCGAGATCCCGCTGCTCGTCGGCGGCGCCACCACCTCGCGCGCGCACACCGCGGTCAAGGTCGACCCGAAGTACCACGGCCCGGTGGTCTGGGTGAAGGACGCGTCGCGCTCGGTGCCGGTGGCGAGCGCGCTGCTGTCCTCGGAGCGCCGCGGCAAGCTGCTCGACGACGTACGCGCCGACTACGACTCGATCCGCGAGCGGCACGCGCACCGCAACACCGAGCGGGTGATGCTGGGCATCGACGCGGCCCGCGCCGACCGGACGCCGATCGACTGGGACGGCTACCAGCCGCCCGCTCCGAAGGTCTCCGGCGTCACCGTGCTCGACGACTACCCGATCGCCGAGCTGCGCGACTACATCGACTGGCAGCCGTTCTTCAACGCCTGGGAGATGAAGGGCAAGTTCCCCGACATCCTGAACAACCCGGCGACCGGTGAGGCGGCGCGGCGGCTGTACGACGACGCGCAGGACATGCTCGACAGGATCGTCGCCGAGAAGTGGATCACCGCCCGGGCCGTCTTCGGTATGTTCCCGGCCAACGCGCACGGCGACGACATCGAGGTCTACACCGACGACGGGCGCACCCACGTCCGCGCGACGCTGCACCACCTCCGCCAGCAGACCGAGCACCGCGAGGGAGTGCCGCACCGGTCGCTCACCGACTTCGTGGCGCCCAAGGACACCGGGCTGGCCGACCACGTCGGCGCGTTCGCGGTCACCGCCGGCATCGGCATCGAGGACAAGATCAAGGAGTTCAAGGAGGCGCTCGACGACTACTCCGCGATCCTGCTGGAGTCCGTCGCCGACCGGCTGGCCGAAGCGCTCGCCGAGCGGCTGCACGAGCGGGTGCGCACCGAGTTCTGGGCCTACGCGCCCGACGAGGACCTCGACAACGCCGCGCTGATCAAGGAGCGGTACGCCGGCATCCGGCCGGCCCCCGGCTACCCGGCCTGCCCCGACCACACCGAGAAGGTCGCGGTCTGGGACCTCCTCGACGTGCAGGCGAACACCGGAATCGAGCTCACCGAGAGCATGGCGATGTGGCCCGGCGCGGCGGTCAGCGGCTGGTACTTCTCGCACCCGCAGTCGCAGTACTTCGTGGTCGGCCGGGTCGGCAAGGACCAGGTCGAGGACTACGCCAAGCGCACCGGGATGACGCTCGCGGAGGCCGAGCGCTGGCTGTCCCCGAACCTCGGCTACGAGCCCGAGGACTGACCCGCCCGCGACGTACGGGAGAATGGGGACATGCCCGACGCGCCCGAGCTGCCCGCCGCCGTGCTGTGGGACATGGACGGGACGCTGGTCGACACCGAGCCGTACTGGATCCAGGCGGAGTTCGACCTGGTCGAGGCCAACGGCGGCACCTGGTCCCGGGAGCAGGCCCTGGACCTCGTCGGCAACGACCTGCTCGTCTCGGGCCGGTACATCGCCGAGCACAGCGGCATCGACCTCGACCCGGCCACGATCGTCGAGGAGCTGCTCGACCGGGTCACCCGGCGCGTCGAGGAGGAGGTGCCCTGGCGGCCCGGCGCCCTCGAGCTGCTCACCAGCCTGCGAGAGCACGGCGTCCGCTGCGCGCTGGTCACGATGTCCTACCGCCGCTTCGTGGCACCCATCCTCGACGTGCTGCCGGCCGGCACCTTCGAGGTGGTGGTCACCGGCGACACCGTGAGCCAGGGCAAGCCGCACCCCGAGCCGTACCTGAAGGCGGCCGCGATCCTCGGCGTCGACCCGGCCACCACGCTCGCCATCGAGGACTCCAACACCGGCGCCCGGTCCGCGGAGACGGCCGGCTGCACGGTCCTGGTCGCCGAGAACCACGTGCCGGTGCTCCCCGGGGACCGGCGGGTACTGGTGGACACCCTGGTCGGGCTCGACGTCGCCGACCTGCCCCGGCCGGCCGGACTGCACAGCGCCCGCACCGGCTGACCGACCCGCTGGTCGTAGTACCCCCGGCCAATGGTGGACCACCCCCACCGGGCCGCACCCTGGTCGCAGTACACCTGAGGGGGCAAGGGGACCATGAACACTCGTAGCCTGCGCGCGATCGCCGCGGCCACCGTGCTCGCCGCGACCTTCACGGTCACGGCGACGCCGGCGATGGCCGCCAGCGGAGACAAGATCCGCCGGGGCGACTGCACCGGGTCCACGAACTGGAGGCTCAAGGTCGGACCCGAGAGCGGCCGACTCGAGACCGAGGGGCAGATCGACAGCCGGCACAACGGCCAGACCTGGAACTGGCGGCTGTGGCACAACGGCTCGATCTCCTACCGGGGCACCAAGACCACCAAGGCACCCAGCGGCTCGTTCGAGGTCCGCCGGCTGCTGGTCAACCTGAAGGGCACCGACACCATCACGTTCCGCGCCCGCAACCCGCGTTCGGGCGAGGTATGTCGCGGAACCGTGCACTTCTGAGCGTCCCCGCCGCCATACTGGGCCGTGCTCCTCGCACCGGCACCGGCCCCGAGGAGCAGGGGGGCGGCTCGGCGCGTCGACGGGCCATGGCGGAGAGGAGCGGCGTGCGGTTCGTCAAGAACCCCGTGGTCCAGTTCCTGGCAGCGGGTCTCCTCGTGCTGCTCGTGGTCGTGGTGATCACCGTGCAGCTGAGCAGCCGTGCCGCCAACGCCGAGGCGATCGCGGACGCCCGGTCCACCACGACGCTGCTGGCCGAGTCCATCGCCCAGCCCGCCATCCCGCGCGGGCTCGTCGACGTGGATCCCGGCGCCGTGGACCGGTTCGACCAGCGGGTCCGCAACCGGCTGCTGGTCGGCGACGTACGCCGGATCAAGATCTGGCGCGAGGACGGCCGGATCGTCTACTCCGACAAGACCCAGCTGATCGACAGCAAGTACGACCTCGGCGACGAGGAGCTCGAGGTGCTGCACAACGGCGGCAGCGACGCGGAACTGTCGGACCTGAGCCAGCGCGAGAACCGGTTCGAGCGCGGCCACGGCGACATGGTCGAGGTGTACACCCGGGTGCGCTCGCCCGAGGGCGAGCCGCTGCTGTTCGAGGCGTACTACTCCGCCAAGGACATCGCCCAGCGGCGCCAGGAGGTCTACAACGCCTTCCAGCCGATCACCCTGGGCGGCCTGATCGTGCTGGTCGCGGTCACCACCCCGCTGCTCTGGGCGCTGACCCGGCGGCTCGACCGGACCGCCCGCGAGCGGCAGCGGCTGCTCGAGGCGGCGGCCGACGCGTCGGAGCTGGAGCGGCGCAGGATCGCCCGTGACCTGCATGATGGTGTCGTGCAGGATCTCGCCGGTACGTCGTTCGCGCTGTCCGCCACGGTGCGCGACCCGCGCACGGACCCGGGCACCTCGACGCGGCTCGAGCCGATGGCCAGCTCGCTGCGCACCAGCTTGCGGTCGCTGCGCTCGCTGCTGGTGGAGATCTACCCGCCCGACCTCCGCGTGGACGGCCTCGCCGCCGCGCTGGGGGACCTGGTCGCACCCGCCGCCGAGCGGGGCGTCACCCCGACCGTCGAGGTGTTCGACGTCGGCGACGCCTCCGACGAGTCGGTCCGGCTGGTCTGGCGGGTCGCCCAGGAGGCGGTGCGCAACACTCTCCGGCACGCGGACGCGACGACGGTGACCGTGCAGGTCCGCGGCGTCGGCGACCGGCTGGTGCTGGACGTGACCGACGACGGCCACGGGTTCAGCGAGAACGGGCACGGCGCGAGCCGGCCCCAAGGGCTGGGGCTGCGGGGGCTGCGGGACCTGATCCGCGAGGCCGGCGGCACCATCGACGTCCGTAGCCAACCGGGCTCGGGCACGACCGTGCACCTGGAGGTGCGGAAGTGAGTCTCGACGGGGGAGACGGACCGATCACGGTGGTGCTGGTCGACGACCACGCCGTGGTCCGGACCGGCCTGGCGCAGCTGCTGGCCGGGTCCAACGACATCCGGGTGGTCGGGCAGGCCGGTGACGGCGCGGAGGCGCTCGACGTGGTCCGGGCGACCAACCCGGACGTGGTCGTGATGGACCTGCAGATGCCCGGCGTCGACGGCGTCGAGGCCACCAAGCAGGTGCTCGAGGAGCACCCGGGCACGCAGGTCGTGGTGCTCACGTCGTACTCGGACAGCGCCCGGATCGTGGCCGCGATCGACGCCGGCGCGGTCGGATACCTGCTCAAGGACGCCGACCCCGAGGACGTCCTCGACGGGGTCCGCGCGGTCAGCCGCGGCGAGTCGCCCATCCACCCGCGCGCGGCCCGGCAGCTGCTCACCGCCCGGTCCGGCGGCCCGGTCAAGGTCGACCTGACCCCGCGCGAGGTCGAGGTGCTGACCCTGGTGCGGTCGGGGCTGGCCAACAAGCAGATCGCCCGCCGGCTCGGCATCAGCGAGCGCACCGTCAAGGCGCACCTGACCTCGGTCTTCCAGCGGATCGGCGTCACCGACCGCACCCAGGCCGCCCTCTGGGCCGAGCGGAACCTGTAGCCACCCGCTGGTTGGTGCGAGCCCGCTGGGGCGAGCCTCGAAACCAGGGCGTACGCGGGAACAGGGACCCACCCGCAGCGCGGCGGACACGCGCGAGCGGAGCGAGCGCAGACAACGTGGTCTCGAGGCTCGCGGTAGCTCGCTCGCACCTCGACCAACGGCGGTCCGGTCCCGCTGGTTGAGGTGCGAGCCCGCGAGGGCGAGCCTCGAAAGCCAGGGCGTACGCCGGAGCAGGGACCCACCCGTAGCGTCCGCCGCCGATCCTGTCTGGACTGAGGAGCAGGGCGCTCCGGGGGAGCGAAGCGGAGGAGGGGTGCCCTGCGACGAGGGAAGACAGGATCTTGGAGGCGGCGG
>JABFXA010000255.1 GCA_013361955.1 Nocardioidaceae bacterium
GCGGCCGCGCACGTGGCGGCCGGTGCGGTGCTCGTCGAGTACGTCGCCGCGCTGCCCGCCGCACGGGGCCGAGGGGCCGGCGCCGCGGTGACCTGGGCGGCCACCCTGGCCGACCCGTCGCTGCCGGCCGTGCTGGTCGCCAGCGACGACGGCCGACCGACGTACGAACGACTCGGCTACCTCGCGGTGGAGCGCTGGACCGCCTGGCTGCGCACCTGACGACCCGGCGCGGTCAGCCGCTCGAACTGCTCCTCGTCGATGACCCGGATCGGCTGCCCGGTGCGCATCCGCTCGCGCACGCCGAACATCTTCAGGCCCTCGGAGCGGCCGGCCCGCCCGACCACGACCACGGTGGTGGCGTCGGTGAGGTGGGTCTGCGGACGAGCCCCGGCGAGCCGCGCCAGGCTCATCGCGTCGGCGCGGGTCATCCGCTCGAGCCGGCCGCTGAACACCACCGGCTGGTCGCGCAGCGTGCGCGGAGCGCGGCCCGGCGTGACGTCGACCCGGCGCAGCGAGGACAGCGCGTCGAGGGCGTCGTCGGCGTGCCAGTAGCGCTTCGACCGGGCACCGGTCGCGTGCCAGATCCAGCTCTTGAAGGCCTCGCTCGCGTCCAGTCCGGCGATCGCCCGCGCGGAGACCACCTCGGTCCACCACACCTCGCCGGACAGCAGCGTCGCGGCCAGCAGGCCGACCTGGAAGATGTCCTCGGCCGGCCCCCACATCTCGGAGGTGACCAGGTCACGCGGCGCGAAGTCCGGCTGGAACCGCGACGCGTCGGTGCCCTGCCCGCGGCGGTCGACGGCCAGCTTGGTGATCCCGAAGTCGCCGAGCAGCAGCCGGCCCTCGCGCAGGAAGACGTTGTCCGGCTTGATGTCGCGGTGGATCACCCACACGCCGTGCATCCGGCCGAGCACCTTCAGCAGCGCGCGGATCTCGGCGCGCACCTTGCCCTCGGACCAGCGCAGCCCGTCGCCCTCGATGGCGTCCCAGACGGTGCCCTCGTCGAGGTACTCGAAGACCAGGATGTGCCGGCGGCGCTGCCGCTCCCCGCGCCCGGTGGCGGTGACGAACACGTCGAGCAGCTCCACCACCCGCGGGTCGCCGCGCAGCAGCCGGCCGAAGTACGCCTCGCCGTGCCAGTCGTCGAGGTCGCGGCAGACCTTGATCGCGACCTTCCGGGTGCGCCGACCGCGCGGGGACAGCCGGTGCCCGAGGTACGTCTCGCCGTACCCGCCCTCGGCGAGCAGCCGGGACACCAGGTACGGCGTGCCGTCGTCGCTGTGCAGGGTCTCCCCTTCGCGCAGTCTGGGCACCCGCCCATGAAAGCCCACGTCGCGGCGGATGTCAGGAGGCGGTCGCGGTCAGCAGCCAGCGAGCACCGAGGGCCAGCGCGGCCAGGTTCACGGCCAGGAACCCGCCGACCCACACCACACCCGGCACCCGGGTCAGCCGGGCGAGCAGGTCGGCGTCGGAGGAGCGGCCGCGTCCCGCACGCCGGTGCCGCTGCAGCTCGACGACGGCCCGCGGCGCGGCGAGGAGCAGGAACCAGGTGACGACGTACGCCACCATCAGCTGCACCTGCGCGGTCGCCGACCAGGTCACGACGAACAGCCCCGTGCCGGCCAGCAGCACCGACCAGAGCCCGAAGAAGTTGCGGATCTGGAGCAGCAGCAGCGCGAGCATCGCGAGCAGGGCCCAGAGCACACCGACCGCGAGCCCCTGCGCGAGCATCGCCGCGGCTCCGAGGCCGAGCAGCGCCGGGCCGACGTACCCGGCGGCCGCGGTGGCCACCATCCCCGGACCGGTGGACCGGCCCTTCGAGACGGTGAGCCCGGAGGTGTCGGAGTGCAGCCGGATCCCGGCCAGCCGGCGGCCGCTGGCCAGCGCGGCCAGCCCGTGCGCGCCCTCGTGCGCGATGGTGACCAGGTGCCGGGTGCGCCGCCACAGCTCCGGGACCGACGTGAGCACCAGCGCGGCGACCGCAGTGCCGAGCACCAGACCCACCGCAGGCGGCGGGGCGACGGCGCCGACCCGGTCCCAGAGGTTCACGCGCACATGGTGACAGG
>JABFXA010000443.1 GCA_013361955.1 Nocardioidaceae bacterium
GGGTGCGCCGGTGCACTGGAGCGCGGTCAGCCGGATCGCCGCGGACCAGGTGGCGCGACGGGTGCCGCGTGCACCGGTGCACGTGCTGCCGAACGCCGTCGAGGTGCCGGCCCGCAGCGGCCCGCGTCCCGCCGACGGGACGCTGCGGCTGGTCAGCACCATGCGGCTCGCGGCGCGGAAGCGGCCGCTCGAGCTGCTGCGGATCGTCGACCGGCTCACCCGGACCGCGGAGGTCCCGGTGCACCTGACCGTGCTCGGCGACGGCCCGCTGCGGCCCCGGGCCGAGCAGCTGGTCCACCGGCGGCGGCTGCACGACCACGTGCACCTGGCCGGGCGGGTCGACCCGCCCGTCGTACGCCGGGTGCTCGCCGAGTCCGACGTGTACGTCGCACCGGCGGTCCTCGAGTCGTTCGGGCTCGCCGCCCTGGAGGCACGGTCGGTCGGCCTGCCGGTCGTCGGCCTCGCCGCCACCGGTCTGGCCGAGTTCGTCCACGAGGGCGTCGAGGGCCTGCTCTGCGACGACGACGACGGCCTGCTCGCCGGGCTCCTCGACCTGGTGCGCGACCCGGAGCTGCGCGCCTGGATCTCCGAGCACAACCGCACGGTCCCCTCGGGGCTCACCTGGGCCCTCAGCCTGGACCGGCACGAGCGGGTCTACGCGCGGGCGCTGGCCGGCCTGCCGACGCGCGACCGGGTGCGCGCCTGATGAGCCGCTACACGCTGGTCGCGTTCCACGCGCACCCCGACGACGAAGCGCTGCTCACCGGCGGGCTGCTGGCCCGCGCCGCGCGCGACGGGCACCGCGTGGTGCTCGTGACCGCCACCGACGGCGAGCTCGGGCTGGCCGGCCGCGACGACGGCACCGGCGACCGGCTGGCCGGCACCCGCTCCGCGGAGCTGGAGGCCGCCGCGTGGGTGCTCGGGTGCGCCCGGGTGGCTCGGCTGGGGCACCCCGACTCCGGGCTGCGCCCCGACCCGGACGACCGGACCTGCTTCGCGCACCTCGACGTCGAACCGGTCGCCCGGCAGCTCGCCGACCTGCTGCGCGCCGAGGCGGCCGACGTGCTGACGATCTACGACGGCAACGGCGGTTACGGCCACCCCGACCACGTGCAGGTGCACCGGGTCGGCCTCCGCGCGGCCGAGCTCGCGGGCACCCCGGTGGTGCTGGAGGCGACGGTGCCCGACCGGTTGTTCGCGTGGGCGCTCCGGGCGCTCGCCGTCCTGCGGCACCCGCTCGGCGGGTCCGCGCCACTGGGCACCACCCGGGTGTTCGCCGCCCCCCGGACGATCACGCACCGGGTCCGCGTCGGCGCGGTGGCCGAGCGCAAGCGCGCCGCGATGGCCGCGCACGGTTCGCAGCGCCGCGGCGGCGACGGGCGCCGGATGCTCGACCGCGCGGCGACCCTGCCGATGCCGCTGTTCCGGCTGGTCTTCGGGCGCGAGTGGTACGTCGAGCACGGCCGCCCCGCACCGTCCCGGCTCGACGACGTCTTCGCCACGCTCCGCGCCGGAGACCCGGCGTGACCGCCGCGCGGATCTGGCGCACCACCTGGTCCCTGGTCGCCACGGCCGGGGTCGGCGTCGGCATCCTGCAGTGGGGACCGGCGGCCGCGCTCGGCGTCACGGTGGTCCTGCTCGGGCTGACGGTGACCGTGCTCTGCATCGTCCGGGCCACCGCCGAGGAACCGGCCCGGTGGCTGCTGCGCCCGTGGTGGCCGGCCCTGTCCGTCGCCGGCACCCTGGTCGCGACCGTCGCGGTCGCGACCCTGTCGCCGCCGGTCGCCGCCCTGCTCCTGGTCGCCGCCGCGGTCAGCTGTCCCCGGCTCTGGCGCCGGCTGCGTCCGGCACCCGCCCGCCGGCCCCCGACGTCACCGAGCGCGACCCGGACTCGCTGGAGTCGATGGCCGACCTGGAGCTGTGCCGGGTGTGGCGGGCGTCGTTCTGGGCGCTGCACACCCAGACCTCGATGGCCGGCCTGCTGCGCCTCGTGGTGCTGCGCCAGCGGTGCCTCGACGAGCTCGAGCGTCGTGACTCCGCCGCCGTCCGCGCGTGGCTGGACCACGGCGCCCAGGCGGCCGGCGGCCCCGAGAGGTACCTGCGCCACCCGCCGGACGGCCACGCCGATGCCGCCTGACCCGAGGAGACCCGTGCCGCGTCCCGCCCCGCTCGTCCGGCTGTGGCTGGTGGTCGCCGCCTTCGCCGCGGTCACCCTGGTCCGCTCCTGGCA
Source organism: Nocardioidaceae bacterium (assembly GCA_013361955.1). Classification (GTDB taxonomy): domain Bacteria; phylum Actinomycetota; class Actinomycetes; order Propionibacteriales; family Nocardioidaceae; genus Nocardioides_B. The sequence continues at coordinate 2,231 of JABFXA010000443.1, forward strand.
GGTGGACATCCCGCTGCGCGACCCGGGTGGTGCCGTGCTCACCGGCCGCCTGGCGCTCACCGCCGGGCTGTTCCTCGCGCTCGCGCTGGTCGACGGCGTCCGCCGGACGGCCGGTGGCGAGCGGCACCGGCCCGCCGCCGTGCTCCGCACGATCCGACGGCGGTGGAACCGGCGCCGGCTGCTGGTCGCGGTCGCCGCGCTGCTGGCCTACCACCTCGTGTACTTCTGCTACCACAACCTGAAGAGCTGGGACGTCCTCAACCGGCCCCGCGACGGGATGCTGCTGGCGTGGGACCGCTGGCTCTTCCTCGGCCGCGGCCCGGCCGTGCTGCTGCACGACCTGCTCGGCCAGCACCTCGCGACGTACGCGCTCGTCGGCGTCTACGAGTCGTTCTCCACGATCGTGTCGGTCTCGTTCGTGGCGGCCGTCGTGCTGGTCGACGACGTCCGCGACGGCGTCACGGTGATCGCGTCGCTGGTGTTCGTGTGGATCCTCGGCGTGACGTCGTACTACGCGATCCCGTCGCTCGGCCCGTTCCACTCCGCGCCACGCGAGTTCGCGGGGCTGCCGCACACGATGGTGCAGGACACCCAGGCCAGGTACCTGGCCCAGCGCGCGCACCTGCTCGCGCACCCGCACGCGCCGGACGCGTTCGCACAGGTCTCGGCGTTCGCCAGCCTGCACGTGGGTGTCACCACGGTGCTGCTGCTGATGGCCCGGCACCTGCGGATGCGCTGGACCGCCCGCGCGCTCACCGTGTTCCTCGCCGGCACGGTGGTCGCCACCATCTACCTCGGCTGGCACTTCGCCGTCGACGACCTCGCCGGGCTGGCGATCGCCGCGCTGGCCGTGGCGCTGGGCGTCCGGCTCGTGGGGCGGCGCGCCGGCGATCAGGTTCCCGGCAGGTCCGGTGAGCCAGACTGGAGGTCCAGGCAGGACCCGGCGGAGCCCGCGGCGCGGGTGCCGGACCTGGCACGCGGACGCGAGGAGTGAGGCACCGATGGCGGTCATCGGGGTGTGCGAGGACGACCCCGGGCTGCGCCGGGTGCTGTCCCGCGGGCTCGGCAACGGCGGCCACGAGGTGGTGCTGGCGCACAACGGCAGCGAGGCGGTGCGGCTGTTCGGACCCGACAGCGAGGTGACCGTGATCGTGATGGACATCGGACTCCCCGACGCCGACGGCCGCGACGTGTGCCAGGCCCTGAAGGCGTCCGGCCAGCAGGCACCGGTGCTGTTCCTCACCGCCCTCGACGGCACCCACGAGAAGCTCGCCGGGTTCAGCGCCGGCGGCGACGACTACGTCACCAAGCCGTTCGAGCTCAAGGAGGTGCTGGCCCGGCTCGACGTGCTGGCCCGGCGCAACCCGCAGACCCCCACGCCCGGCTACGACTTCACCCTCGACCCGCTCGCGCACAGCGTCCGTACGGCGACCGGCGAGTCGATGCTCACCCCGACCGAGTTCCGGATGCTGGCCGCGATCGGCGCGCGCCCGGGAGAGGTCGTCCGGCGCCGCGCGGTCGTGGCGGCGGGATGGCCCGACGGCGCGTTGGTCAGCGAGAACACCATCGACTCGTTCATGCGCCGGATCCGCTCGAAGCTCACCGACGCCGGGTCCGCCGTACAGATCGAGACCGTCCGCGGCATCGGCTTCCGGATCCAGGCAGGCACGCCCTCGTGCGGGACCTGATCCGCCGCTGGGTGTCGTTCGCCCCCGACCTCCGGTCGTTCCGCCGGCAGGTCATCCTGTTCGCCGCCGTGGTCAGCGGTGTCGCGGCCCTGGTGCTGGTGCTGCTCGTGCAGCTGATCATGGCCGGGCTCTCGACCCGCACCGCCGACGAGATGCTGGCGACCCGCACCGACGCGTTCGTCGACAGCGTCCGCACCGCGTCCATCGGCGCGCGCATCCGGGTGCCGCCGGCCGTGCTCGACGTCGGTGTCGCCGTGTACGACGGCGACGGCCGGCTCGTCGCGGGCCGACCGCCGGTCCGCCTCGCTCAGACCTACCGGGAGGCCCGGCCCGGCGTCCCGCGCAACGCGCACGCGGGGCACCAGCCCTATCGGCTGCTCGCCTCCACGTTCACAACTCCCGGTGGCTCGCACGGCACCGTCGTGATGACCGAGCGGCTCGCGCCGTACGAGCAGACCGAGCGCTACGTGCTGCTGCTGACCCTCGCCGCCGGCGTGGTCCTGGTCGCCGGCGCCACCAGCGTGGCGGCGTGGGCCTCCCGCCAGGTGCTGCGGCCGGTGAGCGAGATGGCCCGCACCGCGGAGGACTGGAGCGAGCACCACCTGTCCCGCCGGTTCGACCTCGGCCCACCCGCCAACGAGATCACCGCGCTCGCCGCCACCCTCGACGGACTGCTGGAGAAGGTCGCGCACGCGATCCGCACCGAGCAGCAGCTGACCGGCGAGCTCGCGCACGAGCTGCGCACCCCGCTCGCGGTGATCAGCGGCAACGCCGAGCTGCTCGCGCAGCGGACCGACCTGTCCGAGGAGGCCCGCGAGGACGTGCGCGAGGTCCGCGACGCGTGCCGCCGGATGGCGGGCACCATCTCCAGCCTGCTGGAGCTGGCCCGCAGCGGCCGGGTGGTCGACGCAGAGGCCGGCCTGGCCGAGGTGCTCGACGAGGTGGTCGCACACCTCCCCGCCGAGCGCCGGCCGGCGGTGTCGCTGCCGCAGCCCCCGACCCGGGAACACGTGCGGGTGCCGGCCGAGCTCGCCGTCCGCGTCGTGTACCCGCTGGTCGAGAACGCGGTCCGCTTCGGCGGCCGGGTGCGGCTGCTCGTCGAGACCACGCCGGCCCAGTGCGTCGTCCACGTCGACGACGACGGGCCCGGGGTCGACGAGGCGGTGCGCGGCCACGCCTTCGACCCCGGCCTGACCACCGGCACCGGCTCCGGACTCGGGCTGTCGCTGTCGCGGCGGATCGCCCGGTCCGTCGGCGGCGACGTGGTGCTCGGCGACCCGCCACGGGACTGGTCGACGAGGTTCACGGTCACCCTGCCGCGCTCCCGGACGGCCGCCGGGACCGTGCCGGACGGCCCCCGGGAGGGCATCCCGGCCGGGTCCTGAGGCCACGGCGTACCCGGACTCCCGGTTTACGCTACGTCTCGTGGAACCCGACCGCGCGACCATGCACATCGTCGGGCGCGACGATGCGGACGATGGTCGCGTCCAGTCCGTCGAGCGGGCCACCGACCTGCTGCAGGCGGTGGCTGACGCCGCGGGCGCCCGGGCGACCGTCACCGAGCTGGCCGCCGCCACCGGGCTGAACCGAGCCACCGCCTGGCGGATCCTCCGCACGCTCGAGGCCAAGGGCTTCGTGCACCGCGACCCGCGCACCCGCTCCTTCACGATCGGCACGACGGTCGTCGACCTGGCCCGCGCAGCCCCCGACGACTCCTGGACCTCCCGGGCCCACGAGGTGCTGCGCACGCTGTCGCTGCAGACCCGGGAGACCACCGCGCTGGCGATGCTCGACGAGGGCGACCTCCGGTACGTCGACGAGGTCAACCCGCCCGACCGCGACCACCGCAGCTGGCTCGGCACCACCGTCGACCCCAAGCACGCGACGTCGGGCGGCAAGGTCTTCCTCGCGTTCACCGACTCCGAGGCCGCGACCAACGGGTCCCTGCCGCGGTACACCGACACCACCATCACCAGCCGCCGCGCGCTCGACCGCGAGCTGGCGCAGGTGCGCTCCCAGGGCTACGCGCTGTGCCGCGGCGAGTTCTGGTCGGAGAGCTGGGGGGTGTCCGCGCCGCTGCTGAGCTCCGACCAGCGGCTGATGGGCGCGCTGAGCTGCTGGGGCCCGGCCACCCGCGGCGAGCCGGAGCGGTTCGCCGCCCTCGGCTCGCTGGTCCGGCAGGCGGCCCGCGGGCTCGTCACCCAGTGACCGGGCCCGTCCGCCCGACGTAGCCGGGCTCACCCCGCCGGACGGTCCGGCGGCGGCGTGTCACTGCCAGCGTGGTCGGGTGGACGACGTCACCGTGACCGCGCTGGGGCATGCCGGGCTGCTGGTCGAGGGGCCGCGGGTCCGGGTGCTCGCCGACCCCTGGCTCTCCCCCGGCGGCGCCTTCCTCGGCTCGTGGTTCCCGTTCCCCGACAACGCGCACCTGGACCCGCGCCTGTGGGACGACCTGACGGCGGTGGTGGTCTCGCACGAGCACCTCGACCACCTCGACCTGCCGTTCCTGGCGTCGCTGCCCGAGGACCTCCCGGTGCTCGTGCCGCGCTACCCCTCGACCATCCTCGAACGCCGGCTGCGCGCGGCCGGCCGCCGGTACGTCGTGGTGCTCGACGCCTGGGAGCGGTACCCGCTCGGCGACGACGACTGGCTGACCGTGGTCCAGGAGCAGTGCCCGATGAGCCACGACGCCGCGGTGCTGCTGCGGGTCGGCGGCCGCGCGGTGCTGCACACCAACGACGCACGCATCTCGCTCAGCCAGACCCGGCGGGCGATGGAGGAGGTCGGCGCGCCGCTGGACCTGATGGGCGTGCAGATGTCCGGCGCGAGCTGGCACCCGGTCTGCTACGAGTACGACGCGGTCGAGCGGGCCCGCATCGAGGAGGCCAAGCGGGTCGGGAAGCTCAAGGCCGTCACCCGGCTGGTCCGCTCGGTGCAGCCGCGGATGGTGCTCCCCTACGCCGGTCCGCCGTGCTTCCTCGACCCCGCCCTGTTCGAGCACAACAGCGGGCTGGGCGGCCCCGGCATCTTCCCCGACCAGCACGAGGCGATGACCTGGCTGCGGGACCGGCTCCCGCAGCAGCCGTCGACGTACCTGCTGCCCGGCGACCGGATCCGGCTCGACGACCTCTCCGTGCGGCGCGACCCGGCCTGGCGCGGCTTCGACCTCGCCGCCGGCCCCGAGGCACGCCGCGCCTACCTGACGGCGTACGCCGAGCGGCGGGCACCGGCCGTCGCGCAGGCGTGGGCCGACAACCCGGTGCCACCCGACGGTCCGGCGCTCGGTGCGGCGTTCCGGCGGCACCTGGAGTCGCTGGGCACGCTGTCGCAGTACTTCCTGGCCCGCATCGGGCTGACCGTCCGCTTCGAGGTGTCCGGCCCCGGCGGCGGCACCTGGGACGCGCACATCGGGCCGGACCGGGTCCGCGTCGACCTGGCCGGCGGCCACAGCCCGGCCCACTACGTGCTCCGGCTGGACGGCCGCTGGCTGGCCGGTGTGGTCACCGGCCGGACCCGGTGGGAGGAGCTGCTGCTCAGCCTGCGGTTCTCCGCCCGCCGCGAGCCCGACCACTACAACGACTACCTGGTCGGGCTGCTCAAGCACGCGGACCTCGCCGCGCTGCGGGCGGTCGAGGAGTTCGAGGCGACCCGCGACCCGTTCGAGACGATCGAGGTCGAGACCGAGGGCCGCCGGGTCGCGGTCAGCCGCTACTGCCCGCACGCCGGCGAGGACCTGGCCGAGACCGCGGTGGTGTCCGGCGGCGTGCTGCGCTGCCTGGGCCACAACTTCGAGTACGACCTGGCCAGCGGTGCCTGCCTCAACGCCCGGTCCGACCCGCTGCTGGTCAGCGACGTCGACCCGCGACCCGCCGGCCGTCGCTGACCGGGAACAGCGCGGTGCCGGCGTCCCGCGACACCACCGGTCGCTGCAGGTCGGCGAGGCCGACCACGAAGAGCGCGGTGAGCAGCAGGTAGCGCAGGGTCGCGACGAGCGTCGGGCGGTGCAGGTACTCGAGGTCGGCCTCGATCCGCAGCGGCACGACGACGGTGAGGTACCACGCCTCCGCGTCGGCCCAGCCCGCCGGCGGGACCGCCGAGCGCTCGCGGTAGGACAGCTGCGCCGGTCCGGTCAGGCCCGGCCGGTGCGCCAGGACCGGCCGGCACGCGGCGGGGTACCGCCGGGCCAGCGCGACGCTCTCCGGCCGCGGGCCGACCAGCGTCATCTGGCCGCGCAGCACGTTCCAGAGCTGGGGGAGCTCGTCGACCGACGTCCGGCGCAGCACCGCGCCGACCCGGGTGATCCGCGGGTCGCCGTCGGCGGTGACCGCCGCACCCGGTGCCCCCGCGCGCATGGTCCGCAGCTTGAGCACGGCGAAGACGCGGCCGGCCTCGCCGACCCGCGGCTGCCGGTAGCAGACCGGCCGGCCGTCACCGACCAGCACGGCCAGCGCCGCGACCAGCAGCACCGGCGCGGTCAGCACCAGCAGCAGCGCCGCACCCAGCACGTCCAGCGTCCGTCGTGCCGCACCGACTCCCGTCGTCCCCATCCCCGTCGCCTCCCCTGTCACCCCGTGCCCGCGGCCACGAAGACCGCGGAGAAGACCTCGGCCGCACGCCGCAGCTCGGCCGCCCGGCGCCGCCCCGTCGGCAGCCGGCTGGGCGTCATGTGCGTGAACAGCACCGCCCCGTGCCGGCGGGCCGCCCGCAGCTCCACCCAGAGCGGGTTCGGCGTCAGCCCGCCGGCGAGCAGGCTGACCGTGCGCCCGTCGTACGGCTGCCGCCAGGTCCAGATGTCCACCGACCGCGCCCCGGCCGCGACCGGCACCGAGACGTACGTCGCCACGTCCGCCGCCGCCTGCCGCGGGTCGCCCCGGTAGCCACCGGGCGCGGCCAGCGCCTTGCGG
>JABFXA010000453.1 GCA_013361955.1 Nocardioidaceae bacterium
GGGGTGGCCGCGGTGGCGATCCCGGAGCCGCCGAGGAAGCTGCCGCCGACCAGCACGGTGCCGACGAGCGCGCGGGCCAGCGCCTGGGAGCGGCCCGACAGCGGCACCGGGCGGGGCAGGCCGTTGCCGCGCAGCGCGCTGAGCGTCTCCACCAGCGTGCACAGCACGAACTGCAGCCAGGCCAGCCAGACCACCGCGCGCAGCACCACGAGCACCGCGTCGACGGTGAGCGGCTGGGTCAGGTCGCCCTTGTCCGGGATGCCGGTCGGGATCGGCGGCGGCGCCCCGAGCTGGACCAGCCCGACCGGGATCCCCACCACGAGCACGAGCAGCACCAGCAGCGCGCCGAGCATCTTGGGCACGGACCGCTTCTCGCGCTGCTGCTCCGGCGCGCGGAACCGCGCGGGGCCGCGCTCGTGCGGCTGCGGGCCGCGGGTCTGGGTGCTGTGCGGGATGCTCACGAGGTCACTTCCTGCTCATTGGGTCACGGCCTGGGCGGTCGCGCTCCCCTTCACGGTGAACGGGGGGACGCCGGCCAGCCGCAGCATCGTGGTCGGCACCTGCTTCTGGGCCGCGACCCGGACGCAGGCGTCCTGGGCGCCGTCGGCGCAGTCGACCACCTGGGCGTCGTAGCTCGCGTACCCGATCTGGGCCAGGTAGCTCCGGGCGGTGCCCTCGGCCTTGGTGCGGTCGAGCACGATCACGTTGTCGTCGCGCAGCGCGACGACGTTGATCTGCTGGGCGCCGGCCCGGGCTGCCTGCTCGACGTCGTCGGCGAGCTTCATGCGTTCGTTGAGGGCGGTGCCGCCGTCGATGACCAGCCCGGCGCAGGCCAGCAGCACGATCGCGAAGCCCACCACGAACGCCGTGGCGGTGCCGCGCTCGTCGCGGGTCCGAGCCCTCATCCGGTCCTCCGGTAGGTGTCGATCGGGGCCGCGCTGTGCACCTCGATCGGCGCGCTGGCGCCGAGGTCGAGCAGCCCGAGCCCGTCGAGGGGGACCCGGCAGGACAGGTTCACCTGCACGTAGCCGCCGGCCACGAAGTTGCCGCTCAGGGTGGCCGGCCGGCAGTCGGTGGTGCCCTTGTCGAGGGACGCCGCGACCACCGACCGCGCTGCGCCGAGGGCGCTGTTGGTGTCCCGCTCGAGCGAGGCGGCGCGGGCCGCGTCGCGGGTGGTGGCCTCGAGGTCGCCGCGGACCGAGACGAACCGCCCGCACTCGACGATCAGCATCAGGAAGGCCAGCATCACCGGCGCGAGGATGACGATCTCCACCGCCATCGACCCGCGCTCCCCGCGTCGTACGCCGAAGAGGCTCATGGTCCGGTGTCCTCCCGGAACTCCTCGATCGGCGCCTCGACGGTCTGGGTCACCTCGGGGACCAGGATCGGCGACAGCTCCTGCGCGTGCCCGGTGACCTGGAACCGCACCCGTCCGTCGGGCGCCGCCAGCGGGGTCACCCGGGCGCCGAGCAGGATGCCCTGGCCGATGTTCGCGGCGTACTGCTGGCCGGCCCGCTGGCCGGCCGCCAGGTCGCCGTCGTTGGTGCGCGCCACGCGGGCCGCCTCCCGCGCGACGGCGGACGCGGCCTGGTTGCCGAGGTAGACGAGGGCCCCTTGCACGGTGGCGAAGATGAACAGCAGCAGGATCGGCATGTACATGGCCATCTCGACCGCGCTGGCGCCGCGCTCGTCCCTGCGGAGCCGGCGCACGGCAATCAGGGGTTGAGGCTGTTCGCCTTCGTGGTGAGCTTGTTCAGCACGATCGCGCCGACCGCGACCGCGATGCCGATCAGCAGGGCCGTGATCACGACCCACTCGACCGCCGACGCGCCGCGCTCGCCCCGCGCCGCGGCGTTCCGCGCGTGCGCGGTCCGGCCCGCCAGCACGATTCTCAGGAAGGTGAGCTGGTTGGTGTTCATGGTGCAGTGAACCTCTCTCGTCGATCACGTGGATGACCCCCGTCCGCATCCCCGGTCACGTCCCGAGGACCCGCGCCACGGCTGGGTAGGTCAGGAACAGCAGGAACCCGACACACAGCAGCAGCTGGGCGATCAACATGGACTGCGACCTCGCGGCCGCCCGGCCCTCGGCGTCGGCCAGCTCCTTGCGACGCATGGAGCCGGCCCGAGCCGAGAGCGAGTCACGGACCTTGGCGCCGTCCTCGGCCACCAGGGCCAGGGCAGCGGCCAGGTCGCGGAGCTCGTCGACGTCGACCTCGTCGCCGAGCTGCCCGAGGGCCGCCCAGGGCGTGGTGCCCTGCAGCCGGGCGGCCTGGAGGGTGTCGCGGATGCGGACCATCGCCCAGCCGTCGCTGATCGCGGTCGCCGAGGACAGCGCCTCGGGGACGCCGCGGCCGCCGGCGAGGTTCATCGCGACCAGGTCGAGGAACGAGCTGACGACGTGGCGGAAGTCGCGGCGCCGCGCCTCCGCCTGCCGCTGCAGCTGGCTGTACGGCACGATCGCGCCGATCAACGCGCCGAACCCGGTGAGCCACAGCGGCACCACGAGGCTGTACGCGCCGACCGCGGCGGCCGGGCCGAGCACCAGGAACGGCAGGAAGATCCCGAGCAGCGCGAACACCAGGGTGCGGGCGAGGAACGTCTCGACCGACTGGCCGACGATGCCCAGGTTGGCGGTCAGCGAGGGCGGCAGGTTCACGCCCCGGTTGGCCAGCGACGTGCGCAGCTCCGAGCCCAGCTTGCGCATCCGCACGGACTCGTCCTGGTGCCGGCGGTCGGCGGTGAGGCTCCGCGCCCGCCGCCCGCGCAGCCGTTGCGCGTCGAGCTGGGCGAGCCCGGCGGCGCCGGTGACCGTGCCGCGCTCGAAGACCGTGAACAGCAGGAAGACGCCGGCGCCGGCCACGCCGCCGAGCAGCATCACGAGGAGGAGGGAGGTGGTCACGGCTGACCGTCCGGCGTGGTGCGGAAGTGCAGGAACCGGCCGGGCGTCTCGAACTTCGACAGCCGCCGCAGCCAGACCACCCCGGCCGCGAAGAAGCCGATCACCACGAGCAGCACGACCTGGCCCACCGGCGTGCCGTACGGCGCGACGTAGCCGGGGTTGAACAGCGCGAGCAGGGTGATGAACCCGACCGTGACGCCGATGACGATCTGGACGCTGCGCCGGGTGCTGCGGCGGCCGGCGTTGACCCGCTGCCGCATGTCGAGCTCGGCGCGCGCGGACTCCGACAGCGAGGACAGCACCTCGCGCAGGCCCGGCCCGCGCAGCCGGGAGTTCAGGATCAGCGCGGCGATGATCAGGTCGGCGCTGGCGTCGTCCATCTCCTCGGCGAACCGCTGCAGCGCGACCGGCAGCGGCACGCGCACCCGGAGCCGGTCGGACATCGTCAGCAGCTCGCCCTGGATCACCGGCGACGCGGCGTACGCCGTGGCCGGGATGGCCTGCTCGAGACCGACCGCACCGGCGACGGTGTCGCGCAGCGACTCGGTCCAGGCGGCCAGCGCCTCGATCCGCATGATGCTGCGGCGCTCGGCGCTGGCCCCGCCGAACAGCGCGTCCCAGAACATCACCAGCGCGCCGGTCGCGACCGCGGCCACGATCCAGGTGGTCAGCAGCAGCACCAGCAGCCCGGCGACCACCGCCAGCGGCACCCGCCCCCCGAGCCGTCGCAGCAGCCCGGCGATGTCGCGGCCGGGCTCGGCCACGCTGCTCGGCTCGCGCTTCACCAGGCCGACGTAGAGCAGCACCACGCCACCCCCGACCACGCCGCCGAGCAGCACGATCAGGACCAGCTGGAGGTCGAGGATCACGAGACCGCCTCCACCCAGGCCGCCTGCGCGCCGGGCGCGTAGCCGACCGCCTCGAGCTCGTCGAGGCAGCTGATCGACGACGCGGGCAGCGCGTAGCCGTCGGGGCAGGCCGAGAACACCTCGCTGGACAGGACCCGGCCGTCGACGCCGTTCACCTCGCGGACCGAGGTCACCATGCGGCGGAGCTTGCCGCCCGCGGCGAAGTCGTTCTTGCGCTCGACGAAGACCACGAAGTCGATGGCCCCGGCGATGAGCATCATCGTGGCGTCGGCGGGCAGCCGCTCGACGCTCTGGATGGCGTAGGTGCAGATCCGGTTGAACACCTCGAGCGAGGAGTTCGCGTGGATCGTCGACAGCGAGCCGTCGTTGCCCTGCGACATCGCGTTGAGCATGGTGACGATCTCGTCGCCGAGGACCTCGCCGACGATCACCCGGCTCGGGTTCATGCGCAGCGAACGTCGGACCAGCTCGGCCATCTTGATCGCGCCCTGACCCTCGGAGTTGGCCAGCCGCTCCTCGAACGCCACCACGTTGGGGTGCAGGTCGGCGAACTCGCCGAGCCCGAGCTCCAGCGCCCGCTCCACGGTGATCAGCCGCTCGCTCGGGTCGATCTCGTTGGCCAGCGCGCGCAGCAGCGTGGTCTTCCCGGCGTTGGTGGCGCCCGCGATCATGATGTTCTTGCGGGCCCGGACGGCCGCGGACAGGAACGCCGCGAGCTCCGGCGAGATCGACCCGTAGTCGATCATCATGTCGAGCGTCGCCCGCTGGATCCGCGCCCGCCGGATGGACAGCGAGGGCCGCTGGCACACCCCCATCACGGCCGAGAGCCGCGACCCGTCGGGCAGCCGGATGTCGAGCTGCGGGTTGGCGGTGTCGAAGGGCCGGCTGGCCAGGCCGGAGTACGCACCCAGCACCTGGACCAGCTCGACCAGCTCGTCGTCGTTGTCGGCGATCGGGATGCCGCGCTCCTCGCGGCCGTCGGCGTAGCCGATGAAGACGTTGTCGTAGCCGTTGATGTCGATGTTCTCGACCTCGGGGTCGTCGAGCAGCGGCTGCAGCCGGCCGACGCCGAACAGCGCGGCGTGGATGCCCTCGGCGAGCTGCGCCTCCTCCTCGTGCGTCGGCGGCTTGCGGCCGGCGGTGACCTCCTCGCGGGCGTGCCCGTCGAGGACCCGGCTGACCACCGCCCGCGCGAACTGCCGCTCGTCCTCCGAGGACATCGGCGGCAGGCCGTTCGAGGCGTCCTCGCGACGCTGCCGGGCGAGGACCTCGGCCACCTGCTCACGCAGGCTGCGGACGAGCTGCTGGTCCATGTGAGTGCGTCCCCCCTGTCACTGCACCGGTGCGAACCGGGACTGGGCGAGGTCGATGAGCCTGCCGGCGATGTCGGCGGCCGAGCGGATCAGCAGCGACCGCCGGGAGCGCGCGTAGCCGACCCCGCGCAGCGCGTCGGCGGTGCGCGCGTCGTCGGCCACTACGCCGAGCACGCGCACCTGCAGCCCCTCGGAGTCGAGCAGCTGCTGCAGGTCGGGCACGCTCCTGGTGTCCCGGTACGACGTCACCGCGGCCACCCCCACCGGCGGCCCCTCGACGCCACCGAGGTCGATCTGCTCGCGCAGCGAGGTGAGCCGGTCGCGCAGGTGCGCGACCCCCTCGATGCTCGGCCGCACCACGAACAGCACGGCGTCGGCGTGGTGCAGCAGCGGCAGCGTCGCCGAGCCCGGCACCACCCGGCCACAGTCGGCGAGCACGTCGTCGCCGAACGACTTGAACACGGTGGGCAGCTGGCCCCACGCGGCGCCGAGGCCGGCGACCTGGGCCGCGGACCGCAGGCCGGCGAGCACCCGCACGCCGCCGGAGATCTCCTGCAGGTGCTCCTCCAGGGCGACCTCGTGCGCGCCGCGACGTACGGACGCACCCAGGGAGAGCAGGCCGCGCTCGGTGTCGATGGGCTCGCCGTCGGGGGTGCGGCAGCGCCACGCCAGGTCGCCGCCGGAGGAGTCGAGGTCGGCGAGGACCGGGTCGGTCGGCCACACGGCGGCGAGCGCCATGCCCGTCACCGTGGTGCCCGGCGAGCCCTTCGCTGAGGCCAGTGCGTACAGCGCCATCAGGACCCCGGGATCACGTCGACGGTCTGCCCGCGCTTGAGCAGCGCCAGCCCCGCGACCTGCGCGTGCGAGGCGTCGATGACGTCCTTGGCCGCCGCCTCGGGCACGAGCAGGCTCACGCTGCCCGAGCTCGCGCCGCCGAGGCTGTCCTTCTCGGGCCGGGTGACGGACATGACCAGGCCCTGGGTGAGGTCCTTGGCGTCGTCGCGGGTGGTCGAGCCGTCGGACGCGCGCACCACCTGCACCAGGTCGCCCTTCGCCAGCTCCTTGGGCGTGAGCGCGGGGTTGAGCTGCACGGAGACGATCGCGCGGCCGGCCTCGACCGGGTTCTGCCGGGTGAGCGTCTTCTGGTCGAGCAGCATGCCCTGGTAGATCGTGGCCCGGGCGAAGAACTTCCCGATCACCTGGTCGCGGTACTGCCAGCCGATCAGGCTCATCCGCTCGTCGGTCGCGATCTGCCGCGAGACGAGGTCCCCGGCGGTGATCCGGTGCCCCGGCTCGATGGTGTGGCTCACCGCGATCACCTGGACCCGGCTGTCCATCCGGATCGCGAGCAGGCCGGCGACCAGCGCGCCCCCGACGATCAGCAGCACCGCGATCGCGGCGAGCGCCGGACGGCGCTGACGGGGCGGGGCAGGCATCCGGTTCCCGGTCCTCCCGGTGCCGCGGGCGGACCGCATCCGCTGCCGGTCGGCGGTCGTGGTGCCGCTGCTCCCGCTCATCGAAAGGGCTCCTCGAGACATGTCACGGAGGTCCGGAGCCAAACCTCCGTGTCCCCCAGGTGCAGATCGCGGCGTCAGTTTATCCGTGTTCGTCCCCGCGTACACCAGCCCGGGGCGGCCATCCGCCATGGGGCCGGTACGGCGCCGGAGGCCGTTCCCCGGCTGGCGAATCTGTGTCTAACCTTCTCCGCACAGGCCGTCCCGGCGAACAGATCGAAGGAGAGGCACCATGCCCCACGGGGACCAGAAGATCGGCGTTGACGAGATCCTCGCGACCGCGGACATGATCGACAAGACCGTGCACACGCTGCACGAGGCGCAGAACACCGCGAACACCAAGTCGCAGGACCTCGTGACGGGGGCCTGGCAGACGCCTGGCGCGTCCACCACCTTCCACAACAAGTGGAGCGAGTGGAACAGCGGGATGAACAAGATGCTTCAGGTGGGTCCGGAGTTCGCGCAGTGGCTGCGCAACTACGCGCGTGACGCGCAGGGTCTGGACGACGCCTACAGCAAGTGAGCTGAAGGCCTGAGCGGCGCCCCGGGGAGCACCCCGGGGCGCCGCTTTTTGTGCCGCGAGGAGCTTCGGGCCGACTTGTTGCGGACCGATTTCAGATCCGCAAGAAGCTGCCCGGCCGGGGTCAGGGACGCGGCACCTGGACCAGCTGCTGGCCGCCGCCGGCGTCGACCACCAGGCCCCGGCCCGGGTGCACCTTCGGCATCAGGCTGCTGCGGGTGAGGCGGGCGCTGTACACGTCGCCGTCCCCCATCGTCTGCGGCGAGAGCAGCAGCCCCTGCCGGGACTTCCGGGCCTCGTAGAGCCAGCCGCTGTAGCCGCTGCCGAGCTCAGCGACGCTGCCGGCCACCAGCACCCGCCAGCCCTTCCCGCGGGCCTGCTGCACCAGAGCAGTGAGCGCCGAGGCGAGCGGGCTCTCCCTGAGCACCTCGGCGTCGTCGACGACCACGAACGCGCCTGGGCCGAGGGACTGCAGCCGCTCGACGAGCACCGCCTCCTCGACCTCGCCGGTGCGCAGCAGGGCGGCCTCGTCGTCGGGCAGCGCGGCCAGGTCGGCGGACAGCTCGTTGTCCGTCGGGCAGAGCCCGAGCACGGGTACGCCGGCAGCGCGCGCCGCCCGGACCGCGAACCGCAGCGCCGTCGTCTTGCCGGACTTCGGCGGCCCGGCCACGATCGCGACCGGGCTGCCGGAGAGGTCCAGCCCGACCAGGTCGAGGTCGTCGCCCCCGACGCCGAACGGCACCCAGCCCTCGCGTACGGCGTCCGCGGCTGCGCCGATCCGCTCCAGCAGGGCGTCGTCGAGGGCCGCGACCCCGGGCATCTCCTCCAGCCGGAACGGCCGCAGCGCCGACGGGGTCGCCGCGTCGCGCTCGCGCCGGCGGGCGGCGATCGCGCGCAGCGCCTCGTTCTGCCCGGCGCCGGAGATGTCGTCGGCGAGCACCGCGACCTGCGACTCGACGACCGGGTCGGGGGTGAGCGCGCGGCCGTCGGGCAGCGTCTCGGGCACCTCGCGGGTGGGGATGCCGACCGTGCTGAAGTCGCTGCGGTCGGCGAGCCGCAGCACCAGCCGGGCCTCGACGAGCGTGGACATCCGGCCGAGCACCAGCTGCCGGTCGCCGCTGACCACGACGTGCACCCCGGCCGCCGTACCGTCGCGCAGCAGCGACATCACCTGGTCGGTCATCACGCCGCCGTCGACCTCGCCGAGGGTGGAGACGAAGCCGTCCCAACGGTCCAGCAGGAACAGCACGTACGGCGGCCGCTCGTCCTCCGGCAGGGAGGCGCGCAGCTCGGTGAGGTCGGCGAACCCGCCGGCGCCGAGCTGGGCCTGCCGCTGCTCGACCAGCGACACCAGCCGGCCGAGCAACCGGCCGGCCCGGTCCACCTGGGTGCGCGAGACCACCGCGCCGGTGTGCGGGAGCGCGCCCAGGCCGAGGAGCGCGCCGTTGCCGCAGTCGAGGCCGTAGACGTGCAGGTCGCGGACCGGGACCTCGTCGGCGAGCGCGCCGGCGAGCGTGCGCAGCGCGGTGGACCGGCCGCTGCGGGGACCGCCGAGGACGTACAGGTGGCCGTCGCGGCCGAGCCGGAAGGTCTTGGCGCGCTGCTCCTGCGACGCGGGCAGGTCCTCCAGCGCCCAGCCGACCGGTCCCGGCTGAGCGGCCGGGCCGTCGTGCTCGGGGACGGCCGGCAGCTGCGCCCGGGTGA
>JABFXA010000305.1 GCA_013361955.1 Nocardioidaceae bacterium
CGCCGACCGGACCCTCGGCACGGTCCGGGCGGGCGACGTCGGCGCGCAGGGGGTGTCGCCGGCACCCGGCGCGCTGCTGCCGCGCACCCTCGGCACGCCGGTCGACGGCACCGCCGGCACCCTCACCGCGACCACCACCGCGAGCGGCGGCGACGCCACCCGGCTGGACGCGCTGATGCTGCAGCCACTGGTCACCCGCCTGGTCCTCGGCGGCGACGACCACGGCACCGCACTGCTGCGCAGCGTCGCGTCTGCGACCCGCACCGCCGAGGTCGACCTGCCCGGCACCGGGACCGCCGACGTCTGGAGCTACGACGGCAGCGGCCGGCTGGTCCGGCACACGACCAGCACCGCGGCGCGCGTGCCCGCCACCGTCGTCCCCGGCGGCTTCACGCTGGTCCGCCGCTGACACCCTGACCCTGGTAACCGAACACGAGAGAGAAGAGATGAGCCACCCGCACGCCGAGTTCCCGCTGGGCCCGTTCACGCCGTACGACGCCAACCCGATCCTGCGCCCGCAGGGCGACGGCTGGGAGTCGTCGAGCGTCTACAACCCGGCCGCGGTCGTGAAGGACGAGAAGGTGGTGCTGCTCTACCGGGCGCACGCCGACGACATCGTCTCCCACGTCGGGCTCGCGACCAGCGACGACGGCATCCACTTCGAGCGGCACCCGGAGCCGGTGCTCTCCCCGACCGAGGACTACGAGCGGTTCGGCTGCGAGGACCCGCGGGTCACCGAGGTCGACGGCACGTACTACCTCACCTACACGGCCTGGGACCGCACCAACGCCCAGCTCTGCCTGGCCACGTCGACCGACCTGTTCACGTGGCAGAAGCATGGGCCGCTGTTCCCGGACTTCAACACGTTCAAGCCGAACGACGCGGGCGTGCCGACCCCGTGGAGCAAGGCTGGCGCGATCCTCGCGCAGCCGATCGACGGCCGCTACCTGATGTACTTCGGCGAGGGCTCGATCTACCACGCCTGGTCCGACGACCTGCTGCACTGGGAGCCGTGCTCCAACGACGAGCCGTTGATGGTGCCCACCCCCAAGGGCACCTTCGGGGAGTTCCTGGTCGAGGTCGGCCCGCAGCCGGTGGTCACGAACAACGGGCTGATCCTGCTGCTGCACAACGCCGCGGTGAAGTTCGAGGACGGCACCGTCCGCTACACCTGCGGGCAGCTGCTCTTCGACCCCGCGCGGCCGACCGAGGTGCTGGCCCAGATGAACGTGCCGTGGCTCGCGCCGTCGACGTTCGAGGACAAGAACGGCCTGGTCTCCAACGTCACGTTCGTCGAGGGGCTGGTGCACCACCAGGGCACCTGGTTCGCCTACTACGGCCAGAGCGACTCGACGCTGGGCGTCGCGACGTACAAGGTCGGCGAGACGTACGGCGGCCTGCTCTAGACATGCCGGCCGACGACGCGCTGCGCCCGCTCGAGGACCCGCACCACCTCGGCGCCGAAGCGTACGTCGCACCGGTGGTCCGACCGCCCCGCGCGGACGGCGTCGACCAGCTCCCCGACGGCGAGGGTGTGCGCCTTCACGGCGTCGCCCTCGACCTCGGGGCGGTCGTACCAGCCGTCCTCGTCGTAGAAGGACAGCCCCGCCTGCGTCGCGGCGGGCGGCATGGTCAGGCTCAGGTGCGCGGTGCTGGTCGCACCGCTCTCGTGGGTCAGCACCAGGTGCACGAGGTCGGCCTCGCCCTGCGCGCCGGCCACGTCGACCACCGGCCCGAGCACCGGCAGCAGCACCGACAGCGCGTGCGGCCCGACGTCCCACAGGCCGCCGTGCTCCTGCCGCCACGGCGAGTGCGCGAACGGGTTGTCCGGCGTCTTGAGCGACGCCAGCCAGACCGCGCGACCGCCGCGGCAGTCGCGCTCCGCGAGCCCCTGCAGCCAGGCCTCGCGCTCGGGCACGAACCGCTCGGTGAAGAACACCACCGAGCTCACACCGCCCGCGTCGGCGGCCGCGACCACCTCGTCGGCCGTGGCGGCGTCGAGGGCCACCGGCTTCTCGAGCAGCAGGTGCCGGCCGGCCCGCGCGGCACGGACCGCGAGCGGCGCCTGCACGTCCGGGGGCACCGCGAAGGCGAGCGCGTCCACCGACGCGACCAGCTCGTCGAAGTCGGCGTGCGCCGCGACGCCCAGGTCGCCGGCCAGCGACTCCGTGCGCCCCGGGTCGCGCCCCCACACGCCGCCGAGCTCGCTGCCCGGGTGCGCCTGCACGCCGCGGGCGTGCACTTCGCGCGCCCAGAAGCCGGTGCCGACGAGACCGAACCTGACCGTGCTGTCCTGGGTGCTCACGCGCCCGGTCTACCCCATCCGACCCGATCCCACGCGACCGCACCCCGACCGTCCCGTCCGAGGAGACTCCGATGACCTGGCTGACCACCCCCGCGCACGCCCGCTGGCTGGAGGCGCACGGCGACGCGCTCCTGGAGTTCGGCCGCGCCGCGCGGCACCCGTCCGGCGGCTTCGCGTGGCTCGACGACCACGGGCTGCCCGAGCTCGAGCGGCCGGTGCAGCTGTGGATCACCTGCCGGATGACGCACGTCTACGCGCTGGGCGCGATGCTCGGCCGACCGGGCTGCGGTCCGCTCGCCGACCACGGGATCGCGGCGCTGCGCGGGCGGATGCACGACAGCGAGCACGGCGGCTGGTTCGCGCAGGTCGACCGCGGCGGCCCGGTGACGACCGCCAAGACGGCGTACGAGCACGCGTTCGTGGTGCTCGCCGGCGCCAGCGTCACCGCGGCCGGCCGACCCGGCGGCCGGGCGCTGCTCGACGACGCCCTCGACGTGCTGCTCACCCGGTTCTGGGACGACGAGGCCGGCATGGTCGTGGAGGAGTGGGACCGCGCGTGGACGGCGCTCGACGACTACCGCGGCGTCAACGCCAACATGCACACGGTCGAGGCGCTGCTCGCCGCCGCGGACGTGCTCGGTGACGACCCGCTGCGGCAGCGGGCGCTCCGGGTGGTCACCCGGGTGGTGCACGAGCTCGCGCGCGGCCACGAGTGGCGGATCCCCGAGCACTTCGACACCGCCTGGACGCCGCTGCTCGAGTACAACCGCGACGAGCCGGCGCACCCGTTCCGCCCGTTCGGCGCGACGATCGGGCACTGGCTGGAGTGGTCGCGTCTCGCGCTGCACCTGCGGGCCGGCCTCGGCGACGCCGCGCCCGGGTGGCTGCTGGACGACGCGGTCGCGCTGTTCGACGCGGCGGTGCGCGAGGGCTGGGCGGTCGACGGCGAGGACGGGTTCGTCTACACCGTCGACTGGGAGGGCAAGCCGGTGGTCCGCGAGCGGATGCACTGGGTCGCCGCCGAGGCCACCGCGACGGCGGCGGCGCTGCACGCGGCGACCGGCGACCCGGCGTACGCCGGCTGGTACGCGACCTGGTGGGACCACGTCGCGGAGCACTTCCTCGATGACCGGGGCTCGTGGCGGCACGAGCTGTCGCCGGCCAACGAGCCGAGCTGGGTGACCTGGTCGGGGAAGCCGGACACGTACCACGCGTTCCAGGCCACGCTGGTGCCGCGGCTGCCGCTGGCTCCGACGCTGGCGGCGGCGCTGCGCGACGGGCTGCTGGACCGCCGCTGACCGGGCGGGCACACTGGTCCAGACCAGGCCCTCAAGGTGCCGGGAACGGTTTCCGATTGAACCATCGGGACCGACCGACCTGGGGAGGGCGAGAGACCCGTGAGCATGCTCGAGATGACGAGGACCGGCAGACCGCACCGCGCCGGCGCGCGCCGACCGTACGTGTCCGGAGACCGGATCCGCGCCACCGACCCCGAGGGCCTGCAGTACCTCGGCAAGGTCACGTCCGTGCAGCCGACCGGCGACGGCGACTTCACCGTGGTCGCCGAGATCCGCGAGCCGCGGCACCTGCGCGGCCACCTGCTCACGTCGGTGGTCGACGAGACCGGGCACGGGCCCGGCGTCGAGCCCTACCGCCGCTGACCGGCCACCCGGCTGGTTCCCCTCAGCCGGGCTGGCCGACGCCCCGCTGCGGCAGGTCCGCCGGCGCCGGGCCCGCGCCGTTCTCCGCGGCCGCCGCCTCGATCTCGCTCTCCAGCTTGATCACGTGCAGCACCGCGTTGATCAGCGCCAGGTGCGTGAACGCCTGCGGGTAGTTGCCGAGCTGCTGGCCGCTGTGCGCGTCGATCTCCTCGCCGTACAGCTCGAGGGGGCCGGCGAACGACAGCAGCTTGGTGCACAGCTTCTTCGCCTTGTGGAACTCGCCGATCTCGCACAGCGCCGACACCAGCCAGAACGAGCAGATCGTGAACGTGCCCTCCTCGCCGGAGAAGCCGTCGTCGGTCTCCTCGACCTTGTAGCGCAGCACCAGCCCGTCGACGGTGAGCTCGTCGCGGATCGCCATCACGGTGCGCCGGATCCGCTCGTCGTCGGGTGGCAGGAAGCGCAGCAGCGGCGCGAGCAGGAGGGACGCGTCGAGCGCCTTGCTGCCGTAGTACTGCGTGAACACCCCGCGCTCGTCGACGCCGTTCTCGAGCACGTCCTGCCTGATCTCCTCGGCGGCGAGCTCCCACTCGGCGGCCTTCGCGTCCTCGCCGGTCATCCGGGCCAGCCGCGCGCCGCGGTCGACCGCCACCCAGCACATGATCTTCGAGGATGTGAAGTGCTTGAGCTCGCCGCGCACCTCCCAGATCCCGGCGTCCGGCTCGCGCCAGTGCTTGAGCGCCTCGCCGACCTGCTTGTCGAGGATCGGCCAGATCCGGTTGTCGAGGTGGTCGGCCGCGCGGGAGTGCAGGTAGACCGAGTCGAGCAGTGCGCCCCAGACGTCGTGCTGCTGCTGGGCGTACGCCGCGTTGCCGATGCGCACCGGCCGGGAGCTGGCGTAGCCGGGCAGGTGGTCGAGCTCGTGCTCCTCCAGGTCCCGCTCGCCGCCGATGCCGTACATGATCTGCAGGTGGTCGTCGCGCTCGGCGATGTCGGCGATGAACGAGAAGAAGTCGACGGCCTCCCAGTCGAACCCCAGCGAGTACATCCCCCACAGCGCGAACGTGGCGTCGCGGATCCACGTGTAGCGGTAGTCGTAGTTGCGGTTGCCGCCGGGCGTCTCCGGCAGCGAGGTGGTGCCGGCCGCGACCACGGCGCCGGTGGGGGAGTAGGTGAGGCCGCGCAGGGTCAGCGCGCTGCGCTGCAGGTAGCTCCGCCAGGGGTGGTCGGGGAACTGGCCGCGGGCCAGCCAGTGCTGCCAGTGGTGCGCGGTCCACACCAGCTTCTGGTAGGCCTGCTCGAACGTCGTCGGCGGCTTCGCCCCGCCCCACGACAGCGCCACGAACCGGGTGTCGCCGGCCTTGAGCAGCGTGCGGGCGCTGGCCATCCCGCCCTCGAAGCCGAGCAGCAGGTCGGTGGTCAGGGTCAGCCGTACGTCGGACCCGTCGGCCGACGCCTCGCCCTGGTGGTAGTCGTCGCCGGTGTACTCCCAGCGCACCGGCTTGCGGCCGTAGTCGAGCACCGGCTCGCAGTCCATGATCGTCTGCACCTCGCCGGAGACGCAGCGGATGGTGCGCAGCAGGATGTGCTCGGCCTCGTAGTCGTTGGGCGTGCGGCGGTAGGTGCGGGACCGGTCGTCCTCGTGGTGCCACGGGCCGACCAGCAGCGCGTCGCGCACGATGATCCAGCCGGTCGACGTACCCCAGCTGGTCTCGAGGATCATCGTGCCCGGCAGGTACCGGCGGTCCGCGGGGACGCTGATGTCCAGCGGGGCGACCCGGAAGTGGCCGGCGCGTCGGCCGAGGATCCCGCCGAACGCGCTCGGGGAGTCGAAGCGCGGCGTGCACATCCAGTCGACCGACCCGGCGGGCGCGACGAGCGCGGAGACCTCGCCGTCGCTGAGGAAGCCGTAGTCGCCGATCGGGACGGCGCGGGCGTGCTTGATCGGGTTGGTGAGGTGGGCGCTGTGGCCCTCCTTGCTGGCCATGTGTCGAGGATCGACCCGCGTCGGTCCGCAATCAAGCCACGGTCAGCCGCGGGTCGTCGCGAGGAGGTCGAGCACCTCGGCCGTCGTACCGGTCTCGCCGAGGCGCGGGAACACCCGCTCCAGGCTGTGCCGGTGCGACTCGGCGCTCGCGTCGGCCATCGCGTCGCTGACCAGGGTGACGTGGTAGCCGTGCTCGTGGGCGCTCCGGGCGGTGGACTCGACGCCGATGCTGGTGGCGATCCCGGTGAGCACGACCTGGGTGACGCCGCGGCGGCGCAGGTGCACGTCGAGGTCGGTGCCGTGGAAGGCGCCCCAGTTGCGCTTGGTCACCACCAGGTCGTCCGGGTGGCCGGCCAGCTCGTCGACGATCTCGTCCCAGCCCTCGGGCCGTTGGCGGGCGGGGCCGGCCTCGGTGCGGCCGGGCGGGGCGTCGGCGCCGTCGGCCGCGAAGCTGACCCGGACCAGCACGACGGGAGCACCGTGCGTGCGGAACGCGTCGGCGAGCTCGACCGTGCGGGCCACCACGTCGGCCGCCGGGTACGGCGCCGTGTCGAGACCGACGACGCCGCGCTGCAGGTCGACGACGACGAGGGCCACGGAGCGGTCGAGGGTGCTGAGGGTCATGCGGGTTGCCTCTCGGTCGGGGGAACCGCGCCGATCCGGCGCAGCGAGCGGTCGGCGACGGTCACCAGCAGCAGCAGGACCGCGCAGCCGAGCATGAACAGGCTCAGGTCGTGCAGGCCGGGGGTGTCCGCGCCGTGCGGGAAGAACACGCCGACGGCGGCCGAGGCGACGATCGCGCCGAGGTACATCGAGGTCCGCAGCAGGCCGGCGGACGAGCCCATCCGGGCCGGCTCGGCCTGGTGGTACAGCGCCGTCTGGTTGGCCAGGCTGTTGATCCCCTGCGGCACGCCGAGGACCAGGCTGAGCAGCACCAGCAGCCAGACCGGGCTGTCGCCGTCGAGGAGCAGCAGCGCGGCGACGCCGGCGACCAGGACCACGCCGGCGACGACGAGGCTGCCGCGGACCCTCCGGCGGCGGCCGGACACCAGGGTCGCCACGATGCCGGTCGCGAACATCGGCAGCAGCACCAGCCCGGTGACCGCCGCGGACAGCCCGCGGCCGTCCTCGAGCCACTGGGTGAACCCGTAGAGCAGGCAGTACGCCGTCACCCCGACCAACAGCTGCCGGGTCAGCGTGGCGAGCAGCGGGCCGTTGCCGCGCAGCACCCGGACGTCGAGGAACGGCGTCGGCGCGCGTAGCTCGCGCCAGGCCAGCCCGGCCGCGGCCAGCACGGACAGCGCGACCAGCACCAGGTGCAGCGGCGAGGGGCTCATCAGGAAGAACATCAGCGCCCCGAGCGTGACCGCGAACAGCGTCATCCCGGGCAGGTCGAGGCCGCGCACGGAGGCGTCCGGGTTGCGGTCGTCGAGCACCGTGTGGCGCGGGAGCCGCCGGCCGCCGAGCAGCAGGCTGGCCAGCGACAGCGGGATGTTGACGGCGAAGATCGACCGCCATCCGCCGACGTCGACGAGCAGCCCGCCGAGGGTCGGCCCGACGACCGCGATGGTCTGGTTCGCGACCGACAGCGCGGTGAGCACGGCGGCCGGGCTGTCGCGGCCGGTGCGCTCGTTCTCGCTGCGGATCAGGTACATCGCCGACGGGTAGCCGGCGCAGGTGCCGAGCCCGAGCAGGACCCGTGAGACCACCAGGGTCGGCAGGTTCGGGGCCAGCACGCCGACCACGCCCGCGACGCCGACGAGCGCGGTGGCGACCAGGTAGAGCCGTCGCGGCCCGAACATGTCCACGAGCCGGCCGACGACCGGCTGGCCGATGGCAGTGGCCAGGTACAGCCCGGACACCAGCCACACGGTGGCCGACGGCGCTGCGTCGAACGACGTACCGATCGGCACGAGGGCGACCGCGATCATCGACGAGTTCACCGGGTTCAGCACCGAGCCGAGGATCAGCGGCAGGGTCAGCCGGCGGTCGAACGTGTCGGCGGGCGGGTCGGCGGGGCGGCGTACGGCGAGCGGGGCCCTCATGCGCCGCTGAGCCGCTCGAGCAGCGCGGTGGCCTCGAGGAGGGTGCGGCGCTCCGCCTCGGTGAAGTGGTCCTGCAACGCGCGCGCCAGCCACTCCTCGCCGGCGCGGCGGCGGTCGGTGACCAGCTCGCGCCCGGCGGGGCTCAGCGAGACCAGCTGGCGGCGGCCGTCGCCGGGGTCGCGGCGGCGCTCGATCAGCCCCTGCCCGTCGAGCGTCGCGAGCACCGCGGCCACCGACTGCGGGCGGACCCGTTCCGCGGTCGCCAGCTCGCTCGCCGTCGCCGGTCCGTCCTTGCTGAGCCGGCTGAGCACCGACGTCGCCGAGGGGGACAGCTCGGAGGGGTCGTGCAGCTCCCGGAACCGGCGCCGCAGCCGCCCCACCGCCACCCGCAGCTCGTGCGCCGCGCGGGTCGCGGACACCGAGACGGTCTTCTGGGGCATGCTTGCACGATAAAACAATCAGTCCAGACTGTCCAGTTCAGGCTGTCGATCCAGGTCACGCCACCGACCCGATATCGGATAGCTATCAGTGACCCCCAGGTCACTGATAGCTATCCAATGTCGGAGGGAACGGCGCGCTAGGACCCCGGGTGTAGGACGGGGAGATGGACGCACGCACGCGTACGGCGCGGTGGTCGGCGGGGCTCGCCGGTCTCGCCTGCCTGGTGAGCGCGTGCACGGGGCCGGAGGCGGACGACGCGGCGCCGGCGGCCGACGAGACCACCACGTCCCCGACGGCCCCGGCGTCGCCGCGACGGGCCACCG
>JABFXA010000018.1 GCA_013361955.1 Nocardioidaceae bacterium
GCAGGGGATGCCGGCGGGCTACCGGGTGGCCCGCGTGTACGTCGACCGGTCGGCCGAGGGCCGCGGCGTCGGCGGCGCGCTCGCCGCCCGGCTGCGCGACGCGGTCGACGCCGAGGCCACGAAGGTCCGCAACCGGATGTTCGACGACGACCCGCGCTCGCTCGCGATCGCCCGGCACTGGGGGCTCGAGGTGGAGCAGCACTCGCTGACCTCCTCGATGCCGATCGCTGACACGGCCCGCCCGGACCCGCCGGCCGGGGTGAGCCTCGAGGACTGCCCGACGCTGTCCTTCCCCGACGCGGGCGCCGTCGAGGCGATGCTGCTGGCCAGCCAGACCAACCCCGAGGCGATGCGCGGGCTGCGGTTCACCCTCGAGGGGCTGCGCACCTTCGTGTCCCCCACCGACACCCCGGTCGGGGTGCTGGCCCGGGTGTCCGGCCGGCCCGCGGCGCTGAGCTTCGGCGCGCGGCGCGACGAGGTGCTGCACTTCAGCTACACCGGCGTCGGGCCGACGCACCGGGGGCGCGGGCTGGCCCGGCTGGTCAAGCAGCACGCGCACTGGCGCGCGGCGACCCTCGGCGCGACGGTGGCCGTGACCGACAACGAGGAGCACAACACCGGGATCCGGCACGTCAACCAGCGGCTCGGCTACCGGGTCGACCACGGCGTGTTCTGGCTGAACGCCGACGTCTAGATCGGGACGGCGTCCTCGTCGCGGGAGACCCGCCGGGCGTACTCCGCGGCGGTGGCCACGCCCGCGACGAGCACGGCGGCGAACGCGTTGAGCCAGCCGTAGCCGGCGGCACCGACGATCACCCCGGCCAGCGCACCGGCTGCCGCGGCGGTCACGCCCATCACCAGGTCGGCGGCGCCCTGGACGTCGGTGCGGGCGTCCAGCGGCGCCGACTCCGAGAGCAGCGTGGACGCGGAGACCGTGCACAGGGACCAGCCCAGGCCGAGCAGGAACAGCCCCACCCCGATGCGGTACGACGCGCCCATCGGCGCCGTACCCGACAGCAGCAGGGCCACGAACAGCACCACCGAGCCGGCGCCGAGCACCGCCGGGCGGCCCAGCCGGTCGGCCGCCCAGCCGACCAGCGGCGCGAACGCGAACATGCCGAGCACGTGCACGCTGATCACCACGCCGATGATCTCGAGGGTGGCGCCGCCGTGGTGCATGTGCAGCGGCGTCATCACCATCACCGAGATCATCACCGCGTGCGCGAGCGCGAGCGCGACGACGCCGGCCGCGACCCCGGGCCGGGTGGTCAGCACGTGCCGGACCCGGGACCACGAGGTGCTGCCGCTGCTGGTCGCCCGGCCGTTGCCGGCGAGCGCGGCCTCGCGGGCCACCAGCAGCGGGTCGGGACGCAGGAACACCGCCAGCACGACCGCCGCGGCCAGCATGCCGACGACGCCGAAGAGGAAAGGCCCGGTGAGGGTGGGCAGGCCGAAGGCGCGGCCGGCCTGTCCGGCGTACCCGGTGAGGTTCGGCCCGGCGACCGCTCCGATGGTGGTCGCCCACACGGCGATGGACAGCGAGCGGGCCCGCTGGTCCGGCCGGGCGAGGTCGGTGGCGGCGTAGCGGGACTGGTTGTTCGCCGCGGTCGTGGAGCCGAGCAGCGCGGCGCCGACGAGCATCAGCGGGAACGAGCGGACCACCCCCGCCAGCACGCACACCGCCGCGCCGACGGCACCGAGCAGGAACCCGACGGTCAGCCCGACCCGGCGGCCGCGTCGGCTCATCAGCCGGGCGAGGAGGAACGACGCGACCGCGGCGCCGAGCACCTGGGTGGTCTGCGCGAGGCCGGCGAGCTTCTCGCTGCCGGAGATGTCCTCGGCGAGCAGGGCCGCGACCGCGATGCCGATGCTGAACCCCAGACCGCCGAGGGCCTGGGAGACGACGAGGGTGCCGAGCGTGCGGCGCTGCACGCGGCGGACCCGGTGCTCGGGCCAGTGCAGCCCGCCGTGCACGCCACGGGCGAGCCGCTCCGCCCGGGCCCGCGCCGTGGTGCCGACCCAGCCGCCGAGCCGGCGACC
>JABFXA010000125.1 GCA_013361955.1 Nocardioidaceae bacterium
CAGGGCGCAGCAGCGGCTGGGCGCCCTGCAGCACCGACGCGTACGACGCGCGCACGCGCGCGAAGGAGTCGGCGGCGGCGTCGTCGGGCTCCACGACGACGGCGTCGCGCTTCCACCGCGGCGGGGTGTCGTGCTGCGAGAGCACCCAGGCGGCCTGGCGAGCCGCCCCGAGCGCGACGTACTCGGCCGGCTCCGGGACGGCGACCGGCAGCGCGAACAGACCGGCCGCGATCCGGCGTACCGCCTCGGAGCGCGCCGCGCCGCCGATGAGCACGATGCGCTGCGGGGTCACGCCGCAGGCCTCCAGCGGGGCGACCGCGTCGGCGAGGCCGCAGAGCATCCCCTCGACGGACGCGCGGACCAGGTGGGCGGGGGTGGCATTGTGGCGGGTCAGCCCGTGCAGCACGCCGGTGGCGTCGGGCAGCGGCGGCGTCCGCTCGCCGTCGAGGAACGGCAGCAGCACCAGGCCGCGGGTGTCGTCGACCGACAGCGCGAGCCGGTCGAGGTCGTCGAGGCCGGCGCCGGCCATCTGCAGCGCGGCGCCGATCACCCGGGCGGCGTTCAGCGTGCAGACGAGCGGCAGGAACCGGCCGGTGGCATCGGCGAACCCGGCCACGATCCCGCTGGGGTCGGCGGACGGCTGGTCGCCGACCGCGAACACGGTGCCGCTGGTGCCGAGCGAGACCACGACGTCTCCCGGCTCCAGGTCGAGCCCGAGGGCGGCGCCCATGTTGTCGCCGGTGCCCGGCGCCAGCACCATGCCGTCGGGCGTCTCGCCGACGGCCTCGTGCGGCGCCGCGACCCGCGGTACGGCGAGGTCGCGACCGAACGCGGCGCGCAGGATGTCGGGGCGGTAGTCGCCTGCGGCCGCGGACCAGTAGCCGGTCCCCGACGCGTCGCCGCGGTCGGTGGTGGGCTCGCCCGCGCCGCCGCGGAGCTGGTGGGTGATCCAGTCGTGAGGGAGCAGCACGCCCTGCGCGCGCTCCGCGAGCTCGGGCTCGTGGTCGGCCACCCAGCGCAGCTTGGTGACCGTGAACGACGCCACCGGCACCAGCCCGGTGGCGTCGGCCCAGGCCTGCGGCCCGCCGAGCTCCTCGGTGAGCGTCGCGGCCTGCGGCGCCGAGCGGTTGTCGTTCCACAGCAGCGCGTCGCGCACCGGCGTGCCGGCCTCGTCGACGAGCACCATGCCGTGCTGCTGGCCGCCGACCGCCACCGCCTCGACGCCGTCGAGGATGCCCGCGGAGGCCTGCTCCCAGGCCTGCCACCACACCCGCGCGTCGACCTCGGTCACGTCGGGGTGCGGGGCCCGTCCTTCGCGCACGACCTCGCCGGTGTCGGCGTCGGTCACCACGACCTTGGTGTTCTGCGTGGAGCAGTCCACGCCGGCCACGAGCGTCACGGGTGCGACCCTACCCAGGAACGTCCGCGCCGGGTGGACCTGCTCGACGGGCGGTCGCGACGAGGTGGCTTCGAGGCTCGCGGTAGCCCGCTCGCACCTCAGCCAGCGCGAGGGCGCGGCTCGGCGGTCGCGTCCACGAGCGGCAGCACCCGGTAGGGGATCTGGGTGGCCAGCGCGATCACCGTCGACGAGCGGACGATGCCGGCGTCGGAGAGCACCGCGTCGATGACCCGCTGCAGGTCGGCGTTGGACCGGGCCACCACCCGCGCCCACATGTCGCCGGCCCCGGTGATCGTGAACGCCTCCAGGACCTCGGGGATCCCGGCCAGGTGCCGCGCGACCGAGTCGTGCCCGGCGCCCTGCTTGATCTCCAGGGTGA
Source organism: Nocardioidaceae bacterium (assembly GCA_013361955.1). Classification (GTDB taxonomy): domain Bacteria; phylum Actinomycetota; class Actinomycetes; order Propionibacteriales; family Nocardioidaceae; genus Nocardioides_B. The sequence goes on from JABFXA010000125.1 coordinate 1,779, forward strand.
GGAACGCGGTGACCGGGAAGCCGATCGCCTCCGGCTCGAGCCGCGGCCCCCAGCCCGAGATCACCCCGGCGTCGGCGAGCTTGTCCAGGCGCGCCTGCACGGTGCCGCGGGCGACGCCGAGCCGGCGCGACGCCTCGAGCACCCCGATGCGTGGCTCATCGGCGAACAGACGGATCAATGTGGCGTCGAGATCGTCCATGGCCCACCCCTTCGCTGGACAAGTTGTGCACCGTTTCGCCGTACTGTTGCACACCTTGCAGGCACCGGCCATGCTGCGGCCATGACCGACGCCCTCACCTCCGCGCTGACCGCCGACGAGCTCAAGGCCGACCTCACCCTCGAGCAGCTGCAGCAGCTCGTCGGGCTGGTCGAGTACGACGAGGACAAGGACGTGTTCCCGGTGACCGGCTGGGATGCGATCGTCTTCGTGGTCGGCAACGCCACCCAGGCCGCGCACTACTACCAGTCCGCGTGGGGCATGGAGCTGGAGGCGTACTCCGGTCCCGAGAACGGCAACCGCGACCACAAGTCGTTCGTGCTGCGCTCCGGCTCGATCCGGTTCGTGCTCAACGGCGCGGTCGACCCGGACAGCCCGCTCGCCGACCACCACCGCCGGCACGGCGACGGCGTCGTCGACATCTCCCTCGAGGTGCCCGACGTCGACCGCTGCATCGCCCAGGCTCGCAGCGCCGGCGCGGCCGTGGTGCGCGAGCCCGAGGACGTCAGCGACGGGCACGGCACCGTGCGGATCGCCTCGATCGCGACGTACGGCGAGACCGTGCACACGCTCGTCGACCGCAGCCGGTACGACGGGCCGTACCTGCCCGGCTACGCCACCGCCACCTCGACGCTGCGGCGCAAGGAGGGCCAGCCCCGGCGGCTGTTCCAGGCCCTCGACCACATCGTCGGCAACGTCGAGCTCGGTCACATGGACGAGTGGGTCGCCTTCTACAACCGGGTGATGGGCTTCGTGAACATGGCGGAGTTCATCGGCGACGACATCGCCACCGACTACTCCGCGCTGATGTCGAAGGTGGTCGCCAACGGCAACCACCGGGTGAAGTTCCCGCTCAACGAGCCGGCGGTCGCGAAGCGGAAGTCGCAGATCGACGAGTACCTCGAGTTCTACCGCGGCGCCGGCGCCCAGCACCTCGCCGTGGCCACCAACGACATCCTGGCCAGCGTCGACGCGCTGCGCGACAACGGCGTGGAGTTCCTGGACACCCCGGACTCGTACTACGAGGACCCGGAGCTGCGGGCCCGCATCGGCGAGGTGCGCGTGCCCATCGAGGAGCTGCAGAAGCGCGGGATCCTGGTCGACCGTGACGAGGACGGCTACCTGCTGCAGATCTTCACCAAGCCGCTGGGCGACCGCCCGACGGTGTTCTTCGAGCTGATCGAGCGGCACGGTTCGCTGGGCTTCGGCAAGGGCAACTTCAAGGCGCTCTTCGAGGCGATCGAGCGCGAGCAGGAGCGCCGCGGAAACCTCTGAGCGAACGTTTCGGCGGCTTGTGTCCGAAGGTCGCTATTGCCCTTTGCGAACCGCACTGTCCGGGGTGAGACTGTCAGCGGGAGAGAGGGCACGAGAGCCATGACAGCGACGGGAGTGGACGCCGGCCGGGCGGGTTTCCGCCACAGCGCCGCGTTCTACAGCGGCCTCGACGGGCTGCTCGACGCCGTCGTGCCCTTCGTCCGCGAGGGCCTCGACGCCGGGGAGCCGGTGCTGGTCGCGGAGGTCCCCGAGCACCTCGAGGCGCTGCGCTGCGCCCTCGACGGCGACGCCGACCGGGTCGCGTACCTGGACATCGCCGCGATCGGCGCCAACCCGGCCCGGATCATCCCGGCCTGGCGCGCCTTCGTGGCCGACCACGGCGACCGCCCGGTGCGCGGCGTCGGCGAGCCGGCCTGGGTGGGGCGACGACCCGTCGAGCTCGAGGAGTGCCGGCTCCACGAGGCGCTGCTGAACGTCGCGTTCGACGACGCCGCCGACTTCTCGCTGCTGTGCCCCTACGACCGCGACGGGCTGCCGGCCGAGGTGCTCGCCGGCGCGCAGCGCACGCACCCGTTCGTCGAGGGTGCGACGTACGGCGGGCACGACGACGCCGCGACGCAGTTCTCGGCGGCCCTCGCGCCGGCACCCGCGGGCGCGGTCGAGGAGGGCTTCGATCTCGAGCGGCTGTCCGGGCTGCGCCGTCGGGTTCGCGACCTCGCACTCGCGGCCGGCCTCGGCGACGAGGCCACCGACGAGGTGGTGCTCGCCGTGCACGAGCTCGCCTGCAACAGCGTCGAGCACGCCGGTGGCAGCGGCGTGCTCCGGAGCTGGAGCGACCCGTGCAGCCTGGTCATGGAGGTCAGCGACGGCGGCACCATCACCGACCTGCTGGTCGGGCGCGAGCAGGCCATGTCGCTGTCCGACTGTGGCCGCGGCGTGTGGCTCGCCAACCAGCTCTGCGACCTCGTCCAGCTGCGCTCCTCCGCCGCAGGCACGACGGTGCGGCTGCACAGCTGGCTGTGACGCGTCAGCCCGCGCGGTTGACGGTCTGCACCTCGATCACCCGGACGTTCGCGGTGTCGGTGGCGTCGATCGGGTCGAGCGCGCCCATCGGCCGGCCGTTCGCGGTCCAGCTGACGCCCCAGTGCGACTGGGCGGTCACCGGCGCGCCGGCGCTGGCCCGGCGGAAGTAGAGCACGCAGTCGCTCGTGGCGCCGTCGGACCAGGCGGTCCCGCCGTCGGCGCAGTCGACCGCGCCGGCGTCGGGCGCCGAGAACGTCACCGACTCGCGGTTGGCACCCACCGTGACGCTGTTGCCGCCCGCGCTGGCGGTCACCGACCCGTTGTCGACGTTGTCGCGCAGCCAGAACCAGGTGTCCAGGTTGACCAGCGACGCGGCGCCCTGCGCCTTCGGGTTCCAGTCGAACGTCGGCTCCGGCAGCGTCATCGCCTTGAGGGCCGCGTCGCGCAGGATGGTCGGCGGGACCGGCGGCGTCGGAGGCTGCCCACCGGCCGGAACCCACACGGTCTCGTGGTCGGCGAACCACTTGTCGGAGTAGGCGAAGAACGAGTCGAGGTCGTCGCCGAACGTCTCGCTGCTGCACGAGCCGCCGTACCAGTGGCCGTCGTCGTCGTTGGCGTGCTTCTGGTAGTCGGGGTGCGCCTCGAAGGAGCCGTCGGCGTCACCGCCGGTGTGGTGCCAGATGGCGGCGGCCTCGCCGCTGTCGACCCACTCGGCGTACTCCTTGCCGCTGTAGCCCTGCTCGTACCAGCAGGGGGAGGGCACCGCCACGCTCGTGGTGCCGCCCGAGCCGGACGACCCGCCCGAGACGAAGCTCCCGGAGACCTGCACCGTGATGGTGTGGCCCGAGGTGCTCGGCGTGCTCACCCCGCCGCCGCAGCCGGTGGCCGCGGTGCAGTCCGCCGAGGCCGCGTCGAGCGCACCGCCCAGCATCGTGGCGCCCAGCGCGATCGCGGCGACGGACCCGATCCGGCGGGCCGTCCTCGAGGCCTGGTGGCGTGCGGTCAGCATGGCTCCCCCTTGCTGGAGTACTCCGTGACGACCCACCGGCCGTCGGTGTGGGTGACGACGGCGCGCACCTTCGTGCTCGGCGGCCCGTCGAGTGGTTTGGTCCTGCCCTTGACGACCTGCATCGTCTGGGACGCGTCGATGCAGATGTTCAGGGCGACGAGGTCGTCGTTGCCCCGAGCCGAGGTGACCGCGATCCCGGTCGGCCCCTCGAAGTGGATGGAGCGGCGCTGCATGGTGTTCGCGCTGGAGCGGAAGATGGACAGCACCGGCTGGCTCGCGTAGCGCCGCATCCGCGGCGGCACGCCGGCGACGCGGAACGACCGGCGGACCAGGGACTCGAAGGTCACGTAGGACTCCAGCGCACCGCGGACCGGGCCCGTCGCGGTCGGCAGCTCGGTGAACTCCAGCTCCTGCTTCGGGAAGCTGGTGCGCAGCCCGGCCGGCTGCGCGGCCGGCGCGGACGACGGAGCAGCGGGGCTGCTGCTGCCGGTCGCCGACGGCGGGTCGTCGGGGGCGTCGCCCGCCTGCGAGGACGACGAGCATCCGGTGAGCGCCGCGGCCAGGGCCGCTGCCACCACGAGCGGACGCCCGAGTGCGCCGCGTCCGGTGAGCATTGGCGACTTCCCCCGTCCTGCCGCTCGTGTCGCGTCGTTTTGTCCGGGATGGCCCGGGTGGGTCACGTTACCGGTAGTCCGTCCGGGTGATGAAGCCCTGGTCTCGGCGGGCGGGTGGCGGGTTCCCGCCGGGACGGCGGCCACGGGTCTCTACGCTGCGGGCATGACGCAGATCCCCGCCGGCTGGTACCCCGACCCCGCGCCGGCCGCACCGGCCACGCCGCCGATGCAGCGGTACTGGGACGGCACCCGCTGGACCGAGCACGTGCAGCCGGCCGTGGGGACCGGGCCCGTGGCGTACGGCGGGCAGCTCGGCGGCCCGGCGTACGCGGCGCAGGCCCGGCCGACCACCCCCGACGGCGAGCCGCTGTCGGGTTGGTGGCTGCGCCTCGCGGCGTACCTGATCGACGCGGTGGTGGTCACCGCGCTCGCGGGGATCATCGGGTACCGACCGGTGTCGCAGGTGGCCTCCGCCTACGGAGGCTTCATCGAGGCCAGCCTGCGGGCCGCGGAGAACGGAGCCGCTCCGCCGAGCCAGGCGGACCTGCTCTCGGACATCGCCGGCCCGCTCGCGCTGTTCGGCGCGATCTCGCTGGTCGTGCAGTTCGCCTACCAGGTCGGCTTCCTCAAGGCGCTCGCCGCGACCCCGGGCAAGCTCCTGCTCGGGCTGCGGGTGCGGCGGCGCGAGGCGCCGGGTCCGCTCGGCTGGCGCACGGTGCTGCTGCGCTGGCTCGGCCAGTTCGGCCCGCGCCTGCTCGCGCTGCTGCCCACCGCCGGGGTCGCCGGCAGCCTCTACGAGGTCGTCGACGGGCTGTGGCCGCTGTGGGACAGCAAGCGGCAGGCGCTGCACGACAAGCTGGCCGGCACCAACGTCGTACGCCGGCCTCGCCGGTAGGCGCCTAGGACTGGTCGCCGACGGCGACCGCCTCGGCCTCCTCCTCGGGGTCCGCCTCGAGGTGCAGGTGGCCCTGGAGGGTGTGCCGGCCGGCCGCCAGCACCACGACCGCGAGCGCCACCGCGGCGGCACCCATCCAGAACGGCGCGTGCACGCTGACGTTCTCGCCGAGCTTGCCGGCCAGCCACGGCGCCACCGCACCGCCGGAGAACCGCACGAACGAGTACGCCGCGGAGGCCACCGGCCGCTCGACGGGCGCGGAGCCCATCACCGCCTCGGTGATCAGGGTGTTGTTGATGCCGAGGAACGCGCCGGCGACGATGATGCCGACGACGAGCGCGGTCTTGGAGTCGGTGAGCACCGCCATCGCCGCGAGGTCGACGCCGAAGAGCGCGAGCGAGGCGAGCACGACCGGCACGGTGCCGAACCAGCGCTGCAGGATCGGCGCCACCCACACCGAGGTGATCGCGAGCAGCACGCCCCAGCCGAAGAAGATCCAGCCCACCTGCGAGGCGGTCATGTCCAGCGGGAACGGCGCGAACGCGAGCAGCGTGAAGAAGCCCATGTTGTAGAAGAGCGCGGTGATCGCGATGGTCAGCAGCCCGCGGTACCGCAGCGCCTTGAACGGGTCGGTCAGCGACGTCTTGCGCGGCGCGGGCGGGGTCTTCGGCAGGAAGAACGTGGTCGCCACCAGTGCCACCGTCATCAGCACCGCGACACCGAAGAACGGCGCCCGCCAGGAGATCGAGCCGAGCTGGCCGCCGACGATCGGGCCGGCCGCGATGCCGAGCCCGAGCGCGGCCTCGAACAGGATGACCGCCTGGGCGACCGACCCGCGCGCCGACATCACGATCGTGGCCAGCGCGGTGGCGATGAACAGGGCGTTGCCCAGGCCCCAGCCGGCCCGGAAGCCGACGATCGCGCCGATGGTGTCGGAGGAGCCCGCGAGCGCGGAGAACACGATGATCAGCGCGAGGCCGGACAGCAGCGTGCGCTTCGCGCCGAGGCGGCTGGAGACCACGCCGGTGATCAGCATCGCGACGCCCATCACCGCCATGTAGCTGGTGAACAGCAGCGACACCTGGCTCGGCGTCGCGTCCAGCTGGTCGGCGATCGGCTTGAGGATCGGGTCGACCAGGCCGATGCCCATGAACGCGATCACGCACGCAAAGGCGACCGCCCAGACGGCGCGGGGCTGGCGCAGCATCGAGCCGGTGGGTGCGTCGTCGGCGGGCGCGTGGTGCGAGGTGTGGGGGTGGGCTGTGGTGGTCACGCGGTTCCTTCTGCTGCTCGGGTGTCGTGGGTGGGGGAGTGCTCGAGCAGGCCGCGCAGCACCGCGACGGCGGTGGCGACGTCCTGCTCGTCGTGGGCCGGGTCGGCCTGCAGCCGGTGCATCAGGTCGGTCGCCCGGTGCCGGCGGGCCTCGCCGAGCACGGTGCGGCCGGCGTCGGTGAGCCGGACCAGGCTGGAGCGGGCGTCGGCCGGGTTCGGGGACTTCACGGCCCAGCCCCGGTCGACGAGGTGCAGCACGCCGGCGGACATGGTCGGCTGCGAGCACCGGTCGGCGGCGGCCAGCGCGCCGATCGCGACCGGCTCCAGCTCGTCGATCTGGCCGAGGAGCCGCAGCGAGGCGGTCGGGACGTCGCCCGGCGTGCTCCGGCTCAGCGCCCGGGTGAGGCGGCCGAGGTACGTCGACAGCTCGACGCTGAGGTCCTGCAGCGTCGGCGTCGCGGTTCGTTGGCTCACCCAAGCATTATTGCATAGGCAGGCTATGTATCTGCAGGGGTGGCGGGGTCTGGTCGGTCACGCTCCCGACCCGATATTGGACAGGTATCAGTGACCCCTGGGTCACTGATACCTATCCGATGTCGGAGGGAACGTGCTCCGAGGCCT
>JABFXA010000117.1 GCA_013361955.1 Nocardioidaceae bacterium
CCGAGCCGGCCCCGGTCACCAGCGCGACCCGGCCGGCGAGCGGCTTCGGCTTCGGCATCCGCTGCAGCTTGGCCTCCTCGAGCGACCAGTACTCGATGCGGAACTTCTCGCTCTCGTCGATCGGCGCGTACGTCGAGACCGCCTCGGCGCCCCGCATCACGTTGATCGCGTTGACGTAGAACTCGCCGGCCACCCGTGCGGTCTGCTTGTCCTTGCCGAAGGAGAACATCCCGACGCCCGGCACCAGCACGATCGCCGGGTCGGCACCGCGCATCGCCGGGCTCTCCGGGGTCGCGTGCCGCTGGTAGTAGCCGGCGTACTCCTCGCGGTACGCCGCGTGCAGCTCCTTCAGCCGTACGACGGTCTCCTCGACCGACGCGCCCGCCGGCAGGTCGACGACGAGCGGGCGCACCTTGGTGCGCAGGAAGTGGTCGGGGCAGGAGGTGCCCAGCTCGGCGAGCGGCCGGAGCTTCTCGCGGGACAGGAACTCCAGCACCACGTCGCTGTCGGTGAAGTGCCCGAGCTGCGGGGCATCGGTCGACGCCAGGCCGCGGACCACCGGCGCGAGCGCGGCGGCCTTCGCGCGACGCTCCGCCTCGGGCAGCGCCTCGAAGCCGGCCACGACCGCGCCGAACGGCTCGGCCCGGCCGTGCGTCTCGATGAACTCCGCGGCGGTGCGGATGATCTCCAGCGAGTGCGCCTCGCACTCCTCCGAGGTGTCGCCCCAGGCGGTGATGCCGTGCCCGCCGAGGACCACCCCGATCGCCTGCGGGTTGCGGCGCTTGACCTCGGCGATGTCGAGGCCGAGCTGGAACCCGGGGCGGCGCCAGTCCACCCACGCGACCCGGTCGCCGAAGCACTCCTTGGTCAGCGCCTCGCCGTCGGCCGCGGTGGCGAGCGCGATGCCGGAGTCGGGGTGCAGGTGGTCGATGTGCGGGGCGTCCACGAGGCCGTGCATCGCGGTGTCGATCGACGGCGCCGCGCCGCCGCGGCCGTGCAGGCAGTAGTCGAACGCGGCGACCATCTCGTCCTCGCGCTCGACGCCCGGGTAGACGTCCACGAGCGCGCGCAGCCGGTCGAGCCGCAGCACCGCGAGACCGGACTCGGTGAGGGTGCCGAGGTCGCCGCCGGAGCCCTTGACCCAGAGCAGCTCGGTCGGCTGCGAGGTGACCGGGTCGGTCACCTCGCCCTTCGCCGAGGTGTTCCCGCCGGCGTAGTTGGTGTTGCGGGGGTCGGCGCCCAGCCGGTTCGACCGGGCGATCAGCTCCGCGGGGGTGTCGCGCTGGCTCACGTCAGCTCCATCCTGCCTGCGTCCCGCCCACGCGGTCCGCCTCGATCTGTTCCTGGTAGCCGCTGGCGAGGTAGGCCCGCATCGGGTCGGCGGGCAGGCCCCGCGCCTCGCGCCAGCCGGCGAGGTCCCGTCGTACGTCGGTGTAGAAGGCGTCCATGAAGATCTCGTTGGCCAGCAGCACGTCGCCGTCCTGGCGGGCCGTCTCCAGCGCGGCCGTGTCGAGGAGCAGGGCGCGGGCGAACATCTCCTGCACGTTGAGCACCGACCGGATCTGGCCGGGGATCTTCTTCTCGATGTTGTGGCACTGGTCGAGCATCAGCGCGACGTCCGCGTCGGGCCCGTAGCCGCCGCCGCGCACCACCTCGACCAGGATCCGGAAGAGCTGGAACGGGTCGGCCGCCCCCACCATCAGGTCGTCGTCGGCGTAGAACCGGCTGTTGAAGTCGAACGAGCCGAGCCGGCCGAGCCGCAGCAGCTGCGCGACGATGAACTCGATGTTGGTGCCCGGTGCGTGGTGCCCGGTGTCGAGGCAGACGAACGCCCGCTCGCCCAGCGCGCTCACGTGCGCGTACGACGTACCCCAGTCCGGGACGTCGGTGTGGTAGAACGCCGGCTCGAAGAACTTGTACTCCAGCACCATCCGCTGGTCGTCCGACAGCTGCGCGTAGATCGTCGCGAGCCCCTCGGCCAGCCAGTCCTGGCGGGCCCGGATGTCGCCCTGCCCCGGGTAGTTGGTGCCGTCGGCGAGCCAGATCTTGAGGTCGCGCGAGCCGGTCTGGTTCATCACGTCGATGCAGGCCAGGTTGTGGTCGACGGCCCGCTGCCGCACCTTCGGGTCGGCGTTGGTGAGGCTGCCGAGCTTGTACTCCTCCTCCTGGAAGGTGTTGGAGTTGATCGTGCCGAGCGCGACGCCCTGGTCCTCGGCGTACCGGGCCAGCGCCTTGAAGTCGTCGACGAGGTCCCAGGGGATGTGCAGCGCGACGGTCGGCGCGAGCCCGGTGAACCGGTGCACGGTCGCGGCGTCCGCGAGCTTCTCCTCGACGGTGCGCGGCGTGCCGGGCGTGCCGAACACCTTGAACCGGGTGCCGGAGTTGCCGTAGGCCCACGAGGGCACCTCGACGGCCAGGTCCGCCAGCCGGTCGCCAATGTCTGCGAAGGTCGTCATCTCTCTTCTCTCGTCCAGTCCGTGATCATGCTCGGACGTCCTCCAAGGGTCCGCGGGTCACGCCGTCGTGTGCACGTGAGACCCGCTCCCCAGGTCGATGTCGTCCTGTCCCTCGACCCGCAGGATGCCGGTCACGCCCTCCGGGAGCGACGTCTCGACGGTCAGCCGACCGTCGTCCCGGCGCCAGCGCACCTCGACCCGGCCGTGCCGGGTCTGCAGGCCGGTGGTCGCCCAGGTGAGGTCGCCGCCGGGCGCGGGAGCGACGAGCACCCGGCCGTAGCCGGGCTCCAGGGGCGCCAGGCCACCGACGGTGCGGTGCATCCAGTCGGCGACGGCACCGAGCGCGTAGTGGTTGAAGCTCGTCATCTGGCCGGGGTTGATGGTCCCGTCCGGCAGCATCGAGTCCCACCGCTCCCACACCGTCGTCGCACCCATGGTGACGGGGTAGAGCCACGACGGGCAGGACCGCTCCAGGAGCAGCCGGTATGCGTCGTCGAGGTGCCCGGTGGCGCTCAGGGCGTCGCAGACGTACGGCGTGCCGGCGAACCCGGTCGCGACGTGGTACCCGTTCTCGGCCACCAGCTCGGACAGTCGCCGGCCGGCCGCCGCGCGCCCCCCGTCGTCGAGGAGGCCGAACACGATGGCCAGGGCGTACACCGTGGCGGCGTCGCTCTCGATGGTGCCGTCGTCGTGCACGTAGTGCTTGTGGAAGGCGTCCCGCAGCCGGGAGGCCAGGTCGGACAGCGACGCGGCGTCCTCGCCCCGGCCGAGCAGCTCGGCGGTCTCGGCGACGAGCCGCGCCGACCGGTGCGCCGAGGCGGTCGCCACCACGCCCCGGTCCGCCTTCGCGGCGGCCGGGTCGTCCGGCGGCGCCTGCGGGTCGAGCCAGTCGCCGAACTGGAAGCCGGTGTCCCAGAGCCCGTTCGGGGAGAGCAGCGACTCGACGCGCCGCACGTGCGCGACCATCGAGTCGTACTGCGTCTCCAGCACGGCCCGGTCGCCGTAGGCCTGCCACAGCGCCCACGGCACCCACACCGCCGCGTCGCTCCACAGCGCGGTGGACTCGCGGTCGCGCATCTCCTTCGGAGGGGCGTACTTGAGCGCGTCGGGGACGACGAAGGCGACCATCCCGTCCTCGGCCTGCTGCTCCGCAGCGAGGTCACGCAGCCAGTCGCGCAGGAACCCGTCGACGTCGTAGAGGAACGCGGCGGTGGGCGCGAACACCGCGATGTCGCCGGTCCAGCCGAGCCGCTCGTCGCGCTGCGGGCAGTCGCTGGGCACGTCGAGGAAGTTGCCCTTCAGGCCCCAGACGACGTTGCGGTGCAGCTGGTTCAGCATCGGGTCCGAGCACTCGAACGACCCGGTGCGGCGGAGGTCCGAGTGCACGACGACGGCCTCGAGGTCGTCGGCGCCGAGCTCGCCGGGCCAGCCCTCGACCTCGGCGTAGCGGAAGCCGTGGAACGTCATCGTCGGCTCGAAGACGTCGTCCCCGCCGCTGAGCACGAAGCGGTCCGTGGCCTCGGCGGTGCGCAGCGGCCGCACGCCGAGCTCCTCGTGCTCGAGCACCTCGGCATGCCGCACCGTGACCTGGTGGCCGGCCTCACCGCGGACCCGGACCCGCAGCCAGCCGACCAGGTTCTGACCGAAGTCGACGAGGGTGCGCCCGGACGGCGAGGTCCAGATCTCGACCGGTCGCACGACCTCGTGCCGCACGACCGGCGGACCGACGTACGGCGTGAGCAGGCTGGTGTCGAAGTCCAGCACCTCGACACCGACCCAGCCCTCGGGGTCCGCACCCGGACGCGTCCAGGAGTCGTCACGTCGCCGGGCGTCGATGGTCTGCCCGTCGTAGAGGTCGTCGGCCACGACGGCCGACGGTCCGGCCGTCCAGCTCCGGTCGGTGACGACCACCTGCCGGTGCCCGTCCGCGAAGGTCACCTCGAGCTGCGCGATGGCGCCGAGCCGGTCGCCGTACAGGGCCCGCTGACCGCTCCACGTCAGCCGACCGCGGTACCAGCCGTTGCCCAGGGCCAGGCCCAGGACGGTGGTCTGCCGCAGCTGTGCGGCCACGTCGTAGGTGCGGTAGCGCAGCCGCCACTCGTAGCTGCTCCAGCCCGGGCTGAGCACGTCGTCGGAGACCGCGGTGCCGTTCAGCGTCGCCTCGAACACGCCGAGGGCGGAGACGTGGAGCCGGGCGTCGGCGACCTCCCCGTGCCCCTCGTCGAGCACGACCTCCGTGCGGAGCAGCGGAGCCCCGTCGAGCTCCTCGACCGGCGAGATCATGGCGGCGGTCCAGTGCACAGGCATGCGGCTCCTTCGGTGGATGCTGGTGGTTGCTGGGGGTGGCCGGCGGGGGCCGGGCGTCGGTGGTGGCACCGGTCAGCCCTTGACCGAGCCGGCCGCCATGCCCTCGACGATCTTGCGGTTGAAGAACATGAACATGATCAGCGGCGGGACGGTGACCAGGAGGATGTTGGCGAACAGCAGGTTGTACTGCGTGTTGAACTGGCTCTGGAAGCTGAGCAGGGTGACCTGGATGGTGGCGTTCTCGGTGCCCGGCAGGAAGTACAGCGGGTTCTGGAAGTCGTTGTAGACGAACACCGTCTGCAGGATGATCACCGTCATCATCACCGACCGCAGCACCGGGAAGATCACCCGGAAGAAGATCTGCACCGGCCCGGCCCCGTCGACGGTCGCCGCCTCGTCCAGGTCGCGCGGCACCGAGGCGATGAAGGCCCGGAACAGCAGGATGCAGAACGGCAGCCCGAAGGCGATCTCGATCAGGATCAGACCCGGCATGGTCTTGAACAGACCCACCTTCTGCAGCACCCAGATCGTCGGCACCACTGCCGGGGGGACGATCAGCCCGGCCAGGACCAGGACGTTGATCACCCCGGCGAACCGACCACCGCGGCGCTGCCAGACGTAGGCCACCATGGCGCCGAGCAGGACCAGGGCGGCGACGCTGACCACGGTCAGGATGACGCTGTTGATGAACGCGATGATCATCAGGTAGTCGTTGGCGGCCAGCGCCTGCTTCAGGTTGTCCAGCAGCACGAAGTGCTGCGGCCACGAGAACTTCAGCAGCGACGACTCGGAGACGCTCTTGGAGGCCGTCACGAAGATGAAGGCGAACGGCACCAGGAAGAACACGGCGCTCACGACGACGGCGACCGAGCCCCCGACCACGCCTCGCAGGTTCTTCATCAGGCGGTCTCCCCTCGGTTCAGCCACCAGGTCAGCGGCACGACGATGGCGGTGACGAGCACGAACAGGACCACGCTGCCCGCCGTGGAGAGGCCGAAGAAGCCGGCCTGGTACTGCTTGTAGATCACCGACGCGATGACGTCGGAGGCGAAGCCCGGACCACCCTTCGTCATGGACCAGATCAGGTCGAACGAGCGGAGGCCGCCGATCAGCGACAGGATGATCACCGACGCGGTCGCCGGCTTGGCCAGCGGCAGCGTGATGTGCCGGAACATGTCCCACGAGCTGGCACCGTCGACCCGCGCGGCCTCGTAGTAGTCCTGCGGGATGGAGACCAGACCGGCGATGTAGATGACGGTCGCCAGTCCGACGCCCTTCCAGACGTCCACCAGGCCCACCGAGAAGATGGCCAGGTGCGGGTTCGTGAGCCAGCCGGGACCCGCGACGCCCACCGCACCGAGGGCGTTGTTGATCAGCCCCTTCTCGGGGTTCATCAGCACGGTGAAGGTGAGCCCGACACCGATCGTGCTCACCAGGACCGGGAAGAAGATGACCGACCTGAGGTACCCGCGGGCGATGATCCGCGACGTGAGCAGCACGGCCAGCGCCATGCCGAGCACCACCTTGAGGCCCGAGGTCATCACGGCGTAGATCAGCGTGTTGCGGAGGCCGATCACCAGTGCCTGCTCGGCGAAGAACTGTTCGTAGTTGTCCAGCCCGATCCAGGTGGCGGTGAACAGGTCCCACCGGGTGAACGAGTAGTAGAACGAGGAGAACGTCGGCGCCAGGAAGAAGAGGCCGTAGATGACCCCCGGGACGAGGTAGAACCAGTACGGGTACGGGCCCTTGTTCTTCTTCGTGCCCCGGTTCTTCCTGCCCGGGGTCGGCCGTGCGGGCCGGGAGGACGAGACCCGGGTCGCGTCGGGGGTGCTCAGGTTGCTCGCCACGGCGACTCCTTTCGTCGGGGTCCCGCCGCCGGTCCCGATGGAGGACCGGCGGCAGGACGGGCAGCGGTCAGGACCAGCCGGGCAGACCCAGCTGCTGTGCCTGCTTCTCGACGTCGTCGTCGTAGAGCTGCGCACCCTTCTCGGCGTTCACCTGCCCGGTGCCCACCTGGACGCAGATCTGCTCCAGGTTGGGGCCCTTGATCGGCGACAGGAACTCCAGGGCCGGGCTGGCCTTGCCGGCGCTGAAGTAGGCCTGGGTGTCCTTGGCGACCTGGGAGACGTCCGACGGCAGCTTGCAGTCGTTGCTCAGGAACGGGCCCTGCGGAGGCGACCCCTCGGCGTACGCCTCGCAGCCCTTCTGGGTGGTCGCGAAGGCGATGAACTTCTTCGCCAGGTCGAGCTTGTCGCCCTCGGTCGTCTTCGGGATGTAGAGCGCGGAGGTGCCGGGCCAGACCGTCATCCCGTTCGAGGCGGCGTCATCCCCCGGCAGGGCGAAGAACCCGACGTCGTCGCCCTTGCCCGGGGCCACCTGGTCGAACGCGGCCGCCGACCCGCCGAGCTGCGGGTACTGCGCGGCGGTGCCGTCGGCGACCGCCTTCAAACCGTCGTTCAGGGTGGCCGAGGCGTAGTCCTTGTTGAGGTAGCCGGCCTCCTTCACCTGCTGCAGGTGCTCGAACCCCGCCAGGGCTGCCGGGGTGGAGGCGTACTTGTCCTTGCCGGCGGTGTACTGCGAGGCGAAGTCGGGCACCTGCGCCGCGACGTTGTGGTAGTCACCCAGCACGAACAGCTGCGAGGTCCACGTCTCCCCGTAGGTCTGCTCGATCGGGACCTTCCCGGCCTTCTTGATCGCCGCGCTGTTGCTCATGAACTCGTCCCACGTCTTGGGGACCTGCAGGTGCAGCATCTTGTAGATCGGGATGTTGTACAGCACCCCCCCACCGAACGCGGTGCCGACGGGACCGCCGTAGAGCTTCCCGTCGACCGTGCTCGAGTCCGCGAAGAGCTTGTCGATGTTGCCCGCCCAGGACTGGTCGTCGAGGGGCACCAGGTTCGTCGCCGGCTTGATCGCCTGGAGCAGCGAGCCGTTGTTGTAGACGAACACGTCGTCCATGTCCCCCGTGGACAGCCGGGTCTTGATGATGTTGTCCCCGTCGGAGCCACCCGGCCGCTGCTCCATCTTGACGGTCACGCCGGGGTTGGCCTTCTCGAACGCCGCGATCAACGCCTTCCCGCTCGCCACCGACGCGTCGTCGTTCGGCGAGAGGAACGTGAGGGTCTTGTCGTCGCTGCCGCTGGAGCCGCCGAGGCTGCCCGCGGAGCAGCCGGACAGGGCGAGCGCGGCCGTCGCGACCGCGACGAGGGGCGCGACTCGCAGCCGCGTCGAGTGGGATCTCATCGATGAACCTCCGGTTGGGGCGGGCGCCTGGGTGGGTCCCTCCGCTTGCGCGGGAGATGAAAATGAAGCGTTTCAATCACTGGGTGTGACTGTAGTCACCCGACTTGAAACGTGTCAACCCTCGGAATTCGGCGGACCGGACAGCGGTCAGCGGCCGACCGGGCCGAGAGCGCTCCCCCGCGTCGAGGCGCGGGCCACCAGCTCCGGCTCGAAGAGGATCTGCTGGTGCTCGTGGCGGGGGTCGGCGGCCTCCTCCACGAGCAGCTGCGCCGCCACCCGGCCCATCTCCCGCCGGGGCTGCCGGACCGACGTGAGCGGGACGGCCGCGGCCGCCGCGAAGACGATGTCGTCGTAGCCGACCAGGGCGAGGTCGTCGGGGACCCGCAACCCCAGCGCCACGCACCGCTGCAGCACGCCGAGCGCGAGCAGGTCGTTGGCGCAGAAGACCGCGGTGGGACGGTCGGCCGCGGACATGCCGGCGACGCGCTCGGCCGCGTTCATGCCCTCGACGATGCTGAGCGCCTCGGTGGCCACGTCCACCAGCTCGGCCGCGTCGCGTCCGGCGCCGGCCAGTGCCGCGCGGGCGCCGCGGCGGCGGTCCCGCACCTGGCCGATCCGCTCCGGCCCGCCAACGAAGGCGATGCGCTCGTGGCCGAGCTCCAGGAGGTGCTCGACG
>JABFXA010000471.1 GCA_013361955.1 Nocardioidaceae bacterium
GGTAGTCGTCGACGCCGAGCCGGGCCAGCGCGTCGTCGCGCAGCCCGGTCGGGTCGGCCTCGAGCGAGCCGGCCGACGGCGTCGCCGCGGCGGGTCCCCGGTCGAGGAGGGCCCGCTGGGCCGCCGGGACGACGAGCAGCACCGAGCCGTCGTCGTCGCGGACCGCGTGCCGGGCGACGTACACCGGGACCAGCGTGCCGTCCTTGGCGCGCAGCGACCCCTCGCCCTGCGGGCCCGGGCCGTCGGTGGCGGACGGGTCGAGGAAGCCGTCCCAGGGCCGGCCGACGGCCTCGATCGTGGTCCAGCCCAGCATCCGCCGGGCGTCGTCGTTCCAGTCCCGGACCAGACCGGCACCGGACACCTCCACGACACCGACGAGCGCGTCCTCGCCCGAGGCCTCGGCGCCCGGGAGCGGGCGCTCGCCGTGGCCGCGGTCGATCTCCACCCAGACCCGCTTGACGGTGTCGGTGTAGTCGACTCCCCACGCCGACGCCAGGCTGGCGGTGATCAGCAGGCCGCGCCCGTGCTCGGAGTCGTCGGGCACCGCCGGTGCGCTCGGCGAGAGGGTGCGGCCGGGGTGCAGGTCCTGCACCTCCAGGCGGAGCCGGTAGTCGTCGAGGACCAGCCGCACCCGCACCGTGGTCCCCGCGTGCAGGACCGCGTTGGTGACCAGCTCACTGGTCGCGAGCGCGGCGGTGTCGACCAGGTCGGGGGCGCCCCAGCCCTCCAGCTCGCGGCGGACGAACCAGCGGGCCGCGCCCACGGAGTTCTCCTCGGGCGAGAACGTGCGCAGGCTGTCCCTGGACGTGCTCGACATCGGCTCCCGGCTCTCGTTTCCACTCCGGGGTCATGGTGACAGACTGCGGACTGTCGTGTCAGCGCTCCAGGAGGCCGGTATGCCCCGTGCAGCAACAGTCAGCAGGCGGACCGGGAGGGACACCACAGGCGGGCCGAGGGGCGGCGACGACGTACGGCTGAAGCGGCTGCTCGACGCGATGACGGCGATGCGCGACGGCAACTTCCGGCGCCGGCTCACCCCCGTGGACGACGGCCTCGTCGGCGAGCTCGCCGCGGTCTACAACGACATCGCCGACCGCCAGCAGCACCTGGCCACCGAGCTGGCCCGGGTACGACGGGTGGCCGGCCGCGAGGGGCGGCACGACGAGCGGCTGCTCCCGGGGGAGGGGGAGGGCGCCTGGGCCACCTCCATCGACGCCGCCAACGGGCTGGTCGCCGACCTGGTCCGGCCCACCGGCGAGCTCGCGCGCGTCGTCGCCGCGGTGGCCGAGGGCGACCTCGCCCAGCGGATGGACGTCGGCGAGGACCGGCAGCGGCTGCGCGGCGAACCGCTCCGGCTGGCCCGCAGCGTCAACCTGCTGGTGGACCGGCTCTCCTCGATCGCCGACGAGATCACCCGGGTGGCCCGGGAGGTCGGCACCGAGGGCAAGCTCGGCGGACAGGCCAAGGTGCGCAACGCCGACGGCAGCTGGGGCGACCTGATCGACGCGGTGAACACCATGTCGTCGCGGCTCACCGCCCAGGTCCGCGACATCGCCCTGGTCACCACCGCGGTGGCCAACGGCGACCTGTCCCGCACGGTCACCGTCGAGGTGTCCGGCGAGATGGAGCAGCTGAAGGTGATCGTCGACCGGATGGTCGACCAGCTCTCGTCGTTCGCCGTCGAGGTGACCCGGGTGGCCCGCGAGGTGGGCACCGAGGGCCGGCTGGGCGGCCAGGCGGTGGTGCCCGGGGTGGCCGGCACCTGGCGCGACCTGACCGACTCGGTGAACATCATGGCCTCGAACCTGACCAGCCAGGTGCGCGGCATCTCCTCCGTGGCACAGGCGGTGGCCCAGGGCGACCTGAGCCGGCAGATCACGGTCAGCGCACGCGGCGAGGTGGCCGAGCTCGCCGAGACGCTCAACTCGATGACCGCGACGCTGCAGACCTTCGCCGACGAGGTCACCCGGGTGGCCCGCGAGGTGGGCACCGAGGGGATCCTCGGCGGCCAGGC
>JABFXA010000216.1 GCA_013361955.1 Nocardioidaceae bacterium
GGGCCCCGCTGCCGGTGCGCCGGATGGCCTGGCGCGCCCCCGCCGCGCTGCAGCCGAGGGTTCCGCGGACCGCGCGGGTGCTCGCGGTCGACGACGAGGGCCGGGTGGTGCACGACCTCGACGGCGGCGGTCCGGATTACCACATGGTCACCGGGGTACGACGCCACCAGGGGAGGGTGTGGATGAGCAGCCTCGAGGAGGACGCGGTCGCCTGGGCCGCGCTCGACTGACGGCTGGCGCGTCATCCCACGGTCGGATGGTCCGAACGGACTAGCGTGGATCATCCGAACGGACGACTAACCCTCGCCGCCCCCGTGCGTTGAACTCGGAGAGGGAAGGGAGATGCGGTGGACGACGCGCTCGACGTGGAGCTGCAGGACGAGGAGCTCGGCGAGGAGATCCGGATGGTCACCGAGCTGATGGTCGTCGCCGCGCTCACCCCCGGGGAGCTGGAGCAGGCCGTGATCGACGACGCCCTCGGCGTGCAGCCACCCCCGACCCTGCCCCGGCAGCGCCCCCGGCCCTGAGCGGTCCCCGCTCCGCCTAGACTGGAGCGCCCGTACGCACCGTCAGCGAGGAGGACCGATGGGCCAGCTGGACCGCATCACCGGCCCAGGCGACCTTCGCGACCTCACCGACGAGCAGCTCGACGAGCTGGCCACGGAGATCCGCGACTTCCTGGTCCGCAAGGTGTCCCGCACCGGCGGCCACCTCGGACCGAACCTCGGCGTCGTCGAGCTGACCCTGGCGCTGCACCGGGTCTTCGACTCGCCCACCGACCGGATCGTCTTCGACACCGGCCACCAGGCGTACGTCCACAAGATCGTCACCGGCCGGGCCGCCGGGTTCGACCAGCTCCGCCAGGAGGGCGGCATCTCGGGTTACCCGAGCCGGGCCGAGTCCGACCACGACCAGGTCGAGAACTCCCACGCCTCCACCTCGCTGTCGTACGCCGACGGGCTCGCCAAGGCCTACGCGATCCGCGGTGAGAAGCGGCACGTCGTCGCGGTCATCGGCGACGGGGCGCTCACCGGCGGGATGGCCTGGGAGGCGCTGAACAACATCGCCGCCTGCGACCGGCGCCTGGTCGTGGTGGTCAACGACAACGGCCGCTCGTACACCCCGACCGTCGGCGGGCTCGCCAACCACCTGACCACGCTGCGCACCAACCCGCGGTACGAGGTGCTGCTCGACATGGTCAAGCGGCGGCTCAACGGCGTCCGCGGCGTCGGGCCCGCGGTCTACGACGCCCTGCACGCGATGAAGAAGGGCATGAAGGACGCGCTCGCGCCGCAGGGCCTCTTCGAGGACCTCGGGCTCAAGTACGTCGGTCCCATCGACGGGCACGACCGCGCCGAGGTGGAGCGCGCGCTCGCGCAGGCCAAGCGGTTCGACGGCCCGGTGATCGTGCACGTGATCACCCGCAAGGGCTTCGGCTACGACCACGCCGAGAGGAACGTCGAGGACCAGTTCCACCAGTCCGGGCCGTTCAACGTCGAGACCGGCGAGGAGAACCCCAAGGGCGCCATCTGGACCGACGCCTTCAGCGACGAGCTGGTCAAGGTCGGCGCCGAGCGGCAGGACGTCGTCGCGATCACCGCCGCGATGCTCTACCCGACCGGCCTGCACCTGTTCGCCGCCGCCTACCCCGAGCGCACCTTCGACGTCGGCATCGCCGAGCAGCACGCGGTCACGTCCGCGGCCGGCCTCGCGATGGGCGGCATGCACCCGGTGGTGGCGGTCTACTCGACGTTCCTCAACCGGGCCTTCGACCAGGTGCTGATGGACGTCGCGCTGCACCGGTGTGGGGTCACCTTCGTGCTCGACCGCGCCGGCGTCACCGGCGACGACGGCGCCAGCCACAACGGCATGTGGGACATGTCGATCCTGCAGGTGGTCCCCGGGCTCCGGCTCGCGGCGCCCCGCGACTCAGCCCGGGTCCGCGAGCTGCTGCGCGAGGCGGTGGCGGTGCCCGATGCGCCGACCGTGCTGCGGCTGCCCAAGGGCCCGCCGCCCGGCGACATCGAGGCCGTCGACCGGGTCGGCGGCTGCGACGTACTCGTCCGCAAGGGCGCCAAGGACGTGCTGATCGTGGGCGTCGGGTCGATGGCCGCGACCTCCGTCGAGGTCGCCGACCGGCTGGCCGCGCAGGGCATCGGCGTCACCGTGGTCGACCCGCGCTGGGTGAAGCCGGTCGACCCCGCGCTCGTCGGCCTGGCCCGCGAGCACCGCCTGGTCGTCAACGTCGAGGACAGCGGCATCATCGGCGGCTGCGGCGCGGTGCTGCTGCAGACCCTGACCGAGCAGCGGGTCGGCACGCCGGTGCGGCTGCACGGCATCCCGCAGGAGTTCCTCGACCATGCCAAGCGCGGCGTGATCCTGGAGCGGATCGGGCTCACCCCGCAGACCCTCGCCCGCAGCATCGTCGAGGACGTCACCGCCCTCGACGCGGGTGCACGCCTCCTGCACGCCGAGGTGCCCCGGTCCTGATGGCGTACGACGTCGAGCGCGTGCGCGCGCAGTTCCCGGCGCTGTCCTCCGGGACCGCGTTCTTCGACGGGCCCGGCGGCTCGCAGGTGCCGAGCGCGGTGGCCGAGGCGGTCGCGGCGACGCTCACCGCGGGCGTGTCCAACCGCGGCGACGTCACCGACTCCGAGCGGCGGGCCGAGGACGCGGTCTCGGGTGCCCGGGCGGCGGTCGCCGACCTGCTCGACGTGGATGCCCGCGGGGTGGTGTTCGGCCGCTCGATGACCCAGCTGGCCTTCGACCTGTCCCGCACGCTGGCCAAGGACTGGGGTCCCGATGACGAGGTCGTGGTGACCCGGCTCGACCACGACGCCGACGTGCGGCCGTGGACGATCGCCGCGGCGGCGGTCGGCGCCACCGTGCGCTGGGTCGACCTCGACCCGGCGTCGGGCGAGCTGCTGTGGGACCCGTCCGTGCTCACCGAGCGCACCCGGCTGGTCGCGGTGACCGGCGCGTCGAACCTGCTCGGCACGCGTCCCGACGTGCCGGCGCTGGCCGCCGACGTGCACGACGCCGGCGCGCTGCTGTTCGTCGACGGGGTGCACCTCACCCCGCACGCCCCGGTCGGGGCGCGGGGGCTCGGCGCCGACTTCTACGCGTGCTCGCCGTACAAGTTCTTCGGCCCGCACCTCGGCGTGCTCGCCGCCGACCCGGTGCTGCTGGAGTCGGTGCACCCCGACAAGCTGCTGCCGTCGACCGACGCGGTGCCGGAGCGGTTCGAGCTCGGCACGCTGCCCTACGAGCTGCTCGCCGGGGTCACCGCGACCGTCGACTGGATCGCCGCCCTGGCCTCCGGGGCGGGCACCCGGCGGGAGCGGGTCGTCGAGTCGATGACGGCGGTCGAGGAGCACGAGGACGCGGTGTTCGCGCGGCTGCTGGCCGGCCTGCGCGACCTGCCGGGCGTGACCACCTACGGCGCCGCCGCGCGGCGCACGCCGACCGTGCTCCTCTCGGTCGACGGGGTCGCCTCCGACCAGGTGCACAAGCACCTGGCCGGGCTCGGCGTGAACGCCCCCGCCGGCAGCTTCTACGCCCTCGAGGCGTCCCGCCGGCTCGGCCTCGGCGACACCGGCGCCGTGCGCGCCGGCCTGGCGCCGTACTCCACCGACGAGGACGTCGACCGGCTGCTCGAGGGGCTCGCGGGGCTGTGCGCCTCCGCCTGACCCTCACGGTCGCGCTGCTGCTCACCGCCGGCTGCACCGCGGCGCCGGCGTCCGACCACCCGCTCGCCCCGGCCACCAGCCCGAGCGCCACGGTCCGGACGCCGACCGGCCTGCAGGTCGAGGCGCAACGGCACCGGATCGCGGAGCGGATCATGCAGCGCCGCGAGCGGGCGGTGCGCGACAAGGACGAGCGGGCGTTCCTGTCGACGCTGGACGTCAGCAACACCGCGATGGTGCGGCGCCAGAAGCGGCTGTTCGCGAACCTGGTGGCGATGCCGCTGCGGACCTTCACGCTGCACGCCACCGACGCGACCTGGCCGAGCGGCTTCGCGCAGGACAGGTTCCGCGCCACGGCGTACATCCCGTACGTCCAGCAACGGCTGCAGCTGCGCGGCTTCGACCCGGTGCCGGTGACCACGACGTACGGGCTCACGCTCGCGCCCGTGCACGGCCACTGGAAGATCGTGTCCGACGACGACGTCCGCGCCCGCGAGGCCGAGGGCGCCCGCGACGCACCCTGGGACCTGACCCGGATCTCCGTGCACCGCACCGCGCACGCCCTCGGCTTCTTCGACCGCGGCTCGGAGCGAGAGGCCACGTCGCTGATGCAGTGGACGGAGCAGAGCGTGCGCCGGGTGCGCGCCGAGGTGCCGCTGCGCTGGCCCGGCCGGGTGGTCGTCTACGCGCTGTCCGACCCGCAGGTGCTTCGCGCGCTCGGCGAGCGGATGCAGTCGCGCGCCGCGGTCGCCTTCCCGGTCCTCGACGACAACGAGCACCCGACCCGGCGGGTCGCCACCCGGGTGGTGATCAACCCCCGCTACCTGCCGCGCAGCGAGCTCGAGGGCACCTACCTGCTCAGCCACGAGATCACCCACGTTGCGCTCGCCGGCACCGCGTACGGCACGCCGGCGTGGGTGCAGGAGGGGCTCGCGGAGTACGTCGCGACCCGGGGCGGCTCCCCGTCGCTGTGGTACGTCGGGCCGTCGACCGCCGCCCGGGCCCGCCGCGGCGTCGACGCGATGCCGTCGAGCACCTTCTTCGGCGACCAGGACCCGGCGTACGACTACAACCTGTCGCTGGCCGCCTTCGTGTCCCTCACCGACCGCTTCGGGGAGCCGAAGGTGTGGTCCTTCCTGAAGGCGCTGTCGCGCACCGGCAGCCCGGCACACCCCGAGGGCGAGCCGGACCGGGTGCTGCGCCGGATGTTCCACCTGGACTCCGCACGGCTGGCCGGGCGGGCGGCCGACGTGCTCGTCGCGCGCGGCTGACCGGACCGCGAATCGTTACCTGTTGTTGGCCTCCGAGGGTTTTGCGAACTCGCGAGTTCGGGTGAAGATGTTCCGCGTTTCGTGAGCCGAGCGATCTCGGTGCACTCAGAGCCACGAGGGAGACCACCCATGCCCCGACCCCGCCGCCGAGCGCTGACCGCGCTCGCCGTCACCGCCCTCTCGTCGCTGACGCTGATCGCGTCCAGCCTCGGGAGCGGCACTGCGCAGGCCGACCCGCCGGACCGCCCCGGCCCTTCGCCGGTGAAGCTGCAGATCCTGGCCCTCAACGACTTCCACGGCCAGCTCGAGAAGGTTCCCGCGACCAGCTCGTCGGGCCGGATCGTCACCGGGCGCGACGCGAACGGCAACGAGGTCCGGGTGCCGGCCGGCGGCGCGGAGTACCTCGCCACCCACCTGAAGGAGCTGCGCGCCGAGGCCGCGCAGAAGCGGATGCACTCGGTCACGGTCGCCGCCGGTGACCTGATCGGCGCGACCCCGCTGCTGTCCGCGGCGTTCCACGACGAGCCGACCATCGAGGCCATGAACGAGATGGGCCTGCAGATCAGCAGCGTCGGCAACCACGAGTTCGACGAAGGCTGGCAGGAGCTGGTCCGGATGCAGCGCGGCGGCTGCCTGGACGACGGCCCGACCGGCGCGAACAACCAGAACTCGTGCCCCGACCACACCTTCGAGGGCGCCGACTTCCAGTACCTGTCGGCCAACGTGACGCACACCGACACCGGCCGCACGGTGTTCCCGGCGGTCAAGGTCGAGAGGTACGACGGCATCGAGGTCGGCTTCGTCGGCATGACGCTCGAGGACACCCCGAACATCGTCACCAAGGCCGGCGTCGAGGGGCTCACCTTCTCCGACGAGGCCGAGACCGCCAACGCGGTCGCCGACCGGCTGCACCGGCAGGGCGTCGACGCCGTGGTGGTGCTGCTGCACGAGGGCGGCTTCCCGGCCGACCCGACGGCGTACAACTCGTGCCCGGGCATCTCCGGCCCGATCGTCGACATCGAGCGGCAGCTCAGCCCGCGCATCGACGCGGTGATCACCGGTCACACGCACCAGGCGTACAACTGCGAGTTCCGTGACCGCGACGGGCAGAAGCGGCTGGTCACCAGCGGCTCCAGCATCGGCCGGCTGGTCACCGAGATCGACCTCGACCTGGACCGGCGTACCGGCGACGTGGTGCGCGACTCCGAGAAGGCCGACAACCACGTCGTCACCAACGACGCGACCGTGACCCCGGACGCCGCGATCACCTCGCTGATCTCGGTGTACAAGAAGCTCGTCGAGCCGATCGCCGGCAAGGTCATCGGGCACCTCGCGAACGGCGCCACCTCGGTCACCCGCACCGCTGACGACAGCGGCGAGTCCCCGCTCGGCAACCTGATCGCCGACGCCCAGCGCGCCGACCAGTCGACGGTCACCGGCGGCAAGGTGCCGGAGATCGCGTTCATGAACCCCGGCGGCATCCGCGCCGACCTGCAGGCCGCCGGCGGCTCGGTGACCTACGGCGACGCGTTCTCGGTGCAGCCGTTCAACAACTACGACGTGTCGATGGACATGACCGGCGCTCAGGTCCTCACCCTGCTGAACCAGCAGGGCACCGGCACCAACGCCGCCTCGCGCAAGATCCTGCAGGTCTCCGGGGTCACTTACAGCTACCACGACAGCCCGTTCGCGGTGGTGCCGGAGTCGGTGCAGGTGAACGGCGAGCCGCTCGACCCGGCGCGCACCTACCGGGTGGTCGCGAACTCGTTCCTGTCCGACGGCGGCGACGGCTTCCCGGCGTTCACCCAGGCCACGAACAAGTTCTTCGGCGGCGTGGACATCGACGCGTTCGCGGCGTACCTCTCCGCGCACGACCCGTACACCCCGACGGCCACCGACCGGATCACCAAGCTGCCCTGATCCAGCCGCTCCCGGTGGGGCTTGGTGTTGCCAAACACCAAGCCCCACAAGGCGTTTCCGGCATTTCGTCGCTAGGGTGCGAGGCATGAGCGTGATGCGGACGAAGTCGATCGAGCAGTCCATCCGCGACACCGACGAGCCGGAGCACCGACTCAAGAAGAACCTCGGTGCGCTCGACCTGGTGGTG
Organism: Nocardioidaceae bacterium; assembly: GCA_013361955.1. GTDB lineage: Bacteria > Actinomycetota > Actinomycetes > Propionibacteriales > Nocardioidaceae > Nocardioides_B. The sequence continues at coordinate 7,065 of JABFXA010000216.1, forward strand.
TTCGGGGTCGGGGTCACGATCGGCGGCGGCCTGTTCGTGCTCACCGGCGTGGCCGCGAAGCAGTACGCCGGCCCGGCGATCGCGCTCTCGTTCGTGATCGCGGCGGTGGCCTGCGGGCTGGCCGCCCTGTGCTACGCGGAGCTGGCCTCCAGCGTGCCGGTCGCCGGCAGCGCCTACACGTTCTCCTACGCGACCATCGGCGAGATCGTCGCGTGGATCATCGGCTGGGACCTGATGCTGGAGTTCATCGTCGGCGCCGCGGCGGTGGCCGGCGGCTGGTCCGGCTACCTCGCCAACGTCCTCGACGGCACCCCGCTCGAGATCCCCGCCTCGGTGGCCAGTGCCAGCGACGGCGCGATCAACCTGCCCGCCGGTCTGCTGGTGCTCGCGCTCACCGCCGTGCTGGTCATCGGCATCAAGCTGTCCAGCCGTGTCAACCAGGTCGCGGTCGCGATCAAGGTCGCGGTCGCGCTGCTCTTCGTGGTCGCCGGGCTGTTCTTCGTCAAGTCGAGCAACCTGAGCCCGTTCATCCCCGACAGCGCGCCGGCCCAGGGCAGCGGCGGCATCAAGCAGCCGCTGGTCGAGGTGCTGTTCGGCCTCGAGCCGCTGACGTACGGCTGGGGCGGGATCGTCACCGGGGCTGCGGTGGTGTTCTTCGCGTTCATCGGCTTCGACGTGGTGGCCACCACCGCCGAGGAGACCAAGAACCCCAAGAAGGACATGCCGATCGGCATCCTCGGCTCGCTGGCCGTCTGCACCGCGCTCTACGTCACCGTCTCGCTGGTGCTCACCGGCATGCAGGACTACCGGAAGATCGACCCCACCGACCCCGCGCCGCTGTCCACGGCGTTCACGAACATCGGCCACGACGGCATCGCGAACGTGATCGCCTTCGGCGCCGCCGTCGGCATCATCGTCGTGGTGATGATCCTGCTGCTCGGCCAGAGCCGGGTCGCCTTCGCGATGGCCCGCGACGGCCTGCTGCCCGGCGTCTTCGCCCGGGTGCACCCGTCGTACCGCACGCCGTACGTCGTCACCATCACCGTCGGCGTGCTGGTCGCGGTGCTCGCGGCGTTCACGTCCATCGACGTGCTCGCCGAGCTGGTGAACGTCGGCACGCTGTTCGCCTTCATCCTGGTCAGCCTCGGCGTGCTGTTCCTCCGCCGCAGCCGGCCCGACCTCGAGCGGTCCTTCCGGGTCCCGCTGGTGCCCGTCGTGCCCATCGTGGCCGCGCTGATCTGCTTCTACCTGATGCTGAACCTCGCCGTGGAGACCTGGCTTCGGTTCTTCGTCTGGATGCTGATCGGCCTGGTCGTGTACTTCGCGTACGGCCGCCGTCACAGCCGCCTCGGCCGCACCGCGACCCAGCCCACCGAGCCCAGCGAACCCAGCGAACCCAGCGAACCCAGCGAACCCACCGAACCCACCGCCCCCCACTGACCGGCCCCGCCGAGAGGTCACCCGTGTCCCGCCGAGAGGTCACCCGTGTCCCGCCGAGAGGTCACCCGTGTCCCGCCGAGAGGTCACCCGTGTCCCG